>JBKGHK010000188.1:0-15457 GCA_046520375.1 Pyxidicoccus sp. 3LFB2
CGCCGTTGGCGGGCGTGCTCAGCGCGGCGACGCCCGGCGCGGTGCAGGCCGGCGTGGCGCAGCTGCACGTGGAGGCGCGGCCGTAGCAGGCGCTCGAGGAGGCCGGGACGACGGAGTAGCAGTACTGCCGGCCGTTGGCGACCTCGGTGTCGGTGTAGCTGGTGCCCGTGACGGTGGCGACCTTGGCCTTGCCGAAGTCACAGCCGGCGAAGCCCTCGGTCTTCATCACCCAGTACTCGGAGGCGCCCGCGGACGCCGTCCAGTTGAGGGCCACCTGGCCGTCACCCGGCGTGGCGGTGTGCGTGGGGGCGGCGGTGGGGCCGGCGGCGCAGCCCGAGTTGACCGGGGCCGGCGTCTGGCAGGCGATGTTGTGGCGGTTGTACGCGGCGTAGATGGCCGTCATGTGCGGCGTGCCGTCGGCCAGGTTGCCGTTGTCGTCGTCCGCCGCCAGCCACTGCATGTAGCCGTTGGTGGCGCCGCAGCCGTCGGAGGTGCCGGCGGTGCAGTTGCAGCCGTGCCACGTGCCGACGTTGCCGCTGCCCTGGTAGAACACCTTGTTGCCGACGATGAAGGCGGTGTTGGAGTCGTAGTTGAACGGCGCCGCCGTCAAGTCACGCGTGACGAAGTCCCACGCGGCCTGGCGCGCGGGAGACGCGGCGCAGTGCACCTGGCGACCGCAGGGGCCGGTGCTGGCGCTGCACATGGTGCACACGAAGTTCTGCGGGGTGGCCGGGACGTTGTTCACGCTGGCCGCCCAGTCCGCGTCGCGCACGCCGGAGCACTTGGTGTTGCACCACGACTGGCCGGCGACCTGGGCCTCCTGCTGGTTGTAGCCGCTGCCGTCCGGCGTCAGGCCGCAACCGCGGTTGCTCGTCTGGAAGAAGCCGTAGCCCACGCACGACGTCTGCAGGCGGTAGATGGCCGCGATGTCCGCGTAGCCCTCGGAGGAGTTGGACAGCGAGCCGTTGGCGTCGAAGTCGTCGATGCCATGGCCCCACTCGTGGTCGAACACGGCGCCAATCTCACCCGTGTTCCGGCAGCCGCCGCCGCTGCGGTAGAAGTTGACGGACGAGCCGTTCCAGAAGGCGTTGCAGGTGCTGTTGATGTTGACGTTGGAGACCAGCTGGCTCTGCAGCCAGGTGTTGGTGGGGAGCCAGCCACGGGCCTGCTCGGCCAGCTTGTTCAGCTCGTAGAAGCTGGAGCGCGACGCGGCGGTGTTGCCCGCGGAGGTGCCGGCGGGCACGGTGCAGTCGTGGTCGTTGTTCACGCCACCCAGGTCGATGTTGCCCGTGGTGGTGCTGACGCTGATGGCGCCGCAGCTGTCGCTGACGCGGACGTACTTGCCGGCCAGCGTGGTGGTGGCCGTGCCGGAGGTGTAGTTGTAGATACCGGCGCTGTCCGTGAAGTTGTTGGGCGAGGCGACGCCCGTGTTGGCCCAGGGCATGGGCGAGTTGGCCTGCATGGTGCCGCAGACGGTGTTGTTGGCGCAGGTGCCGATGTTGGTGGACGGGTAGACGCCGCCCTTGATCTGCGCGTCGAAGTAGTGGTTGTCGTCCTCGATGGCCATGACCTCGCCCGACTGGGCGTCCACGGTCACCTTCCAGCGCTGCTGGGCGTCCGGGTCCTGGAAGCCGTAGGCGTAGACGAGCTGGTGCTCGTAGCCGGTGCCGACGGCGCCGTTGAATGCCTCACCCTGGCGGGAGACGGGGGCAATCTCGAGCGTGGGCTGCTGCCACAGCTGCTGCGGGGTGGTGAGCAGGCCGATGAAGCCATTGCCCGCCACCAGCGCGTCCGCCGGGGCGAAGGCGGGGCGGGTGTCGATGCCGACGTTGGCCCAGGCCTCGGTGCCCAGGAGGATGAGGTTGCCGTGGCTGATGGTGGCGGCCACGCGCGCATGGCGCACGGCGATGCCGTTGATCTGCTGGGGAATGTGCACCTGCCACAGGTGCTCGGCGACCTGCGTGACGCGGGGCTGGCCCAGCTGCATCAGGTCGATGTTGAACGCGGCCTGGTTGTCCGCGATGAACTTGAGGACGAGGTCCTCGACGACGGTGGCGTCCACGTCCGCGACGGAGCGGCCGATGGACTCGCGCACCTGGTCCAGCGTCACCTTGTTGTTGAAGCCGTCCCCGGGAATGAGGGGGATGGAGCCCTGCACGGCGGTGGGGGCACCGGTGCGCGGGTCGATGTAGACGTGGAAGTTCTTCCCGTTGCGGGCAAAGAAGGCATCCCAGGCGTCCTCACCGGAGGCGCTCATGCTCTGGCGCGCCTTCTCCAGGGGGACGTTCTGGATGGGGAGGTACAGCTCGGGCTTGAAGAAGGCCTTGCTCGCGACCGCGCTCTGTCCGTTGTCTGGGGGCTGGAACGCCCAGCTCGCTGCTCCTGCGAGCAGGACGAGACATGCTGCAAACACCTTGGTGTGGCGCATGCGTTTCTCCTCTACAGGGGCCCGCGGGGTACGGACCCGGAGGGACTCCATGGAGGGAGCCCGGCAAACGCATTAGCGGTACTGAAACGAAAATAGAATGCGGGTAATTCCCAGGGAGACCGCCGAAAGCCGACCCTCAAGGAAAACAAGGGTTAAGAGTGTTCACTCGGAAACGGAGCCGCACACGGGTTGTGAAACCGCCCACGCCCCGGAGCGCGTATTTCTCCGTCGAGGTTAAATAATTATTGACGGGGTGATTCGTGCCGCTAGCGCGGCCAGATGCGCACCCAGTCATCCTGGATGAGCTTGCCGCTGGCGCTGTCGGTGCTGCCGCTGGCCATGAAGCCCCGGGGCGTGCCGAGCGCGAGGGCTCCGGCCTCCACCCACAAGAGCAGCAGCGCGGCGGTGGCGAAGGCGGGCAGGCGCGGCGCCAGGGTGGGGCGGCGCGCGGCGAGGACGATGAGGGGCAGCAGCAGCAGCGGCAGCAGCGCGGGGAAGATGGCGAGCAGGCCGCGCGTGTAGCCGAAGAAGGCGAGGGTGATGAGGGCGCGGTGCAGCACCACCGCGGTGAAGAGGGCGAAGACGCGCCAGCGCGGCAGCAGGGACAGCGCGGCGCCCGCGAGGAGCAGCAGCAGCAGCGGCCACTTCAGCCAGGCGCCCTCGGGAACGAAGAGGTCCACGGGCGCGCGGTTGCCGCTCAGGCCCGAGGGCAGGTTGGACGCGCCGAAGCCCAGGCCCAGGCCGTCCAGCCAGCGGTCCAGCTTGGCGACGCACAGGCGCGCGGCGTCTGCGGGGTGCTCACGAATCCACGCCAGCCCCTCGGCGTAGCCGTGCAGGAGCAGGCGTCGCTGGGCGGGGTTGCCCACGTCCAGGTTGCCGTCCTGGCCGAGCCGGTTCACCGAGTCGGGCGTGAAGCCTCCCGTGGCCCCGGCATGGTTGGCCATGGCGAAGTTGATGGGGCCGTAGACGGTGACGGGGGCCAGCTCGGGCAGGGGCTCCAACCCGGGCGTGCGCGCGTTGAGCTCGCGCAGCACGCGCGCGTTGTGCACGGCCCAGGGCGCCAGGACGAGCGCGCAGACGAGCACCGCCGCGCCCCAGCGCGCGCCAGCGCCGGCAGCGGCGTCTTCCCCCGGTACAGCCACGCCCACGCGAGCAGGAAGGGCCAGAGGTAGAGGTGCTCGGCGCGGGTGAGCGAGCCCAGGCCCATGACGACGCCCAGCAGCGCGGCGCCCGCCCAGGTCGGCCCGGCGCGGTGCTGGAACATCAGCGCGCAGGTGGCGGACAGGAAGAGGGCGTAGAGCACTTCATTGCTGTACGTGGTGGACAGCACCAGCCAGCCGAAGCTGGAGGCGAAGAGGGCCGCGGCCAGCAGGCTCCAGCCGGTGCCGAGCACCTTGCGCCACCAGACCCACGAAAGGGCCACGGTGGCCGAGTTGAGCACCGCGAGGACGAGCTTGTACGGGTACGCGCTGCCCTGGGGCTCTCCGAGGACGCGGTAGAGCAGGCCCAGGCTCCAGGGGAACAGCGGCGGGTGGTAGGGCAGGGTGGCCTGGGAGGGCCGCTCGCGGACGGAGTCCAACGCGTACGTGTGGAAGAAGCGCGAGTCGCCGTAGAAGAAGATGGAGAAGGGCCAGTTCCTGTCGGGCACGCCCTGGAGGAACAGCCAGCGCAGCAGCAGGCTGAGGCCGAACGTCGCCACGACCCCCAGGGCCACCGGGTGCCGCGTCCACAGCTCCCGCGCGCTGTTGATGAGCCGGCGCATGCCACCCCCAGGTCCGCCCGTACGTTACACAGGCCCGCCTCGCGGCGGCCAGGGGCCTGTCAGCGGCCCTCCTCATGAGCGCCTCAAATCATGTTCCCCGCGGCCCACGAGCCCCAGGCCGTCAGGCTCGTGTAGTTGACCTTCAGGTCATCCAGGGTCAGCGGCACGATGCGCACCCTGCCGTCCTGGACTTCGAGGTTGTCCTCCGCCGTTTCTCGCCACTCCGCGAGGTCCACGGGCATGCCCCAGTGCTTGAACAGCTCCTCGCGGGTCTCCTGCACGAAGGTCGGGTCCTGGATGACGGCGCTGACCTCCGCGTCGAACTGCATGCTGCGGTAGGTCCAGTTGCTGCTTCCGATGAACGCGACCTTGTCGTCGATGAGGGCAACCTTGGAGTGGACGTAGGGCGATTGGCCCTGGGTTCCCGAGAGCAGCGGCGAGTACATGCTGAAGGTCGTGGACTGGATGTCCGTCAGCTTCTCCAGGTAGGCCCACGTGGAGACCCAGGCCTGCTTCGTCTTCCAGTGGAAGCCCCGATTCATGAACTGGGAGGCCGGACGGAAGGGCAGGTTGGGGTCTCTCCAGGACTTCATCAGCGCGTCGTCTCCGTTGCGCAGGCGCTTCTCCAGGCCCGTGATGTACGTGTCGTTGTCAGGGCCCCACTGCGCGTGGCCAGAGTCCCCCGACGAGACTTGAAGCGCGCGACCACTCATCACCCAGCCCTCGTAGCGGAGGCTGGACTCCTTGATTTCGTTCCTGCTCACCGTGTGCTTCCCGTAGACCGTGCCGGGGTGGGAGAAGCTCGTCATTCCTGCCATGGCGATGGCGCGGAAGGCGTAGTTCATGACGTACGCATACCCGCTGTAGTCGCCCATGACGGTTTGCTTCGGGTGCGGCACCACGAGGATGATTTGCACGCCCCGGGTCGCCGCCGCGACCAGGGCATCGATGATGCCGGGGTCGGTCAGCGCCTGATTCTCCATGTAGACATACTGCTTGGCCTTCTGGATGTATTTGATCAGCTCCGTCCGGATATGCCGCTCCGCGGTGCTGCCCTGGATGTCGGTGGTCACGAACGTCACGGGGGTGCCGCCGCTCCGGTCGGGCGAGATTGGCGCCTGGGGTGGCGTCCTGCCCGCCCACAGCTCGGACCAGTAGTGCTCCACGACACGGTAGATGTCGCCCGTCAGGTGGACGGCGGCATCGTGCCAGTGGTTTGCCGCGTCGTGCACCGTGCTGGACTTGTAGTCCTCCCCCAGGTTCATGCCTCCGAGCAACAGGTCCTTGCTGCCCGCGGTCTCGAACAGCGCGATCTTCACGTGGAGGCTCGTGAAGGGATGCAGCTTGTTGCCCGCGTAGGAGTGATACTTGAACTCGAGAGAGCCCTTCGGGGACTTCCAGTTCGTGAGGATGCTCTTCCACTTCGCGAGCCACACCTTCCAGTCCTGCCGCCAGAAGCGGTGGTGGGGCACGAAGCACTCCGACTTCCAGCCATTCCAGAGGATGACCTGGACCCGCGCCCCCTCCCGGGCGGCCGAAGCCAGCGCTTCCGACAGGGTCCGCTGGCCCACCCCATCGACCCCCGGAAGGTGGAGGTTCGGGTCTGCCTTCCAGTAGGCCAGCCGGATGGACGCGCCAGCACCCTGCGTCTCGACGGCGATGATTCTTCGATGCAGCTCGCTGAAGAAGTTGTCTCCGTCCAATAGGAAGTGGGCCGAATCGCAGCTCGTCTCGATACGCATCGGGTCCTCGGGGTGCCCGGCAGTACGGGCGTGGAGGCCGGCGCGGGCCCAATGAACCAGACACATCGGCCTTGAGGCGCCGTTCCGTTTCAGGACGTGCGGTGCAATGGCAGTGCCATGGCGCTCCCTCCAGTGGAGGCTGGCAGCGAGCCCTGGCCGGGTTCAGGGCCATGCGTCAAGCACGGACGCAGCTGCGTCGCGGAGGGACGACGGTGCTCCCGTGGGCCGTTGAAGCGCCGGCGCATGCCACCCCCAGGTCTGCCCGTACGTGACACCGGCCCGCGTCGCCGCGGCCAGGGGGCGTGCTGGCCGGGCCCTCAAGCCGGTTCACGGTGGCGTTCGCCTTCCGGCACCCGCCGAAGGCAGGAAGGGCGCCGGACTGCTAGGGCGACAGCTGCGGCGGCAGGGTCGGCTCCAGGTCGGGGTCGCCCTCGCCCGCGAGGCTGGTGAGCGCCACGTCCACCCGGCCGCGCGCGCCGAAGAGCTGGATTCGCACCGTCCACGTGCCGGGCAGCCCGGGGCGCGTCTGGTTGTCGATCTGGTACTCCACCGGGGTGGAGTAGAGAAGCTGGTCGGCCGCGTCCAGCACCGTCACCGCTCCCTGCCCATGGTGCAGGAAGCTGCGGTGCGAGACGGCGGCCCGGCCCTCCGGGTTTTCCCAGCGCACGACCACCTCGTCGTGCACGTTGTCCAGCTCGAAGGCCTGGAAGCGGAAGGCGCCCGGCACGTTGTCGGTGACGGCGCCGTTCTCCTCGCCCAGCGTCTTGAGGGTGGAGTCCGCGCACCCCGCGCAGACGGTGAGCAGCAGCGGCACGAGGACTCGGGCCGCGGTGCGCTGAGCCATATTCTTCATGGGGTCCACCTCGGCCCCGCGAGCGAGGCGAAGATGCGGAAGCTCCGGCCGGTCTGGGTCACATCCGCGAAGGCGTCGTACCGGCTCTCGCGCCGGTACCACAAGAGGTTGGCGCCCAGGCCCACCTGCCCGATGACGAAGAAGCGCCCCTCGAGCTCGAGGCCCAGCTGCTGGTGGTCGCCGTTGAAGCCGCTGAGCACCGGCTGCCAGAGGTAGCGCCCGGTGGCCCGCAGCTGGGTGCGTTCCGCCCATGAGGCCCGCAGCTCGGCACGCCCGCCCATGCCCACGCCGTAGTCGTAGTCGCGCCCCTCCTCGGTCACGAAGTAGTCGGAGCGCACGGCCGAGATGGGCATGGGGGTGGCGAGCAGCTCGGTCTCGAGCCGGAACTCCCCGGGCAGCCTCCAGCGCGACACGGGGCCGAGCGCGAAGCCCTGCCCGCCGAACTCGAGCGAGGGCGAGGAGAAGTAGTCGTAGGTGATGAAGGCGGCCAGCTGGTGCTCCGCCCCCTCATTGCGCAGCAGCTGCTTCGCGCCCAGGTTCCCACGCGACCGCAGCTGGGCGAACCGCCGTGCCCCCTCTGCCTGCCTGGACAGCAACCCCAAGCGCAGGTCGAAGGTGCTGAAGGGCGCGCCGTCCAGGTCCGAGACCGCGTCGCCGTACACGAGCTCGCCCGCGACGTAGCCGTGGCCCAGCCGGCTCTGCTCCTGGTCCGTGGTGGTGCCCACCGTGTGGCCATAGCCCAGGTCCAGCGTCGCGAAGACGCGGCTCGGCCTGAACTCCGCCGGGTTCTCCGCCACGCGCCAGGCATGCCCGTCCACGAGGCGGTTGAAGCCGCGCACCGGGTTGATGAGCGCGGCGCCCACCTCGCGCGCCACCCGCCCGCCTCCCGTCACCCGGTTGTCCAGCACCAGCGAGGACACGCGCCAGAGCGTCTCGCCCAGGGTGATGCCCCCCAGGCTGGTGTTCCAGAAGTCGTTGGGCGAGGGCGCCCACCTCTCGGCGAACAGCTCCCACATCAGGCTGCCCCCGAAGGCCCAGGGGGCGGACTGCCAGAAGTTGTAGCCGTTGGCGCGCGCGGAGTTGAAGTAGAGGCTGCCGTGGTACGGGTGGCTGAACTGGTTGTTGACGAACTGGTTGTTGTCCCACTGCCACGGATTCTCGACGTTCGCCGCCATGCTGGCGGGGGTGATCTTCGCCCACTCGGCATCTTGCACGATGATGTTGAACGCGGAGGGGATGGCCTGGGTGAGCATCAGCTCTCCGAACGCACGCCAGGGCCGGGGCTCCACCTCGCAGTCCGGGCAGGAGCGGGGCGGGTCCGGCTGTGCGAAGGGCGCGTCCGCGGGCGGGCCCGCCTGCGCGTCGCCCCCTCCGAACAGCAGGAACGCCACGGCCATGGCGCCGAGTGGATGTCGTGTCATCGAGGGGCCCCGGGAGGCGAGTGGGTGGTGGGCCCGAAGGTGGAGCACATGCCCGGCGGGCGCACGCTGTCAGCCGGAGCAGGCTCGTGTGTGCTGGCAGACAGCCCACCTGCGTCTCCGGCTCAGGGCCCGCTCCGGCCTCGAACGTCGGCGCGTCGCCAGCGAAGCGTCAGCCCGGCATGGCCCGTCAGCTGCCGTCGGCCCTCTCTCAGGTCGAGCGGAAGCTCGAGGCCGCCGTCTGCTCGCAGCTCGACGGACGTCCCCAGACGAAACGCAACGCCCAGCGAGCCGCCCGGAGAGGCAAGCAGGTGCGTACCGTTGAACCTGCCTTGAAAGGCGGTGAGCGGTCCCGCGAAGGCCCCCATCAGCGAGGCTCCCCCGGTGACGGTCCACACCCGACCGAGCCGATAGTCGAGCAGCGCCTTCGCCCCGAGGCGCAAGGTGACGGGCTCCGTGGAGTTGTTGGTGACGGGCACGTACCAGACCCCCGCGCTCGGGGCGAGCGACCACGTCCAGGCGGACCGCTCGACGAGCCGATGCCGGGTCCCGAGCTCGAGGCCCAGAAGACAGAGGCGACCGCCCCAATCCCAGCTCTCGCCGGCCCCCTTGCGGAAGGTGAGCTCGGGACTGGGCACATACCCCCGCTCCCGGCCGTGCTCGTAGGCGAGCGCGTTCAGTGAAACGCCCACCTCGGTCGTCCCCACGGGGGTCGTCGCCGCGCCGAGGTTGTGCGCTCCGCTCAGGCAGCCGGGGGCGACGAGCAGAATCCCCCCCACCCACAGTCCCCGCGGGCTCATGGCGGCCATGCGAAGCGCACCCAGACCGGAAAGTGGTCGCTCCCCGCGGGACGCCTGTCCACGCCGCGCTCCAATGCAGAGAGGCCCCGGGCGAAGACGAAGTCGAGCGGCAAGCCACCAATCACGGAATCCGCGGTGTCACCCACGCCTTGCGAGGCCCATTGGAAGCCCCGCTCCGAGAACAGCTTCACGGTTTGTTTGAGGCTTCCCGGGTCGGAGGTGTTGAAGTCGCCAGCGACGACCTGCAACGGCCCCGTTCCTTCGAGCGCGTCGATGATGGTCTCCGCCTGGTCGAGCCGTCCGCCGAGCCCGACGATGGGGGTCGCGTTGTGCACGGAGACCGCCTGTACGGGGGTCCCTCGGATGTCCAGCGTCGCGATGACGGCGATGCGGCGGCGCTGGTGGTACGGGTCGTCATGGGGAAGGTGGAGCTTGCGGTCAGCGGTGATGGGCCACCGGCTCAGCAGCGCATTCCCGAAGTCGCCGCCATCCACCTGCACGGAGGCGGGGTAGTAGACGTAGGCCAGCCCGAGCTCCTGGGCGATCCTGTCCACGGAGGGCGCGTCCATCTCCTGCATCGCGATGATGTCCGCCCCTGCGAGCGGCGGTCTCGTGAGGGCCGTTATCGCCTCGGAGACCTGCTCGGCGAAGGCGAGGTTGAACGTCACGACGGTGACCGAGGAGGGCTCCTCCGGGGAGACGGCGCCGGGAGTCAGATAGTCCCCGCTGTATCTCGGTCCGGTCTCGTCGGTGTAGTTCTCCGCGAGCGGGCACGCGGTCTGGAGCGCGAGCAGGACCCGCGCCCACGTCGGCACGACGCGCGGGCGCCTTCGCCGGGGGCGCTTCATCGCCCATTGCAGGAAGGACTGAATCATCGCTCACATGAACGGTGTGTGGGCCCAGCTCACCGCCGGTCCCCGCCGCGCGGAGGAAGGCCTTCTGTCGGTGAGCGGATCGGGCGCACCCGTGTGACTCCGGCCCGGACGTTCGGGACCCGCAGCGTGCCCATGCAGCGGTCCACCCAGGAGTTGGTGATACCGAAGTTCTTGTCGGGGCAGACGAAGTGGTGTGCCAGGTGGTGCGCACGGCGGCGCCGGCCCAGTGCGGTGCGCGGCCTGCAGGCGTGCACGTAGTAGTGCGTGTAGTCGTAGGCGAGGTACGCCGAAACGATTCCGCAGAAGCACGGCACGGTGAGCCAGGGCGCCTGGAACGTCCAGAGCACGGCGCTGACAAGCACCGCCATCGGCACGCTCGCACCCAGCGGCATCATCAGTCGCTGCGCGTCGTCCGGATACCGGTGGTGGTAGCCGTGCAGAATCTCGTGAAACTTCCGGCTCCAGGGTCCCCGCCCTTCCCAGTGGAAGAGGAATCGGTGCAGCGCATACTCCATGCCCAACCACACGAAGACACCCAGGACGAAGCCACCGAGCAGCGCGCGCCAGGTCGTCACCTCCGCATGGATGGACCAGCCGCCGAGCCCGAGCGCCACCGGCCCCCAGAAGAGCAGCGGGATGAGGGGGTGCACCGTCGAGCAGGCCTCGAGGAGCTCGTTCTCAAAAAGCCGGGCGCGCGTGTGCCTGACTGGGGTGAGATTCATCCCCACTAGGTATTGAGCGGGCGTGTTGAGGCCCACTGTCCGCGAGGGCCCCTCGATGCACGGGACCCGATACAAGGGCGGCATGCAACCTCCGCTGGAGGCGCAGCGGCCCGACAGTCATGAACAGCCCCCATGCCCGCCTCACGCTGAGCCGTGAGTTCTGGGTACGGTTGCGTCCCTGGAGACCTGCATGGCCTACCCGCGCCCCATCCTCATGACGCTCCTTGCCTCGGGCTCGCTCGTCGCGGCCGCTCTCTTGATGGCCTTCCAGGGCACGCGGGCACAGGCCCAGGCCTGGCCCGCTGCCTCGGAGCCACCGGCCCAGGCCGCGCGGCTCGCCAGCTCCTCGCCGGAGTTCGGCATCGACCTGCCGGTTCGCATGCCCGCGTTCAATGCGCAGCAGGAGCCCGCCCTGGCCTTCGACGGCACCCACTACCTCGCCGTCTGGGTGGACCACCGCGAGAGCCACCGCCGGGGGGTGGACGCCATGAGCACCCTCATGGGCGCGCGGGTGGGCCGGGACGGACAGGTGATGGATGCCTTCGGCTTCGAAATCGCGTCCGCGCCGTACTACCACGCGACTCCAGCAGTCGCCTTCGACGGGACGAACTCCCTGGTGGTGTGGGAGCGGCAGCCTACGTCGTCGACGACGAGTAACATCTACACCGTGCGCGTCTCACCGTCCGGCCAGGTGCTTGACTCGACGTCCATGGCCCTCGCCTCTTCCAGCGTCCGGCAGGAGTCGCCTCAGGTGGCCTTCGACGGGACGCACTTCCTCGTCGTCTGGAACGAGCTGCGCACCTTCTCCAACCCGGACGTGTATGGCGCCCGGGTGGGCCGCGATGGCAGGCGCATCGGGGCGGCCTTCCCCATCGCCACTGGCGTCTCCTCGGAGTTCCGACCGACCGTGGCCTTCGGCGGCTCGGAGTTCCTGGTGGTGTGGAGCGACGCGCGCTCCGGCGTCTCGGGCGCCACGGACCTGTATGGGACGCGCATCAGCACGTCCGGCATGGTGCTGGACCCGGGCGGCCGGCGCATCATCTCGGCTCCGGGCTCGCAGTACTCCCCGGCGCTCGTGTCCGACGGCACGCAGTACCTCCTGACCTGGTCGGATGGCCGGGCCCTGCTCCCGGACGGCGGCGTGCCGCCGACCGAAACCTACGTCGCACGGCTCGCCCGGGATGGTACGCCGGTGAGCGGCTCCGAGCGCGTGCTCTCCCCAGGGGGGAACCAGGCGTCGCCCGTGATTGCAGCCGCCCGCGACGGGTACCTCGTCACCTGGCTGGAGTACCGCCCCACGGGCCGGGTCATGTCCGTGGTCCGCCTGGATTCGGCGGGGGCGCCGGTCTCCACGACCGAGCTGCCGATGGGGCTGCCTGCTCCCCAATCGAAGCCGCTGGCCGTCGCCTCGGACGGTGAGGCCTTCCTGCTCGCCTGGGCCGAGGAGCAGCCCCAGCCCCGCTCGGTGGATGTGTTCGCCAGGGTGGTAGGGGCAGGCGGCGAGCTGCCCTCGACACCGGGGGTGCTCCTCTCGGCGATGCCGAACAGGCAGACGCAGCCCTCCGTGGCTTTCGACGGCGAGCGCTATGTCGTGGCCTGGGTGGATGGCCGCAATGCCCCTGACGCGGGGCAGGACATCTACGCGGCCCGCGTCGGCGCGGACGGGGCGCTGCTGGACCCGGCGGCAGTCCCGGTGACGACCGCACCTCGCGACCAGACCGCGCCGAGCATCGCCTGCGAAAGCGGCCAGTGCCTGGTGGTCTGGGAGGATTCACGCGACGCCGGCACCACCCCGAAGACCGAGGTGTACGCGGCCCGGCTCAGTCCGGACGCGGGCGTGCTGGCGGTTCGGGAGCTGCTCCTCACTCCCGGCGTCGGCGAGCGGCACCAGCCGGTCGTGGCATCGGATGGCCGCCAGTACCAGGTCGTCTGGGAGGAGTTCATTTCGGGAGAGGGGGCCCGCCTCCTGGGGCGACGCATCCCGTACGAAGGCTCGCCGAACGATGAGGCGCCGGTGACCATCGCCACCGGCGCAGCCGGGTATGTGCAGAAGGCCATCGCCACGCTTGGAGACCTCTCGCTCGTCGTCTGGGCTGGCAGGCGGAACTCCAGCTTCCATGATTTGTACGCGGCCCGCCTCACCTCGGATGGCGTCGTGCTGGAGCCGGAGGGCCAGCCGCTGCTGAGGTCGCTGTGGAGCAAGTTCAACCCCGCCGTGAGCGCGGAGGACGGCGGCTTCCTGGTGGTATGGCAGGACGACCGCAACTTCGACTCCAGCGACTACGACCTCTACAGCGCGCGGGTGCTCCAGGACGGAGGCATGCCGGATGGCACCGGGCGCAGGCTGGCCATCGCGCCTGGCTACCAGACGGAGCCGGCTCTTGCCTTCAACGGGGCACACCACGTCGCGGTGTGGACGGACACCCGGGATGACCTGGCGGGCGACACGTTGCGAGAGCAGCACGTGTTCGGCCAGCTCATCCCCGTGGGGGGCGGTGACCTGACCGACGCGCGTTTCTCCGTGGCGTCCACGCCCTCCGCGCAATCCGCGCCGGTGGAGGCCTCGGACGGCCAGGGGCGCACGCTGGTGGTGTACGAGCGCAAGGACCCCTATGGCTCCCCGCGGCTGCGCGCGCGGTGGGTGGGCGATGGACTGGCGAATGGCCGCTCCTGCGCCGTGTCCGGTGAGTGTGCGAGTGGCTCCTGCGTGGACGGCGTGTGCTGCGATACCGCGTGCGCCGGGGGCGTCTGTGATGCGTGCTCGGTGGCGGCGGGGGCGCTCGTGGACGGCGTGTGCGCGCCGCTCAACGGCCGGAGCTGCGATGACGGCAACGCGTGCTCCTCCGCTGACACGTGTCAGGCGGGCACCTGCGGTGGGCGTGCGTACCAGTGCAGCCGCGGGGCGTGCGAGCAGTCCTCCACCTGCGATGGCCTGGGAGGGTGCCTCGTGGTGCCCCGGCCCGAGGGCAGTGCTTGCAACGATGGCAACGCGTGCACCATGCCTGATGCCTGTCAGGCCGGCGTCTGCGTGGGGACTGTGTCCTCCGTGTGTGAGGACGCAGGCACGGCCCCTCCGCGGGATGCAGGGACGGAGCCGGGGCAGGACGCGGGGGCGGGCCCGGCTCCGGACGCGGGCACACAGCCGCCGCAGGACGCGGGCACGCCCCCGTCCCAGGATGCGGGGACGAGCCCGCCGCCTCAGGAGGAGTCATCCGGTTGTGGCTGCGGTGCCACTTCGGGGGGCTTCGAGCTCGCCCTCGCGCTGGGGGCCGCCGCCCTCATGCGCCGCCGCCGCTCATGAGGCGCTACGCCTCGCGCCCTTCCCAGGATGTGGCCGTCCGGGGAAGGCGTCAGACCGGAGGCTCTCCCTCGCTCCAGCTGTGCTCGAGCGGGGTCAGCCGGGAGAACCGAGGGCGTGGCTGCAGGAGGTCGGGCAGCATGAAGCCTTCGAGGAACTTTCGAAGCGCCTCCTCGAAGGTGCGGTACGCCTCTTCCCCATGGAGCTGTCCCCGCTCGTACCAGCGAAACACGTAGCCCTTCTTCGTCCTCGACAGGTGGGGGCCATCGCTCTGTCGGTCGTCGAGGAGTCGCGCTTCATGCGGCAGGAGCAGCGCAATGACCTCCGCGAGCGGGGGATACGTTCGCGTCGGAGCGGAGTGGAACGCGTCCGGGGACCGCAGCGACTTCTGGAGAATGCCCAGGGTCAGCTCGGTCGTGTACCGCCACTGCCTCGGGAAGAGGCTTTCGTCCCAGAGCAGGTTGGCTGTGAAGAAATCGAACTCGGCCTTCAGGAAGCGGCGGTAGAGCGGAAGCAGCGCCTCGAAGCAGTGCTGGAGGGACGGGAACTCGCGGCGTTCGATGAGGCCGGAGTACGGGTCCCGTTCCACGGAGACGACCTTGTCGCCATGGTCGACGACGAAGACTCCGCTCGCCTCGGGCTCGCCCTTCGTGACGAAGTCTCCAGGGCGTTTCAGCACTTCGCCGAGCAGCTCCTGCGCCGAAGGAAGGTGAAGCGCGTAGCGGACCGGCTCGCTGGCCCGCGGCGCAAGGAAGGGATGCGCCGCCTCGCGCGCGGGCATCGGAATCGGAGCAAAGTCGTTGAGGACCTTCATCGGCTGCCACGCCTCCAGGACGGCTGGTGGCCCTGCTCAGGGGCCGTGCGGAACTAGATTCGCTCGCGCGAGCGCGTTCCCGGAGGCGCGGAGCCCACGTCGTCGACGGGGCTGATGGGCTGCAGGTCCCCCCGCGCCACATGCTCGAGCGCGTCGGCGATGGCGTCGATTTCGTCGTGGAGCTGCTGCATCGATTGGAGCACCTCCGCGTTCGGCGCCACGGCGACCTCCGCACCGGCCGAGCGCAGCCGCACCAACTGCGCGCCCATCCCGTCGAGCGTCCACATCAGCCGGGTGAGCTCCGCGTCGAGTCGCTCCGCGCTCTGGCGCATCAGCCCGCGCTGGCGGAGCTGGTCGTCGATGGCCTCCACCGCCAGGGAGAGGGAGCGGCGCACCGACGGGTCCGTGGCCTCCGTGCTGCGCCGCTGGAGCTCCGCCTTCTCCTTCTCGAGGAAGGCGAGGCTCTCGGGCGAGCACTCGCTGCGCAGTGTGCGCTCGCGCCGCAGCAGTCCGAGGCACGTCTCGCCCAACCCGCGCGCCGTCTCACCCGAAGCTCCGAGCAGTTCGCGCACCTGCTGGGGGGCCTGGCGCAGCTCGGCTTCGATGCGCTCGCAGGCCGCGAGGATGCGTGCCTCGCGCGGGTCCTGCACCGGGGCCGGCTGCACGGGCCTGGGCTCCGCCCTGGCGCCGACGCCCGAGGACCAGGTGCTCCCCGGGGCCAGGCGCGTTCCCGGCGGCACGTGTG
>JBKGHK010000189.1:0-15402 GCA_046520375.1 Pyxidicoccus sp. 3LFB2
CCCCACCCGGAGCCCGAGTGGCTGACGGGGGCGAAGGGGCTGGAGGAGGCCGCCGACACGAGACGCGGTGCTGCGGCGTCTGCGCGCGCTGGCGCCGACCGGGCTGGTGCTGTGCGAGCCGCACGTGGACCACCACCGCGCGCCGGTGCGCGAGCGCTTCCGCAATGCGTGGAACCACTTCACGCGCGTGTTCGAGCTGCTGGACACGCTGGACGTTCCCCGCGAGGACCGTGCGGCGATAAAGCGCTTCTTCGGCCGCGAGGTGGACGACATCGTCGGCACGGTGGACGAGTCGGTCCGCTGCGAGCGCCACGAGACGGCGCCCTCGTGGATGGACCGGCTGCGCCGCGCGGGCTTCGTCCCGCTGGAGTCACTGGAGCGGGTGCAGCCCGAGGCGGTGCACCCGGCGGTGGCGCTGCGGCGCGAGCGGGGCTGCGTGGGCATCTGCTACCGCCAGGACATGCTGGTGGCGTGCTGGGCGCACGGCCGGCGGAGGCGGACGACTGAGGCGCGGCGCAAGGCGGCGAACGATGGCGGGGGCTTCGTCCATCACCAGCCCCAGGCTCCACGAGAAGGTGGATGATGCGCGTGGGGCCTGAAGCCCCGGCACGGCACTGGAGCCCGGCCTGGAAGGGACACCGATGACGAGCGAATCACCGGATGTAGCCTCCCTGGCCAGAGGCCCCGAAGGGGTGCTGCAATCCAGGCAGGGAGCGGGGCACCCATGACGAGCGAATCTCCGGACGTGCTGGCAAGCCAGGTGCTGCAACGCTGCCGCGAGGCGGGCGTGCGACTGGCGCTGGTGGAGGCCTGCACGGGCGGCCTCATCTGCGCGAGGCTGACGGAGGTGCCGGGCGCGTCCGCGGTGGTGGAGCGAGGGTTCATTCCGTACTCGAACGAGTCCAAGGTGGAGCAGCTCGGTGTGCCACTGGAGCTGCTGGTGGCACACGGCTCGGTGAGCGCCGAGGCGGTGGAGGCGCTGGCGCACGCCGCGCTGGAGCGCTCGCGCGCGGACTGGGCGGTGGCGGAGACGGGCATCGCCGGGCCGGGCGGAGGCACGCCGCAGAAGCCCGTGGGCCTGGCCTTCCTCGCGGTGCTGCGCCGGGGCGGGAAGGCCACGGTGGAGCGGCACGTCTTCCCGGGCAACCGCGGCGAGGTGCGACGCGCGGTGGCCGAGCGCGCGCTGTCGCTGCTGCTGGAGCGGCTGGGCCCGGAATCATGAACTGAACGCTCGCACCGCCCTGGCGGACGCCTATCCGCTCCTGCGGCACTTCTCTACTCTCCGAACCTCGCCAGAACGGCTCACCCCGTAATTCCCTGCGCACAAGGAGAGCCCCGGTGTTCCAGATAGAGGTCGACCGGAATCACGCCATCGTGGACTTCATCCTCGATGGGTACATCCGCGTGGAGGAGATGCAGCGCTTCGTGGCGGAGCTGCGCGGGGCCACCGACTCGCTGTCGGGGCGGGACATCAAAATCAAGGCGGACGTGCGCACCTTCAAGCCGGCGTCCCCGGAGGCGGCGGACATGATTCGCCGCGTGCAGGAGTACGGGCTGCGCTCGGGCGTGGTGCGGGTGGCGGAGATGGTGGAGAGCCAGATCGTGGCGCTGCAGCTCAACCGGATTGCGCGCGAGAGTCACACGGACCGGATTCTGCGGCGCTTCTGGCAGGAGGCCTCCGCGCGCCAGTGGCTCATCCACGGCGACGAGGACATGGGGATGCACCCGGGGATGTGAGACCGCCCGGACGCTACGAGCCGGCGGAGGCCCGCTTCCCGCTCCTCACCGCCTCGAACTCCTCCAGGAGCTTGAGGCCCTTGGTCCGGTCCACCATGCACACGTAGGCAATCTTCCCCTGGAGCCAGCCCTCGAAGTTGGGCCGGCCCTCGCGGTTCTGCGCCGCCAGCCCCGTCAGCCGCGCCTGGTGGAGGATGGCGCGCAGCCGGCGCACCTCCTCGCGCGGGACGGAGAGCTTCTCGTTCACCACGATGCCGGTGACGCTCTGCCGCCCGCCCACGCGCTGAACGCGGCCCTTGTTCGGGTTGAGCGCGAAGCCCTCTTCTTCCGCGACGTGGCGCACGGCCGCCATGAGGAAGGGCACCTGGTCGCGCTTGCCGGCGGGCGCGGAGAACGTCAGGTCATCCGCGTAGCGGGTGTACTCCCAGCCCAGCTTCGCCATGCGTCCGCGCAGGCGCCGGTCCAACTTGCGCGCAATCTGGTTCGACAGCGCCGGGCTGGTGCTCGCGCCTTGGGGCAGGCCGCGCTCCGCCACCGCCACCCAGTAGCGCTTCCCGTCGTACTCCACCTGCTTCCGGGGCGACTCGGTGCACAAGAGCGCCAGCACCGTGGCGACAGCCGGCGAGTAGCCCAGCCGCTGGAACACGCCCTTCACCCGCCGGAAGGTGATGGTGGGGAAGAAGTCCTTGAGGTCCAGGTTCACCACCACGTCGCGGTCCAGGTGCGCGGCGGCGTTGCTCACCGTGGAGCGTCCCCGGATGAAGCCGTGCGCCGGCAGCTCGGTGGGGAGCGGCTCCAGGATGTTCTTCAAGATCCACGCCTGCGCCTGCTTCAGCGTGGGCTGGGGCGCGCTGAGCAGCCGCTTGCCGCCGGAGCGCTTGGCCACCTCGAAGTAGTGGTAGTGCGTCTTCTCCGCCGCCTCCTGGTGGAAGCACAGCCAGCGCAGCCGGGGAATGGTGAGCCCGAGCGCCCGCGCCACATCCGCCGGAGACGACAGCACCGGCAGCTTCGCCGCCTGGAGCGCTTCGATGTTGGAGCGGCGGTCGGCCAGCGCACCGGAGACTCCGCGCCCGAGGAAGATGATGTCCTCGCGCTTTCGCCGCGCGATGTCCTCCACGCGCTGCTGCTTCTTCTCCGCCGACAGGCGCTGCTTCTCCTCCTTGAGCTTGCGCCGCTCCTCGCGCTGCTGCTCGACGGCCGCTTCCGCCGTCTTCGACGCGAGGGCCGAGGCCAGCCGGTGCGCATCGTGGTGCTTCAGCCACAAGTCTCCCACGCGGTGGATTTCCGCCAGCTGCTTCTGATTCAGGAAACCCCGGAGGAGGAGGCCCCGGTCGATGAGCGCGGTGCGCTCGTCGCTCTGGGGCGGAATCGTGTCCACCCGGCCAATCCACGCCGTCCGCCACGGGACGATTTTCAGGGCCCGCTTCCGGAACTCCTCCGCGGACAGGCCGAGGATGGCCTCGTTGGCGACGTACGGATTTCGGGCCACGGGCGCGGACGCGGACGCGGACGACGTGCCGGAGGTCGGCACCGTCTCAGCGTCCTGCTCACGCGCGGCTTCTCCGGAGGAGTCCCCTCCCGTGAAGAAGCCCTTCAACCGATTCCAGAAGCTGGCCATCGCCGTTCCCCGCTCGGCGTCCGACCCTTCAAGGAGTTCCCTTCCAGCCCGACTTCAGACGCAGGACCACGGCCGATCACGAGGGAATCGGGGGCACCGTGCGGCCAGGACCCGAAGGGTCGGGATGGTGCAGGCCGTCACGGTGCCCCTGATTCCCAAAAGAACATCGGGCGTGGGGACGAATGAGAGAGAGACCGCCACCGCGGCGGAACACCGCGGCATGAAGGGCTCGAGCGGAAGGGAACTCCTTGAAGGGTCGGACGACATCACTGAACCACGCGCCCGGCAGGGCCGGGCAATTCCATACCAAATCCCGAGGTGCCGCGCAGCACGCTGAACCGCAGCGCCAGCAGGTGGCGGCACGGCCCCGCGCGAAGGCGGTACTTGCGGAAGTGCGAGCAGCCGCACCGCGCCTTCGAGAAGCCGCCATCCACGTCCAGGATGGCCTCGCACTCCATCTCACCGGCCCGTGCCACCAGCAGGCGCCGCGCGTCGGAGAGGGGCTCCTCGCGCAGCAGCTTCACCTGCTGCTGGAGGCGCCGGCCCTGGACCAATTCCTCGGGCTCGGGGCCGAGCACGGACTCGGAGAGGGCCACGGGCATCACCTGCCGCCACCGGTAGCTCTGCGTCGCGAAGTCGTAGACGACCTGTCCCTGCTTCGCCAGCAGGTGCAGTGAGCCCAGCAGCGTGTCGCGCGAAGCGGGGACGTGCGAGGCCAGCTCCGCCAGTGAGGCCCGCTGCACGTCCTGCAGCCGCTTCGCCAGCAGGTCCACCGCGCGCGCCTCGGGCCGTGCATCGCCCGCGAGCAGCTCCAGGCTGGCGCCGCCCGTCCAGTCGTTGGCCGTCCACCCGGAGAGCGCCAGCACCAGCCGCATCTCGCCCATGTGGACGGTCCAGATGCTGGGCAGGCCGGAGCCCAACAGCTGCACCTCCACGCGCTCCGCGAGCGGGAGCAGCCGCGCCAGCACCATCAGCCGGCGGCGGCCCCAGACCTTGATGTCCTCCGGCGCGGCACCGTCGTAGGGCTTGCCCCGGCTGTGGATGGTGAGACCCCAGGGCTCCACGACCACTGAAGCGGGTGCACCCGGCCTCAGCTGGAAGCGCAGCGAGCGCGGGCCCGTCTTCTCGCGGTGCCGCTTGAGGAAGGCCAGCAGCGAGTAGACGGCGTCGACGGACAGCTCCACCCGCCGCGACGGCAGCGCCATGGCCGCCTGGAGCTGACCGAAGCCCCGCAGCCACGTGGGCGGCAGGTCAATCTTCTCCTCGCGGTAGCCCGCCACGCCCTGCACCTTCACCTCGAAGCCGGAGGGGTCCACCTGGAGGCGGGTGGGGCGGTAGGTGCGCAGCGTCTGGAAGTGCTCGTACAGCGCCAGCGAGTAGTCGACGTTGGTGGTGCCGGTCGCCGCCTCGCCCTTGCCGCTGAAGGCGTCGCGGTTGACGAAGAGGCAGCCGTAGCTCGACTCGTCCTTGGCGAAGCACTCGAAGAACACGGTGTCCGGAGCCACCGTCACCACCGGGTCGCACGGGACGAGGGCCCGGAACAGCGCGGGGTCGTTCTGGGAGAGCTCGCTCGCCCAGCGCCTGCGGGCCGTCCAGTAGAGGCTGTGCATCTTCCGGAAGTCCGCTTCCAGGTTGCGCGGCATCGGCTCGCGCGTGAGCTTCGCCAGCTCGACCTGCTTCTCCTGGTCATGGATGGCGCGGCGGAGCTCCGCCTCTTCTCGGGCCTGCTCCGCCTTCCAGGCCTCGTAGGCGCTCCGGTCCTTCTTCTGGATGCGCAGGTCTCCCACCACCACTTCATGCAGGGCGCTGATGGCCTCGCGGAAGCGGATGGGGTGCTTCAGCTCCTGGTCGAAGAAGACGCGCGGGCGGGCGAGGTTGGGCTGGAAGCTCAGCGCCGAGCCGCCCGGCACGTCCACCACGCCGCTCCGGCCGAGGTACTGGAGGTCCAGCTTCACGAGGTCACCTCGTCACCGACGAGCTTCAGCTCCGGCAGCATGCGCGTGAGCGCGTCCTTCAGCGCGGGCCGCTGGAACGCGACGCGCGTCAGCGAGGCCAGCGCGGTGCGACGCTCCGGAGCACGGATGCTGCGCAGCGCGAAGCCCAGGATGGGCAGCAGCGCCTCGGCCTCCTCGGGCTTGCGGATGACGCGCTCGGCGAGCTGCGACGTCGCCAGCTGCCGGGCCCGGCTGCCCCGGTGCACCGCGAGCACGGCCGAGGCCCACAGGTGCTGGAGGCTGTGCGGCGCGAAGGCCTTCTCCTTCTCGGGGAGGATGCGGAGCAGCGCCTGGCGCACGTCGTCGTAGGGGCTCTCCGCCATGGCCGTCCACAGCAGGGCGCTGTCACCGAAGCGCGGGTCCTTGGCCATCAGCTCCAGCGCGCGGGCGCGGACGTCACCGTGGCGCGAGTCGAGCAGCTCCCGGACGAGCTCGGGCTTCGCGGCGTCGGCGAGCAGCAGCAGCTGGCACAGCCAGTCGATGGCGTCGGCGCGGACGGCCGGGGCCTCGGCGCGCGTCAGGCGCATCAGGAAGGTGAGGTCATCCGCGCTGGCGATTCGCTTCGCCTTCGCCCACCGCAGGCCCAGCTCCGCCACCGGCGCGGCGCGCGCGCAGGCCAGCTCGATGCACTGCACGAGGGTGAGCCGCTCGGGGGAGACGGTCTTCTCCACCAGCTCGCAGAGCAGGGGTAGCGCCACCGGGTTGTTGATTTCCAGGAGCGCCAGCCACTCCTTCACCGGCAGCAGCTCCAGCCCCGTCGCTCCCTGGAGGAGCTCCACCGCGAAGGACTGCAGCTCCTCATGGGGACTGTCGAGGAGCGGCCGGAGCCGGTCGACGGAGAGGCCGCGCAGCTCCTGGGTGTACTCGCTCTTGAGGAAGTCGATGCAGAACGTCCGGACGGTGCGGCTCCGGGCGGTGGAGAGCAGGGCGAGCAGCGCGTCGCGGCAGCCGCGCCAGGCGTCGGGGCGGTAGGGCGCGGGCCGCAGCTCGGCCAGCGTGTGCCCGTCCGCGACGGTGATGCCCTTGGGGTGCCGCACGAGCACGGGAGACCCGTGGTAGAGCGCGTGCATGAGGCCCCAGGCATCGACGAGGCGCTCGGGGCGGGACAGGTGGTCGTCCTCGTACAGGGCCAGCGCGGGACGGATGGCCGCGCCATACCGTGCCAGCTCTCCGCCGTTCGCCTTCTTCCGGAAGTAGCGCCACGCTCGCCGCTGGAGGTACTGGCGCGTGACGCGCGAGAAGCGGGGCATGGGGCGATAGAGGAGGTAGCCCTCCTTGGAGCGCTTCGACGCGGCGGACCCGCCCTGCCGCCGGGCGCGGTTGGGCACCGAGGTGTCCCACCGCAGGACCCAGCTCTCCGTCGGCTGGCGCGTGGACCAGTCCCAGCCCCTGCGCTTCTGGAGCTCCCGCCGTGCGAGCCGGTCGAACGCCACCAGGAAGTGCCCCATGGCCTCGTCGTCGCCCCGGGCCTCGGCGCGCTTGAAGAGCCCCTTCACCAGCGCGCGGTGCTCGGGACGGTCGCACCCGTCGTCGATGTAGCCGAGCAGGGCCTGGCGCGCGAAGGGGCGCGCGTCGTTGGACCAGCGCTCCGCCAGCGACTTGAGCTTCTTCTCCGAGCGGCTCCGGAAGAGCTCCTCGAGAAAGCGCGCATCACCCTTTTCGAAGTACTCCTCGAGGAGCAGCGCCGAGGCGGAGTCGGAGTTCATGACAGGCGGGCTACGCTAATCGAAGGGAAGACGGGGGTGGAAGGGACGTCTCATCCCGCCAGCACCAGCAGTGCGGCCAGTCCCACAGACAGCGGAACGTTGAACGCCAGCGTGAGCCGGTTGATGCGGCGGAAGGGGCTTGGTCCTCAGGCGCCGAAGTCGGCCTCGGCGTCCTGTCCCGCCAGTGCCTGGGCAAGCGCCGCATCGCGACGCTCCCCAGGCTCCAGCGCGAGACGGACGCCTGGCGGCGCGACGTCAACCGCCAGCCCTTGCGCTTCAGCTGGCGGTTCACCTCGCGCAAGGCACGTGCGACGTTCCACTCCTCACGCCGCGACATGCCGCGGTCGAAGGACTAGGGCGTGCTCAGCACGGCGACGTCGCAGGCGGTGAGCTCGCGGCTGTAGGTCCGGACATCGTCGAACGAAGCCGGAATGCTGTAGAAGCCGCCCGGGCAGGTCGGCAGCCTGCGGCCGATGCGGAACGAATTGGCGCCCGTGAGGTTCGTCGGCGCAGCGCTGGTCGCGGAGCCGACCAGCACGCCGTCAATGTACATCTTCACCGAGGTCCCGCCGCGGGTATAGACGACGTGGTGCCAGCTGCCGTTGTTGAGCTGCGTAGGAGCGACGTTGAAGCCTGCGCCGTTCGTGCCTGCCGCGTCCTCGTAGATCTCGAGCGACTTGCTCGAGTTGCCGCTGAGCCTTGCCGAGAGGTAGTTACCTGCGTTCTCGTCCACCCGGTTCCCGATGAGATCTCCGAGGCCGTTGCTGTTGAAGGTCGTCTTCAGCCAGTAGCTCACGGTGAACGCGCTCGTCCCGAATTGTCCGGGCGCGAGGCCGAAGTCGACGTGGGCGTTGAGATCGCACTGCTGGGTGGGCGTGAGCGTGAGCGCATTGGAGCCGTCGAAGCTGACCGTCCGCGACGCCGAGCTGCCCAGCGTTCCGTTCGACGAGCCCACCGAGTCCAGGGCCGTGCTGCCGCTGGCCTCGTCGAAGGTCCACCGATGGGCGATGTTGCTGGTCGTGTCGCCGACGAGCGGGCCGCCGGTGCAGACCCCGCCCTGACAGGTGTCCGGTTGGGTGCAGGCGTTGCCGTCGCTGCACGCCGTTCCGTTGGGGGCTACCGGATTGGAGCACTGCCCGGTCGACGGATTACAGGTGCCCGCAGTGTGGCACGCGTCGAGCGGCACGCAGACCACCCCCGCGCAGAGGTCGGGCTCGCAGGTGTAGCTCCCGGGCGTGTTGACGCAAATCTTACCCGGCTGGCAGTTCGCCGTCCCGTCGGCGCACTCGTCGATGTCGGTGCAGACGCTCGGCTGTCCCGTGCAGGTGTAGCCCGGCTCCACTTTGCAGACGCTGTTGCAGCCGTCGCCAGAGAGTTGATTGCCGTCGTCACAGATTTCGGCTCCGCCCAGCACCCCATCACCACAGACGGGCCGCAGCGACGTCTCCACCGCGTCCACCAGGTAGAGCGCGAGCACCGCGCCCCTCAGGCGCACGTAGCGATAGGGCTTGTTCCCCGGGTACGCCGCCACCGCCACATGCGTCCCCAGGCCCAGCTCCACCAGGTTCAGCGAGCTGGAGCCAATGAGCGTCCCATCCGCCTTCAGGAAGTCCACCTGGGCCACCAGCGCCAATGACAGGCCATGGTAGTAGACGCGCAGGTCGCCGGTGCCTTCCTCACCCTGGCCCAGGTCCAGCACCAGCGCCGTGTTGAGCAAGCCCAGCAGTGTCGCGGCCTGCCCGTCCGGAGCGCCCAGCGCCGCGCTCGCGTTGAGCACCGTCGCCGTGGTGCCCGAGGCCACCGCGTCCGCATACGGGTCCCACGTCAACGAGGCTTCCGGACGCTCACGCGTCAACGCCCCGTTGTCCTCTTGCGACACCCCATCCTCCAGAGGACGGACCTTCTCCTCCGAGGACTCCACACCACACGCCCCCAGCGACAAGGCCAGCGTCACGCCCAGTCCCCAAGACCACAGCACACCAGGACGGCTTCTCATTGATAGTCTTTCCCCGAAGAGCAGGATGAAGTCCGGAATGGACCGTCCCCCCATGGAATCAACGACAGCACTTCTTGCTCGCGACGGTTCGGCACGCAACACGCGGATGGCCAACGTCTTCCAGCCACTATACAACAGTAACTCGGGTACCATAGATAGGAATTCAATGACATGCTTTTGCCGGCCTCCGCGAATCGATGGGGTCGTGACAGGGAAGGGCAGCGCACCGCCGACAGCGCCGGTGAGCCCTGAGCGCTGCCCTCCCGGTCAGCGACTCGCGACCGATAGGATTTTGAGAAGACAAGCGTTTATGTCTTCACCCTGCAGACACGACGAGAAGACTCACAGCGGGCGAAGCCTTGCCTCGCTTGGTACCTCGACACAGAGGTTCTGGCCGATTGGCCTTGGACCTGCTCTGCGTATGACAGGCTATAGGCTTGGATGAAGGCCAGGAATTGACCTTGCAGATTCAGCGCGCGCCCCATCCCACCGTCAACAGTGCGGCCAGCCCCACATACAGCGGCACGTTGAACGCCAGCGTGAGTCGGTTGATGCGGCGGAAGCGCGCCTGCTCTTCGTCGGCGAACCAGATGCCCTCGTCACCCGTGGTGCGTCCCTCCACCGCGTGGAAGAACAGCGCCGCGTAGGCCACCTCGACGAGCAGGCTCACCAGCACCAGCCCCACGAAGGCCAGCGCCCAGACGTCCCCGGTGCCTGGCGTGCCCAGCCACCGGGCCCGGCCCCAGAACAGGCCCCCGAGCACCAGCGCGATGCACGCCACGTCGTGCGCCACGCCGTACGGAGGCTTCCAGCTCTTCGTCACATAGAGCAGGTACATCTCCGCCGCGCCGCGCAGCCACATGAAGATGGCGAAGGCGCCGAGCACCGCGCGCGCCTCCACCGGCACCGCCGCGTCCAGCGCCACCAGCGGGCACACGAGGAACCACAGGAACACGGCGTAGAAGAGCCACGCCACCTTGGGGCCGGAGATGCGCCCGCCGCGCGCGCCCTTGCGGTTCTGCGCGCGGCGGAAGAACACCGCGGCCACGGCGCAGGCGAGGGCGAGGACGACGAGCAGGACGCGGGTATGCGCGGAGAGCATCAGAAGCGCCGGGGCGGAGGATAGTGGGTGGGAAGGCGCTCCAGGTACCACGCGCGCAGCCGGGGCAGGTGCTCCAGTGAGACTTGCGGATGCAGGTGGTGCACCACGTGGAAGCCGATGTTGCGCGGCGCCAGCCACAGCCGCCCCAGCCACCCGAGCCCGTGGTCCGCCGTCACCGCGAGCACGTCTTCCAGCGTGCGCCCGCGCGCCGTCACTCCGGTGTGCTCCGCCAGCAGCCGGTAGGCGTTGAAGCCCGAGGCCACCAGTAGTGGCAGTCCGTAGCCCCACGCCACCGCCTGCGGCCACCACCACGCCAGCACCAGCACGCCCACGTGGAAGAGCACCTGTCCCACCTCCGAGCGCGCGCAGGCCCGCACCTCCTCCGACGCCGCGAGCCCGGGGGACGCCGGTGCCTGGAGGAACAGCCGCGCATACGGGCCGCGCAGCGCGGGCACCGCCCATGCGACGAGCCCCACCGGCCCGCGCAGCACCCAGAAGGGCACCACGCCCACCAGCAAGAGCCACGCGCGCGCCATGCGCCACCCGTGGAGCGGCCGGCGGCGGTACGGGTCCGACGGCAGGCCCGCGTCGTGGTGGTGGCGCAGGTGGTGGTAGCGCGTGGACTCCCAGGTGCTCGCCACCGGGTAGCCGGCGAGCACCTCCAACAGCCGCAGTCCCACGCCCTTGCGTCGCGCGCTCAGGTGGGCGGCGTCATGGAAGATGACGCCCAGCGCATGCAGCCGTCCGGCGATGACGAGCACCGCGAGCGGCGCCACGACAGGCCACCACACCAGGACCAGCCAGCACGCAGCCATCCACACCCACTCGAGGGCGGCGAGGCGCAGCAGGCCGGGCACCGTGGCCCGCACCAGCAGTGCGCGCGGCACCGGGGCGCGCAGGGGGAGGGGGGCTGTGCCCGAGGCTTGCAGTGAGGCGCTCATGGAAGGCTTGGACGGGAAGGTGAGCACATGCGGGGAGGGCTGTTGCAAGCCCCAGCCCTGATGGGACAGTGCGAGGACGGCGGGGCGCGCTCCGGGCACCTGCCCGGGCTGGCACCGAGGCGCGTGTCACGCAGGGCCGGAGGCGGAACTTCATGAGCGTTGGACCCGGTGGGCCCCTGGCTGCACAGGTGTATGTCCCGCTGCACACGACACCCCGCGTCGAGCGCTGGGGCTGGACCTGGCCCCGGTGGACGGACCCGCGCCTGCCCTTCGCCGCGCTCCTCACCCTGTATGGGGTGCTGGGCTTCACCTTCTTCGGCTTCAACCGCAGCCCGTGGCAGATGGCCACGATTGTCGTCACCGGCAGCGTGCTGGATGCGGGCCTGGGCTGGCTGCTGGAGCGGCGCAAGGTGGTGCCGCTGAGCGCGTACATCTCCTGCTGCTCGCTGGCGCTGCTGCTCAACTACTCGCACTCCAGCTGGCTGCTCTTCCTGCCGGTGTGGCTCGCCATCGGCTCCAAGTACGTGCTCACCTTCGAGGGCCGGCACGTCTTCAACCCGTCGATGTTCGGCGTGGCCCTGTCGCTGCTGCTGTCGCGCGAGCTCATCACCGCCGCGCCCGCGTACCAGTGGGCCAACGGTGAAATCGCGCTGTCCGCCTTCATCCTCATGGCGGCGCTGGTGCTCTTCCTCTTCCGCGTGGGACGGGGCTGGCTGGTGGTCAGCTTCCTCTTCTTCTATGCGCTGCAGACGGCGGCGCGCGCGTATGTGATGCGGCACCACCTGCCGCCGGAGGTGCTCTTCCTCGGCACGCTGGGGGCGCCGTCCTTCTTCATCTTCGTCTTCTACATGCTCACCGACCCGGCCACCTCGCCGGGCACGCGGCGCGGGCAGGTGCTGCTGGCGCTGGCGATTACGGTGGTGGACGCGGTGCTGCACTTCAAGGAGAGCGTCTACACCTTCTTCTACGCGGCCCTCACTGTCGCGTCCGTGCGCTTCCTCTTCCTCCACGCGCGCGCGGCCTGGAGGCGCGGCGCGGGCGAGCACCTGAAGGGCCTGCTGTCTCCCGTGTGGCTGAAGCGCGCGGGACTGGTGGGTGGGCTGGGCGCCCTCATGGCCGGAGGCTTCACGCTGGCCGCCACACAGACGGTGCGCGCGGCGCCGCTGGCCTTCCGCATGGAGCGGTTGGACGCGGCGGCGGTGGGGCTTGGCTCCACCATGGGCCGCACGCTGGACGAATTGGACCCGCGGCTCGCGCACGTGGCGAAGTGGCTGGTGGCGGTGGGCGACGCGGTGGCCACCGGTGACTACGACGGGGACGGGAAGCTGGACCTGTTCCTCGCGCACCCGCTGGCTACGCCGGAGCACCATGCCGGCCTCTACCGCAACCTCGGCGACTTCCGCTTCGAGCGCGTGTCCGTGCCGGCGCTGGAGCGCTTCGCCACCCGCTACAAGGAAGAGGGGCTGGCGGGCGGCGGCACCTTCGTGGACTGGGATGGAGACGGAGACCAGGACCTCGCGGTGACGGTGGCCTTCGGGCCGGTGCGGCTGCTGCGCAACACGCTGCGAGACACGGGCGTGGCGGGCTTCGAGGACGTGACGGTGGCGGCGGGTGTCGCGGACCACGCGGTGAGTCTGGGCCTCACCTTCCTGGACTATGACCGCGATGGGCACCTGGACCTCTTCGTCCTCAACGCGATGACGACGCACCTGCCGGACTACACGCCGCCGGTGCCGCTCAACCTCTTTCGCCTGCCGCCGGCCGAGCACCCTGAAGACAGGCGCATGTTCCGCTTCATGCATGACGGCTGGCACGACGCGACGAACGGCGGCCTCAACGCGCTGTACCGGGGCCGGGGCGACGGGACGTTTCAGAAGGTGGACGTGAAGGCGCTGGGGCTGGGGGACACGCACTGGTCGCTCGCGGTGAGCACGGTGGACCTCAACCGCGACGGCTGGACGGACCTCTACGTGGCCAACGACTTCGGGCCGGATGACGTCTACCTCAACGAGGCGGGGCGTCACTTCCGCCGCGTGGCCGGGCGGCTCTTCGGGGAGATTGGGAAGGACACGTACAAGGGGATGAACGCGTCCGTGGCGGACTTCGACCGCAACGGCTGGCTGGATGTGTACGTCTCCAACGTGCACCACTCGCTGCAGGCGGAGGGGAGCCTGCTGTGGATGGTGGGGCCAGGGGACGAGCCCTTCGTGCCGGCGTTCCACGACGAGGCCACGTTCCGGGGCGCGCTGAATGAGCGGCGCTTCGGCTGGGGCGCGGCGGCGGGGGACTTGGACAACGATGGCTGGCCGGACCTGGTGCAGGCCAACGGCATGGTGGACGACCGGCTGGACGCGGCGGAGCGGCGCATCCCCGACGGCCAGCGCAAGGACTACTGGTACGTGAATCACAAGCTGATGCAGTCCGGGCCGGAGGTGCACACGTACGCGGACAAGTGGGGCGACATCCGCGGGCGCACCATCTACCCGAACGAGGCGCGGCGCGCGTACCTCAACCTGGGTGACGCGAAGCCCGGCCACTTCGTGGACGTGGCGCGTGAGGTGGGGCTGGACGACCCGGAGAACTCGCGCGGCGTGCTGCTGGCGGACCTGGACGATGACGGCGACCTGGACACGCTCGTCACCAATCAGCACGCGCCGGTGTCGGTGTATCGGAACACGCTGCGCGGTGGCGCCACGCCGGACGCGCACTTCGTGGGTGTGACGCTGGTGGGCAATGGCGGGGCCACGCACCGCAGCGCGGTGGGGACCCGCGTCGTCGTGTCCTACGAGGAGGGCGGCCGGCGCGTGGAGCAGGTGCGCGAGGTCGGGCTGATGGGCGGCTTCTCCGCATCGGCGGACCCCCGGCTGCACTTCGGCCTGGGCCGGCAATCCGGGCCGGTGAGCGTGAAGGTGCACTGGTACGGCGGCGCGGAGCAGGAGGTGACGCTGGAGGCGGACCGCTACCATGAGCTGCGCCAGCCCGCGGACGCGGCGGCGCTGCGCGGGAGTGCCGCGCCATGATGTCTCCGCTCAAGGGCTCCACGGTGCGGCGCGAGTCGCTCACGGAGACGCAACGAGGGCAGATGCTGGCGCTGATGCAGCTCTGCTACGCGGGCGTCTCGCCGGAGCGGTTCGCGGAGGACCTGGACGGCAAGCAGTACGTCATCCTCATGCACACGCGACGGGGCTCGGAGCTGGTGGGCTTCAGCACCCTGCGCGTCGCCGAGGAGCACGCCGGGGCGCAGGTGGTGGAGGTGGTGTACTCGGGCGACACCGTCATCCACCCGGACTGGTGGGGCCACAAGGTGTTGCAGGTGTGCTTCGGGCGCTTCCTGCTGTCGCGCAAGCTGCGCAACCCGCTGCGCCCGCTGCACTGGTTGCTGCTGAGCGCGGGCTTCAAGACGTACCTGCTGGCGGTGAACTACTTCGCCCGGACAATGCCCAGGAGGGACTGGACGCCGCCTTCCGGACGTGAGGACTTCCTGCGCGCGCTGGCCACGCGCTGGTTCGGCGCGCAGTACGACGCGGGGCGGGGGACGCTGCGCTTCCACGGCGCGCACTACCGCGTGCGGGACGGCATCGCGCCCATCGACCGCGCGGCCGCGGCGCATCCGCACATCGCCTTCTTCGCCGAGCGCAACCCCGGCCATGCGGACGGCGAGGAGCTGGTGTGCCTGGTGGAGATCCGCTGGTGGGACCTGACGAAGGCGCTCGGGCGCAGCGTGTGGGGGCAGCTGCGGGGACTGGCCCGGCGCGGCCTGCGGCAGGTGGGCGTCCGCGTGGGGACGTGAGGAGGCACGGCGTGACTGCATCCGCCAGGTGCGCACGTGGAACGGAGGCATCACTGATGCTCGGTTCCACGGCGGCCGGATTCGGAGCTGCAACACTCATGCTCGGCGGAGGCGTGGGCGCTCCAGGGCCGCGCCTGGGGGCCTCCCTCGTGGAAGGAACGTTCATTCCACGGTTTGCGCCTTGGGGTGGATGCGGCACGACCGGAGCGAACCCCGGGCTTCCCCGTGGAAGGAACGTTCCTTCCACTTCCCGCCTCCCCTGGCGGAAGAGGGCACTACCCGGTCCCACGCCGGGGCTTCCCCGTGGAATGAACGTTCATTCCACCCCCTGCCTCCCCTGGTGGAAGGCGGCACTCCCGGGCGCCATGCCGGGGCTTGCCCGTGGAATGAACGTTCATTCCGCTCTCCGCCTCCCCTGGCGGAGGGGGGCAGTCCCGGGGCCCACGCCGGAGCTTCCCAGTGGAATGAACGTTCCTTCCGCGCCCGGCCTCCTCTCGCGGAGGGGGCCCGACGACGTC
>JBKGHK010000018.1:0-35809 GCA_046520375.1 Pyxidicoccus sp. 3LFB2
CCCGAGGCGTCCGTGCCAGCCCGCATCAGCCCAGGTCTCCAGCGAGCGCGCCATCCGCCGCAGGCCTCCGGCACCCGCCGCTTCATCGCCGTCCTCGGTGAGCGCCGAGGCGGCCAAGGTTCCGGTATCCGCTGCGACTCCTGCCTCTCGGTCCTCGGCGACCTCCGAGGCGGCCAAGGTGCCGGTATCTGCTGTGCCTCCTGCCTCCGAGGAGCCAATGCGGCAGGCCTCCGCGCCCGAGCTGACGCCTCCGGAGCAGGAAGCCTCCGCACCGGACGCGCGGCCCGAGGAGAGCGCCCCAGTTGACGAGGCGGGGGCACGGCTCGAAGTGGCCGCGCGCATCCGCGACATCCTCCAGGACGTCGAGCGGCTGGTGGAGCCGGTGGATGAGCGGCTTCGCGAACAGGCGGCGTCGGACGAGGAGGAGGGCGCGGACAGCGAGGAAGAACTCGACGACGAGGAGCGCTCCGACGAGGACGATGGCGCGGCCGAGGAGGACGCCTCCGACGACGCGGAGAGCGCCGACGGCGGTTCTGACTCCGAGAATGCCCCTGCCGCCGAGGAGGACTCCGACGCCGAGGAACGCTCAGACACCGAGCATGACTCCGACGCCGAGGAGGACTCCGCCGCAGCGGTGGCCTCCAAGGCGGACTCCGCCGAGGAGGAGGACTCCGCCGCAGCGGTGGACTCGGACGACGCGGAAGACGCAGGCAACGCAGGCGCGGTGTCGGCGAACAGCGCTCAGCCCTCGCGAGAGCCCACTCCACGTCCGAAGCCGGCTGCGCCCGTGGAGAACACCATCATCGTCCAGACGGTCTCGGGGTTGCCGCTCCACGTCCAGCTCGACACAGGGGACCCGGTGCGAATCTCGAAGGACCGCTTCATCATCGGTCGCGGAGTCGACTGCGACCTGATGGTGAAGTCGGCACGCGTCTCCCGCGAGCACGCCGCCGTGGTGCGCGAAGGCGCCGAGTTCTTCATCGAGGACCTCGAGTCCTCGAACGGCACCTGGTTCGACGATACCCGCATCACCCGTCGCCTCATCTCGGACGGGGAGGAGTACCTGCTCGGCGGCATCCGGGTGACCTTCACCCTGCGCTGACGCCGAGCCGAGGCACCCTCCCAAGCGGAGGGTGCCCGAACGAGCCGCTCAGCGCGCCGCGGGGGCGGTGGGCGCCGGGCCGTTGGCCCCGAGCGTCTCGGTGGCCATGCGCGACATGCTCTCCGCCAGCAGCTGCACGGAGTGCGTCGCCTCCTGCGTCTCCTGCACCGTCTTGAGCGTGCGCTGCATCTGCCCGGACAGCTCCTGGATGGCCTGGGCCATCTGGTGCGTGCCGGCATCCTGCGCGCTCACGGCCGCGGAGATCTGCCGCACGCTCGAGCCCGTGTCCGCGATGATGACCGCCAGTTCCTGGAACTGGGCGCTGGAGGTGCGCACGGCGTCCAGGCTCAGCCGGACGCGCTCGTCGCCCTTCTCGCTGAAGCGGGCCGCCTCACGCATGCTGGTGCTCACACCGTCGAGCACCTCGCGGATGCGGTGCGTGGCGCGGATGGACTGGTCCGCCAGCCCGCGCATCTCGCGCGCCACCACGCCGAAGCCCTTGCCGCTCTCACCGCTGCGCGCCGCTTCGATGGCCGCGTTGATGGCCAGCATGTTGGACTGGTCCGCGAGGTCCTTCACCGAGTCCACGATGCCGGAGACCTCACGCGTCTGGTCATCCAGCGCGAGGATGCGCCGCGCCATCTCGGACACCTCGGAGCGGATGGCCGCCAGGTCCGACAGCGTCTTCTCCAGCGCCGCCATGCCCTCGCGGCCCACCTGCTCGGCGCCCTCGGCCGAGGCCGCGAGCGTGGAGGCCTTCTCGGCCGTCATCTGCGAGCTGCGGCGGATCTCCCGCACCGTCTGCTCCGCCTCCTGCAGTGCCGCGGCCTGCCGGCTGACACCCTCGGTCTGCTCGTCGCTCGACGAGCGCAGCTGCTGCACCACGGTGGCCAGCTCACCGGCGCCCGTGCTCATGCGCTCGGCCAGGGTGCGGACCTCCTTCTGACGGGCCTCCAACTGGCGGGTGTACGTCTCCAGCGCGGTGACGACCTCGATGGAGCGGCGGGCGACCACCGCGAGCAGCGACAGCGTCAGCGCGACGTAGCCCCAGTGGGTGACGTTGCCGACCGACGTGTCCACCACGCCCAGCACGGGCAGCACGGTGATGGCGATGGAGATGACGAGCCCCGCCTGCCCCAGGACGAAGAAGCGGGCGTCAGGGTTGCCCTTCCACGCTTCGAGGACCGCGACCCCCAGGCCGACATTGAGCATCAGGAGCGCGAGGGGCAGGGCGACCACCTGCACCTGCTGGGCGGTGCCGTGGTCCACCAGGGCGATGAGGCCGAAGAGCGCGGACAGGATGGAGTACCCCGTCGAGCCCTTCTGGAACCAGCGCCGGCGATTCTCCAGGATGGCATCCGCGACGAACGCCATGAGGCCCGGCACGAGCAGGACGATGCCCAGCGTCGTCCCCCGGGACGAGAGCGCGGGTTCATCCCAGATGGCGGTGGGCAGGCCGCTCAGGCCAATGAGAATCAGGCCGCCGCTGAAGGCGAAGACGGCCAGACCCGCGAGCATGCGCCGACGCCAGTGCAGGGCAAACGCGCCGCCGGCCCCGAGGGACACGGCAATCAGGAGGATGCCCATGGCGAAGGGCGCCTGGTTGTCGCGCGTGAGGGCCGCGAGCAATTCATGCCGCGCGCCCACCCGGGCCTCCTGGCCCACGCCGATGGTGGGCTTGGTGGACTGGATTCGCAGCAGCACCCGCTGTCCGAGCGCCTCGCGCGGCAGGGGCACCAGGTGCCAGGTCAGATTCTCGCGGACCTCGTGGCCGCCCGGCTTCAGCTGGCCGCTGACGAAGACACGCTTGCCGTTGACGTACACCTCGTACGCGGAGGCGACTTCTCCCAGGTAGAGGGCCGGCTCCGTCCAACCGCCGTCGGGGACGGGGATGCTCAGCCACAGGAAGGAGTTGTCACCGCGGTCCGGAGGCAGCTTCGCCGCGGCCGTGGGGCGCCAGCCCTGCAGGTCGTTGGCATCCTTGGCCCAGACGGGCACGCCATCCGTACCCAGCGGCGAGTCACCCCAGCGGTACTGCCAGCCCTCGAGGATGGTGACAGGACGTCCCGCTTCCGCTGCGTGGGCCACGGGAGCCAGGGCAAAGAGCAGGAATAGCGCGGAGCCCAGTGTGGCGAGGCGCAAGAGCCGGTGCGGAGGGTGGTGCGAATCCATGGAGGTGTATGGTCGACCCCCAGGGGTATGTCTGTAAATGGGTCTTACCGGCCTCCCCAGAAATCGTTCCGGGTTTGCCTACATCCGCGCGGGACTCCTCACGCCTGCCGCCTCCGGCCGAGGAGCCGACCGCTCCCCCGCCTACGAACTGCAGGAGAGCGCCGAGCACCCCGGCTTCGAGCGGGCCCAGTCCGGGCGCTTCGCCGCGTACTCCTCGCGGCCGGGCTGGTCGTCGAAGGGCCTGCGCATCACATCCAGGAGCGCGTACACCTTGGAGTCATCCCCCGCGTGGGCCGCGTCAATGGCCTCCTGGGCCAGCCAGTTGCGCAGGACGTACTTCGGATTGACGGCATCCATGCGCCGCGCCAGCTCCGCCGGGGCCGCGTCTTCACGCCGGGTGCGGTGCCACCACGCCGCGAGCCACTCGACGCCCTTGGCGACATGGGCCTCGGGGACCTCGCCATAGAAGGTCTCCCGCACCACCGGGGGCAGTGACGTCGGCGCCTCCGCCAGGGGGACGACCTGGGACAGCGCGCGGAAGAAGCGCGTCATGTCCGTCTCCTCCGCCGCGAGCCAGGAGAAGCAGCCATTGACCAGCGCCACGTCGGCCTCGTCCTTGAAGGAGGACAGCCCGAGCTTCGCCGCGAAGCGGCTTCCGGCCTGCTCCTCGAAGGTGCGCTGGTACTCCAGCAGCCCGGCCTCGACGAGGGACTCGTCCTCCTCGAAGAGAGGCATCAGCGCCGCGCCCAGCCGCTCCACGTTCCACAGGCCCACGGCGGGCTGGTTGCCGAACCGGTAGCGCCGCTGCTCCGCGTCGGTGGTGTTGGGCGTCCAGCCGGGGTTGAAGTCATCGACCCAGCCATAGGGGCCGTAGTCGATGGTGAGGCCGAGAATCGACATGTTGTCGGTGTTCATCACGCCATGGACGAACCCGACGGCCTGCCAGTGGGCGATGAGCGCCGCCGTGCGCCGGGCGACCTCTCGGTAGAAGGCCGCGTACGCCTCCTTCGACGGCGCGCTCAGCTCCGGGAAGAAGTGCTTCAGCGTGTAGTCCGCGAGCTGCTTCAGCAGCGCCACGTCTCCACGGCTCGCACAGAGCTCGAAGTTGCCGAAGCGCAGGAACGTCGGAGCGACCCGGCAGACGATGGCGCCGGGCTCGGCCTCGGGGTGGCCGTCGTAGAACATGTCGCGGATGACGGGCTCGCCCGTCGCCACCAGCGACAGCGCACGGGTGGTGGGCACGCCGAGGTGGTGCATCGCCTCGCTGCACAGGAACTCGCGGATGGACGAGCGCAGCACCGCGCGGCCGTCGGCGCGGCGGGAGTAGGGCGTGGGCCCCGCGCCCTTGAGCTGCAATTCCTGGCGGCCGCTGTCGGGCGTCACCAGCTCGCCCAGGACGATGGCGCGCCCGTCCCCGAGCTGCCCGGCCCACCGGCCGAACTGATGCCCGCCGTAGTTGGCGGAGTAGGGCTCCATGCCCGGCCAGAGCGCATTGCCCGCGAGCACCTGCACGGCCTCGGGGGAGGTCAGCGTGGCCTCGTCCAGCCCCAGCAGCCGCGCCACCTCGGGCGACCACGCCACCATTCGCGGCGCGGACACGGGCGTCGGGCGGACCTTGGACCAGAGCGCACCCTGCACCTGACGCGGGCGGCGGTCGCTGAGCGGATCTCCAGGAGTGGATTCGAGGAAGCGGGAGTGGAAGTGCGGCATGGAAGGTCTGATGTCCGAGCGGCTCTAAAGATGCGGAGAAAGAGCCGCTGTAGCACCTCCACTCCACCGCTCGCACGCCTGAGGTGGGGGCGATGGAGGAAACGCTCGCTCAGGGAGCGCGCGCCGGGCCGAGTGCCCGCCCCACGAGCGTGCTCGGCGCGACGGCGAGCTGCTCCATGCGGAACTCCGGCAGCGCCCGGAACAACAGCCACTCGCCACTCAAGAGCGGCCCCTTCACCAGCTGTCCGGTGTCGACGAGCTGCCGGCCCAGGGGGCCCGAGGTGTCGCCCAGCACGTGCTCGAAGCGGAGCCGCTCCAGCCGGCCGTCGTCCAGCTTCACCTCACCCTCCACCTGGACCCGGTCTCCGGCGAGGAAGACGCGCGAGGCGCCTTCGACGCGTCCATAGGAGTTGTCCGCGAGGAGCAGCTCGAAACCCTCGTCGACCAGCAGGGAGGGACAGTCGCCGCTGGGCGTGTGGCCCACCACCACGCGGTGGATGCCCGAGCGCGCGAGCGTCTCGATGAGGCCCCGCGAGGGCAGGGTGGGGTGGTTGCGCTCGTTGGCCATGCGCCCGTACACGACGCTGCCGGTGTTGATGCGCTTGCCCGGAACGGGGGCCTGATAGGCGATGACGGGCTCCCACGCGGGCCGGCCGTCCGCGTCGAAGCGCTCCTCGGAGAAGGCCGCGAGCTGGTCCCGGTACCAGCCGTTGAGGGCCTCGCTCCAGGCATCCACGCCCTCCACGTGCTCATGGGAGGGCACCGCCCCAAGGCTGTCCTCGTGCAGTCCTCCGTGGAGGAACAGCGTCTTGCCCACGCGGTAGGTGAGCTGGCACGCGGAGAGGTAGTCGCGCAGCTCGCCTCCGGGGCCAAGGTCCTCCAGGTAGCTGTCCACCACGTCCTCGTCGCTCACGGGAGCGCCGGAGCGGGCCAGCTCGGCCTTGCGGAAGTCGAAGGCGCCGCGCGCGCCCATGGTGTTCTCGAAAATCCACCGGAGCAGCACGGGCCGGGGCGCGCTGCGCAGCTCCGGAGGCGTGCGTGCCAGCGGGTGGCCTCGCAGCTCGCGCACCAGCCGCAGCTTGTTGATGTCGCGGTTGCCCGCCAGCAGCACCACCTGGGAAGGCTGCCGGCGCCGGGCCTCCAGGAGTGTGTGCACCACGCGCCGCCCATCGGGGCCCCGGTCGATGGCGTCTCCTCCGAAGACGAACGTCGCGCCCGGCTTCACCACCAGGCGCTCCCCGTCCTCCAGGGACACGAGCGGATTGTCCTCACAGAAGCCGGTCAGCTTCTTCCAGAGGCCCTCCACGTCGGTGAGGTAGGCGACGGAAGGCAGGGGCGTCGACATGGGCCGCTTCTAACATGCGGCCGTGTGGGAAGCGGAAGCGCGAATCAGGACTGTCGCCGCAACCACTCCGCGAACCCCTGGAGCCCGGGAATCTGATAGCTCCAGAAACCCTCGATGGCCTCGCGAAGCGCACGCTCGCTCTCATGGGCCTCCAGGATTGCCGCCAGCGTGCGCCGTGTGTTCTCGAAGATTCGGGTGAGGACGAAGCGCGCGACGGAATTCACCCGCAGGCCGGGGCTCGCGTCGCGAATCGCCGCCAGCGACCCCGCCACCATCTGCTCGACGAAGCGCTCTCCGAAGCGCGCATAGGCCGTGCCCTCGGCACGGTCCAGCAGGACGACCACGGCAAGGCGGTTCTGCTCCCAGAAGCGGAGCATCTCGTCGCCCAGGTCCTGGGTGTCTCGCGGCGCTTCGCCGAGCGCAACCTGGGCGAGCGCGCGCACGCGGCGCTCGAGCAGGGACTCGAACCGCCAGGCCAGCTCGGGCGTCACCACCGCGTCGAACAGCTCGCTCTTGCCCGGGTAGTAGCGGTACGTGCTCGCCGTCCCGAGCCCGGCCCGCTCGGCGATGGCCGTCATGGTCGCACCGGTGTAGCCGTGCGCCGCGAAGACCTGGAGCGCGGCGGTGAGGATGCGCTCACGCACTTCGTCTTTGAGGACCTGGGGCATCAGGAGTCGAACAGCCGGGGGTACGAGTACGGGGCCCAGCGATGATGCCACGGACGCGCCGCTTCGAGCTGATACGCGAGGCCGAGCAGCAGGGCCTCCGCCCCGGGAGCCGCCGCGAAGTGGGTGCCGATGGGGAGCCCTTCGTCCGTCCAGTGCAGGGGAACGGACATCGCCGGGCAGCCCGCGATGTTGTGGATGGGCGTGTAGCCAACGGCTCGGGTGGTACGGCGGAGCAGCTCCTCGCGCGGGACGATGGGGGAGAGGTGGCCAATCCGCCAGGGTGAGACGGCCAGCGTCGGCGTGAGCACCACGTCATACCTGCTGATGGCCCTGAGGTAGCGCTCCGCGCTGGCCGCGAGCACCGTGCGCGCCCCGGGTATCGCGTCAGGACCGCGGCTCGCGAGCTCCTCGGTGAGGGCCCAGGAGAAGGGCTCCAGCTCATGCCGCTCCACCGGGTGCCCGCGCAGGTTGCCCACGAACCCGGCCGCCGAGGCGACGACGGCGCCCGCGACGAGGAAGAAGGCATCCCTCAGCGCCAGGCCGTCCAGGTCTGGAGGGGGGATGGGCTCCACGTCGTGTCCGAGCGCCTCGCAGAGCGCCACCGCTTCGTCGTAGGCACGGCGCACCGCGGGCTCGGGTTCCTCGCCTACCAGGGTGCGGGTCCACGTCGCGATGCGAAGGCGCCGCGCCATCGGCTCCCGGACATACCCGACGGGCGGGAGCACGCCGTCACGGGCCTCGGTGAGGGACAGGAGCAGCGCGCTGTCACGCACCGAGCGGCTGACGCAGTGGTCGCTGACGAGCGCGCCAAAGTCCGAGGCGCCGGGGCTCGCTGGCACGCAGCGGTCGCGGCTCGGCTTGAAGCCGAAGAGGCCGCACACCGAAGCGGGGACGCGGATGGAGCCTCCTCCATCGTTCGCGTGTGCGAGCGGGACGATTCCAGCCGCGACGGCGGCGGCGGCGCCCCCCGACGAGCCCGCGGCCGAGAGCGACAGCTCCCAGGGGTTGTGCGTGACGCCCTCGAGCAGCGTCTCGGTGCTCCCGAGCAGGCCGAACTCCGAGGTGGCGCTCTTTCCGACGGTGACGAGCCCCGCCTCGTCGAGCCGTGTGCTGTAGGGCGTGGCCGGGGCCTCCAGGTTGCGCGCGAAGAGCCGTGAGCCCAGCGCCCAGCGCAGGCCGGGGTAGGGCGTGACGTCCTTCACGAGGAAGGGCAGGCCCGAGAAGGGCCCTGGCAGGGGCTTCGCGGCCCGGGCGCGCTCCAGGTCGAGCGTGGGGATGGCCCGCACGAGGGGGTTCATCGCCTCGATGCGCTCGGCACACGCTTCGAGCAACTCGTCCGCACGGAGCTCACCCCGCGCGACGAGCTCCGCCTGGGCCACGCCGTCCAGTCGGGAAAGGGAGTGGAACTTCGCCATGGGGGCGACCTCCTTGAAATGCGAATCAACTATTCTCGTTTCGGGCCGGGGTCAAGCCCTCTACGGGGTTCCTTTCGAATTCTGGGACGGAATTCCGGTGCCCCATTCCTCCGGGTTGCGTGCCTCGGGCGCGTGTGGTCCGCGCGGGCTGGCCGGAGCGCGCGGGACAATCCTTTTGCTGGAGCAACCATGAGACTCATCTTGAGTGCGGCACTGTCGACCTGCCTGGCGCTGACCGGGTGCGGAAGCGCCTCCGCGGAGAACGAGGAGCCACTCGGACAACAGTCCGCCGAGCTGCGCGCGGGCGTGCTGGTGGTGCCGGGCGACAACTTCTACCCGGAGAGTGTCGCCATCGCCCCGAACGGAACGCTCTTCACCAGCAGCATCACCACCGGGCAGATCGTGAAGTACGCGCCGTTCTCCTCCACGGCGCAGACGTTCGTGAAGGCCGGAGTGAATGTCGGAACGGCGGGCATCTTCGTCGACGCGGCGCGGAACACGCTGTGGGCCTGCGCGGTGGACCTGAGCTTCGCCACCCCGACGGCGCTGCGCGCGTTCGACCTGGGCACGGGGGCGCTGACGGCCAGCTACACCGTCCCGGACGGCGGCGTCTGCGGAGACATCGCCATGGCGCGCGGTGACGTGTACTTCACGGATACCCTGGTGCCCCGCATCTTCCGCGTGCGCTGGCCGGCGGGAGGCAGCAACGCCCCCGCCAGTGGCACGCTGGAGCTGTGGTCCACGGATCCGCTCTATTCGGGCGAGGGCTTCCTGCAGATCAACGGCCTCGCCTTCGACGGGCTGAACACGTTCTACACGAACAACTACAGCACTGGCACGGTGGTGAAGGTGAAGCTGAAGCTGGACGGAACGGCCACCGCCGCCACGCAGCTCCCGGGCGCGCCCTTCTCCAACCCGGACGGCATCCGGATGCTCGATGTGAACACCCTGCTCGTCACCGAGAACGCCGGAGCGCTGACGAAGGTGAACGTTAACACCGGGGCACGAACCGTCGTGACCTCGCTGCTGGACCAGCCCACGTCGGTGGTCGTCGAGGGCCGCTACGCGTGGGTGTCCGAGGGACAGGTGCTGCGGCTCCAGCAGGGCATCCCGCCCAACCTGCCCTTCAAGCTCAAGCGGGTCCCGCTCTGGCCCTCGCCGTGGTGACCCACCGCTGTCGCTGCTCCTGAGCGCGGGCGCCTGAGATTGGAAAAGACCCGGCGGGACTCCTCCCGCCGGGCCCTTCGGACCCTCGCGCCCAATACGTCAGCCGACCTGGGCCAGGACGTAGCTGAACTCTTTTTGAGGGCCGAGCGCGGCCCAGAAGTTGTTGAAGCGGCCCTGGTCCATCGTCTGGCAGCCGGCGGAGTACGTGTCGCTGTTTCCACCGCGATGGAAGTAGTAGCCCTGCCCGCCCCAGTCGCCGCTGAACACGTCGTCCTTCGAGTCGATCCGGTGATTGCGATTGGTGTCGCGCTGCACGGTCGGGTTCCCGAAGCGCAGGTCCGGCGCGAGGATGTTGCCACCGAAGTTGCCGTTGAAGCTCTTCTTGTAGTGGTAGGTCTTGTTGCCGACGAGGCGGCCGACCGGCTTGGTGCTCTGGCTCGGGTCATCGGCCCAGCGGCGGTTGGGCTCGGTGTTGGCCTTGAACTCCTCGACGTGCGGCTTGCCGCTGCTGTCCTTCCACATGACGACGAGCCGATCGTCGTAGGTGCCGCCGGAGGGGCGACCCTTGGTGAAGGGCGTGTTCGTCCTCAGGCCGACGACGACGCGCTTGCCGTCAGCGAGGTCCTGCTTCGCCCTGGCGTCGCCGTACTTCGCCACGTACTTCGAGTAGAGCGCGTACTCCTTCGCCTCGGACATGCCCTCGGTATTCGGGATGCCCTTGGGGAGCACGCCATTGCTGGTGTTGGGCTGTGGCTTCGGCTTCGGCTTCGACTCCGGCGCGGGCGTGTTCACGACCTTCACGTGCAGCTTCTGGCCCGGGCGGATGACGTTGATGTCGTCGACCTGCGGGTTCAGCTTCTTCAACGCGGCCAGCGAGAGCTCGTGCTTCGCCGCGACGCCCGAAAACGTGTCACCGCTCTTGACGGTGTAGTCCACGTACTTCTTGGGGGCCGGCTTCTCCGCGAGGCTGAGCCTGGCAGCGGCTCCAGTCAGCGTGGCTCCGGACCGGATCGTGTTCGTCGTCATTCGGGGTACTCCTGAGGCCGAAGGTGTTTGACCGGATTGTCGACGGAGCGCGTTCAAAGTTTCTTGGAATCTGGTCCGTCACCGGACCTGGTGCTGGCAGGACGGGCTCGCATTGTATTTTTGTGCCCGTGGTGCGCCGTGAGACCGGGGGCGAGGGGTTGCTCCGGTTCACTGGCAGTGCGGCAAACCCAGGGTCTCGTGCATCCCTGATGACGCGGAATTCACCGATGGCGCGTTACGGCGGAATGACGCTTCGGGCAGTCTCTGAGGCCGGCGACAGCCGTGTCGCCAGGGTTGTCCACGTTCTTCATCCTCGAGGTCCCCCATGACACGCATCCTCCTTTCGACCCTTGCGCTGCTTCCCTTCCTCTTCGCCTGTCAGCCGGAACCGGAGGCGGCGGGAACCCAGGGCACGGACGGCCTCGTCACCGTGGAAAGCGGGGTGTACGGGACGCTCTACGCCAGCATCGAGGTCGTCGAGACCTATCGGCTGGACTCCCCCTACCGTGTCTACGCGGAGGCGAACCACTTCATCACCTTCTGGGCCGACAGCGCTCGCACCGTTCCCGCCACGCTCGGCAACGCCCTCAATGTGAACTACGCCTCCGTGGTGTATCACCCCCCCAGCAACTACACGACGTCGTCAGACCAGAGCGTCTACCTTCAGCCCGGCAGCCACAGCTATTACCTTCTCAGTCAGGCCACCGAAGACTGCTATTACGGCGCGAACGGCAGCCCCGAGGGTCTCTGCTACAACGCCTGGCTCGCGCTCAAGAATGGCTTTGGCTATGAGACGGGTTACTGAGCCGTAGCGGGCCCTCCATGTCGAGCCGTGCGTAGCGAGCGGAGGCGCGCACACGCGCGCCCCCGAAAGCGCCCGGCTTTCCCCGGTGTCGCGAGCGCGGGCGAAGGAGGGTAAGACGGCGGCTCCCTCTTTCTTTCCGGAGCCCGCCCGTATGAAGGCCCTCGCCACTGCTGCCCTCGTCCTGCTACCCGCGCTCGCGCTCGCCCAGCAGGAAGACCTCTCCAAGGTGCAGGTGAAGTCCACGCCCGTCGCGGGCAACGTGCACATGCTGGAGGGCGAAGGCGGCAACATCGGCGTCTCGGTGGGCCCGGATGGACTGCTCTTGGTGGATGACCAGTTCGCGCCGCTGGTGCCGAAGATTCGCGCGGCGCTGCGCAAGCTGAACAAGGGCAAGCTCGAGTACGTGCTCAACACGCACTTCCACCCGGACCACACCGGGGGCAACGCGGCGCTGGGACGCGAGGCCACCATCGTGGCGCACGAGGCGGTGCGCGAGCGGCTCTCCAAGGACTACAAGCGCGGGGAGGAAATGGTGCGCGCGAGCCCCAAGGTGGCGCTGCCCGTCATCACCTACAAGCAGGGCGTGAGCCTGTGGTTCAACGGCGAGGAGGTGCGTGTGACGCACCTGCCCGCGGGCCACACGGACAGCGACAGCGCGGTGCTCTTCGTCGGCAGCAATGTGCTGCACATGGGAGACCAGTTCATCATGGGCGGCTTCCCTTTCATCGACAGGGACGGGGGCGGCACGGTGGACGGCTACCTGCAGAACGTGGAGACGGTGCTCGCGGGGCTGCCGCCCGATGTGCGCATCATCCCGGGGCACGGCCCGCTCGCGACGCGCGCGGACCTGGAGCGCTTCGTCGGCATGATGCGTGAGACGGCGGCGCTGGTGCGCGAAAAGAAGGCAGCAGGCAAGACGCTGGAGCAGGTGAAGGCGGAAGGGCTGCCCGAGAAGTTCAAGAGCTGGGGCGAGGGCTTCATCTCCACGGAGCTGTGGCTGCACACGCTCTACAAGGGTGGCCTCAGCCGCTCGGAGCGCTAACGCGCAGGCGTTCAAAACGGGCGGCCGCGGCCGTAGCGGGTGGTCATGCCCGTTTCTAGATTTCTCAATCCTCCACGCAAGGAGCGCCGCATGGCCGAGCTGGTCCTCACCACCTACGACTGGGTCCCCCATACGCCGCGCGGCCATGTGCGCGACATTCGCGTGCGCTGGGCGCTGGAGGAGGCCGGGCTGCCCTACCGGGTGGAGAGCACGCCCTTCCGCGACCGCAAGGCCGAGCACCTGGCGCACCAGCCGTTCGCCCAGGTGCCGTGGCTGAAGGACGGCGACCTCTCCATCTTCGAAAGCGGCGCCATCCTGTTGCATCTGGGCGAGCGCAGCCCCGCCCTGATGCCGACCGAACCGCGCGGCCGGGCCGAGGCCATCGAATGGCTGTTCGCCGCTCTCAACTCGGTGGAGATGGCGAGCCTGCCCTGGTCGTTCTTCCAGTTCGGCATGGCGGACAGGGCGGCGTCGAAGCCGTTCGACAACTTCCTGAAGCTCCGCCTCGACCGCATGGAGCCGGTGCTGGCCGGGCGCGAGTGGCTGGCGGGCGGCTTCTCCGTCGCCGACATCCTGATGGCCGATGTGCTGCGGCTGGTGGACCGGTTCGACGGGATGGCGGCGCACCCGGCCTGCCGCGCCTACGTCGGCCGCGCCACCGCTCGCCCTGCCTTCCAGAAGGCGCACGCGGACCAGCTCGCCCACTTCGCCGCGGCGGACTGAGCGCAGCCGCCCCGACGCTTCGGGGTGGGGGACTGCTTCGAGGGCTCGACAGGCAGCGGCTGGCGGTGGAAGGTGCACGCCATGAAGTTCTTGTCCTCGGAGCTCGCGTACTTCCTGCGAGATGCGAAGGCGCGGCAGAACGTGCGCGCCCTGCTGCGGCTGCTGCTCGTGCTGGTGCTGCTGGTGGTGGGCTTCACCGTGCTCTTCCACGTCTTGATGGAGCGCGAGGGGCAGGTGCACTCGTGGGTCACCGGGCTGTACTGGACGCTGACGGTGATGACCACGCTGGGCTTCGGCGACATCACCTTCCAGACGGACCTGGGGCGGGCCTTCTCCGTCGTGGTGCTGGTATCCGGCGTCGTCTTCCTGCTGGTGCTGCTGCCCTTCACCTTCATCCAGTTCTTCTATGCGCCGTGGATGGAGGCGCAGCGGCAGAGCCGCGCGCCGCGCGAGCTCCCCGAGGGCACGCGGGGCCACGTCATCCTCAGCCACTACGACGCGGTGACGATGTCGCTCATCCCGCGGCTCGAGTTCTACGGACACCCCTACGTGGTCCTGGAGGACGACGTGGCGCGGGCGCTGGAGCTGCACGACCGCGGCGTACGCGTGATGGTGGGGCCCAAGGACGACCAGGAGACGTACCGCAGGCTGCGGGTGCAGTCCGCGTCGCTGCTGGTCGTCACCGGCGATGACTTCCTCAACACCAACATCGCTTTCACGGCGCGCGAGCTCACCGAGCAGGTGCCCATCGCCAGCCTGGCGCGCAAGCCGGAGTCGGTGGACGTGCTGGAGCTGGCCGGCTCCAACCACGTCATCCAGTTGCCGGACATGCTCGGGCGCTCGCTCGCGCGGCGCACGCTGGCCGGCGAGGTGCGCGCCAACGTCATCGGCCGCTTCGGCCAGCTGGTCATCGCGGAGGCGCCGGTGACGGGCACGCCCTTCGTGGGCAAGACGCTCGCGGAGTCACGCCTGCGCGAGGTGACGGGGGTGAACGTGGTGGGGATGTGGCAGCGGGGGCAATTCTCCATTCCCCGCCCCGAGACGCGCATCGAGTCCAGCACCGTGCTGGTGCTCGCCGGCACCGACGCGCAGCTGGAGACCTTCGACAGCCTGGTGGTCATCTACAACGTGTTCGACCGGCCGGTGCTCATCCTCGGCGGCGGGCGCGTGGGCCGCGCGGTGGCGGCCAGCCTGCGAGAGCGCGAGGTGCCCTACCGCATCGTCGAGGAGAAGGCGGAGAATGCGCGCGGGCTCGAGCACGTCGTGGTGGGCTCCGCCGCGGACCTCGAGGTGCTCAAGCAAGCCGGCATCGACGAGGCGCCCACCGCGCTGGTCACCACCAGCAACGACGCCATCAACATCTACCTCACCATCTACTGCCGGCGGCTGCGGCCGGACATGCAGATCATCAGCCGCGCCACGCTGGAGCGCAACGTCTCCACGCTGCACCGCGCCGGCGCGGACTTCGTCATGTCCTACGCGAGCATGGGGGCCAACGCCATCCTCAACGTGCTCGAGCAGGGAGACGTGGTGATGCTCGCCGAGGGGCTGGACGTCTTCCGCTACCCCGCCTCGCCGAAGGTCGTCGGCCGCTCGCTGCGCGAGACGCGCATCCGCGAGGAAACGGGCTGCAGCGTCATCGCGCTGGAGATGTCCGGGGAGACCGTGGTGAACCCCGACCCCAGCCGGCCCATCCTCCAGGGTGCCGAGCTCATCCTCATCGGGACCGTGGACGGCGAACGGCGCTTCAAGGAACACTTCGCCTGAGGACGCCCGGGCGGCTCCACGGCCGCTCAGCGCCTCCAGGTCCAGGCCCGCGCGCCGGAGGACCTTGCGCAGCGCGGCCTCGTCCACGCCCGCATACAAGGGCCCGAGGGCAGCGTCGCGTCCTGCACCAGGAAGCAGGTGTTTTGTTCTGGCGTTTCACTGGCAGCGCGACTTCACGCGCGGGCTGGCAATTGGTCATCTCCCCGGCACCGGCGGTCCGGCTCATCTTCCTCACGCCCCCCGTGACGGTGCCCGTGGGGAGATGCTCCCCCGCCGTCAAAATCGGGGCGATGGATGTCTACGACAACGAGGCGCCTGTGAACCGCAACGCGCTCACGACGCTCTCCCTGTCGAGTGCGAGCGGGCTGATCTTCTACAGCGACGTGGGCTGCACGAAGCCCGTGTCGAGCCTCCGCTTTTCCTCGGGCGCGTATAGCGCCACCGTCTATTTCAAGGCGGGGACACCGAAGGTCTACCCGCTCACCGTCTCGGGCACGGGGCTCGTCGCCGCGTCTCAGGAGGCACAGGTCACCGCCACGCCGTAGTGCCTCCGTGAAGGTGGGGAGGAGGGGCGTGGGTCTCCTCCTCCCCTCGATGCCGGATGCGCGCCGCGCGGTGGGGCAGGGCGAGGGCTCGGATGGGCAGTGAGGCGAGTAGCCCGCGCCGCCTTCCGCCACGGTCGTTCCGGGGCCACCCTCGGACCCCCACTCGCGATGAGGGGGCCGCTCAAGGTCATCCAGAAGCTGATGGGCCACACGGCCAGCGACATGCGGTAACGAGGGCAATGAACAAGCCCAGCGACCCGGTGAGCGTGCCAGGCCTCTGAATGTGGAGGCGGCGGAAATCGAGCCCGCTATGCTCCCGCACGCCCTCCTCCCATGGTGGTGGGACGGGCCACGCTCGGCGAGCGGCTGGGCACCCCGACGCGATGTGGCTGCAAGTGGCCGCGACCTGGACGTGCGCTGATGAGCTGGGAGTTTGTGCTGAAGGTCGGTCCGGACTGGCGAGGTCCGCGCGCGCAGCAGATCGCGCGCGCCATCGCCGAGGAGATCCAGCGCGGGCGTCTGGCACCGGGAGACCAGCTCCCCTCCACGCGCAAGCTGGCGGAACAGCTGGGCGTCCACCGCAAGACGGTGGTCGCCGCGTTCTTCGAGTTGGCGCGGGAGGGCTGGATCACCAGCGAGCGAGCGAAGGGGACCTACGTCTCGCTCGAGCTGCCGGTGTCCCCCGAGTCCTCGGGGAAGGCGATGGCGAGGGCCGCCGGATTCCGGTTGCCACCGCTCGAGCTGCCCGGGCCCGCGGCGTCTCTCCGCGCGGAGTTGCTGCTGTTGGGCGGAATCCCGGAGCTCTCGTTCATCCCCCGCGCCGCGTTGTCGCGCGCGTACCGCCGTGCGCTCGAAGGCCGCGGCGCACGCAGGCTGCTCGACTATGGGGACCCGCTCGGCGAACCGCGGCTCCGCGAGGCAGTGGTCGAGATGTTGACGCGCAGCAGGGGCGTGCGCGCGACGCTCGACACCATCAACATCGTCCGCGGCACCCAGCAGGGGCTGTACCTCGCCGCGCGAACCCTGCTCGCGCCAGGAGACTGCGTCGCGGTCGAGGCGTACAGCCACCCGGCCTTCCGAGGCGTGTTCCAGCTCGCCGGCGTGGAGGTGGTGCCCATTCCGGTGGACCGTGAAGGCCTGGACGTCACCGCGCTCGAGGCGGTCTGCGCCACCCGGCAGGTGAACGCCGTCTACCTCACGCCGCACCACCAGCTCCCCACCACGGTGACCCTGAGCGCGCCCCGGCGCCTGAGGCTGCTGGAGCTGGCGCGCCAGCGAGGCCTGCTCATCCTCGAGGACGACTACGACCACGAGTTCCAGTACGAGGGTTCGCCCGTGTTGCCGCTGGCGCACTCGGACCGCTTCGGCGTCGTCGTCTACTTCGGCACGCTGTCGAAGATCCTCGCTCCCGGACTCCGGTTGGGCTTCGTGGCGTCCACCCCCGAGGTCGCTGAGCGCATCGCGAGCTATCGCGCGTACGTCGACCAGCAGGGCGACCACATCGTGGAGCGCGCGGTGGCGGAGCTCATCGAGGACGGAGAGCTCGAGCGTCACGTCCGCCGGGCGCGGCGCCTCTATCGCGCACGCCGGGACGCGCTCGCGGAAGCGCTGACGCGGCACGTCCCCGACCTCGTCTTCACGGCGCCCAATGGCGGACTGGCGCTCTGGGCACAGGCGCCGGGCGCGGACGTCGACGCATGGGTCCAGCACGCGCTGGCCGCTGGCGTGTCGTTCCAGCCGGCGAGCCACTTCGCGCTCGGAGCCGCACCCCGCGACTTCGCTCGCCTGGGTTTCGCCGCGTGCGATGAGGCGCAGCTCGTCGAGGCGGCGCGCCGTCTCGGCAAGGCGTACGCGGAGGCCACGGGCCGCACAGCGCGCCCGCCCCAGCGGCGCTGACGGCGTCGCCGCACTGCTCCCGCCTGACTGGACCCCTTCGCTTTTCGGAACTGGACCCATATGCAGGAATCCTCCCGGCATTTCTTCCCGCGAACCCCAACGGGAGAAACCGATGACGAGACGAATGCTGATTGGCGGGTGGGTCCTGGCGCTTGCGGCCTGTGGTGAACCGTCGACCGACGCCCTCCAGACGCTGCAGAAGACCCAGGAAGTCTCCAGTTACACGCCGCTGCTCGTTCAGCCCGGGAGCGCCCAGCAGCTGCTCGCGGTGACGAGCGACAACTACGTGCTCTACCAGGAGGGCACCGAGGTCTTCGCCTCGGCCCTCGTTTCGGGAGCGCAGCGGCAGCTCGTGGCCTCCGTCCCGGCGGGAAACCTCGCCTTCGTCTACGCCTCCGGCAAGGTGGCGTTCGTCTGGACGAATCCCGACCGGACGAAGCCCGGGTTTGGCGTGAGCCCGCTGTGGGTCTGGAGCGCGGAGTCCGGCGCGAACTTCGCTTCGGACAGTTCGCCCATCGGGACCTTCTCGACCGCGGCGAGCCCTGACGGGGGTTCGGTCCTGTACCCCACGCGCGGCAGCGCGGATGGAACCTCCGGAGACCTCGAGCTGGCGTCGGCCGACCTCTCGTCGCGCACGACGATGGCCGCCGGCATCCCGATGGGGTTCCCCTTCGGCTTCTGCCGTCCATGGGCGAGCTTCGTGGGCAGCGGCGGCTCCGCGCACCCGGTCGCGCTGTACTGCCGGCCCGGGGAGAGCACCGCGACGCTGTCCAGCTGGAGAGGGAGCACGAAGGCCGACCTGCTCAGCGGCGTGGCGACGCCGCCCTTCTTCACCGCGGACAAGAGTGGAACCACCTTCTTCACCACGCTCGCGTCGCCGTCCACGGCCGTCGTGGTCTCCGAGGACCGAGCGCCCATCGTCGTCGACCAGAATGTCACGCGCACGGGCTTCATCACCCAGGACGGGGTCGTGTATGTCGGTATTGACGGCACCCAGCGGCCGCTGAAGCGGTTCGACCCGGCCACCGGCGAGCGGACCACGCTGGTCGAGAACGTCCGCGGCTTCCTGACGACGCTCGCCGGCTCGGACCTCATCACCAGGCCTTGGGGCTCGCCAGATCGCAAGAGGATCGCCTATTTCACCCAGGCGTCGAGCAGTGGCCTCGATCAGAACTGGGTCGACGTGCGCGGTGAGCGCCAGGCCGTCGTGGTCGACGCCCAGCCTCGCAACTGGAGCGGCGTTCCCAGCTTCACCGCCGACTCGAAGCAGTTCCTGTTCGCGCGCCCGACCGACGCGGCGAACGGGTTGGGGGCGCTCTTCGCTCAGTCCGGCACGACCTCGCGGCAGTACAGCGATGACAAGGCGTGGAACTACCTGCCGGCCACGGGGAGCAAGGTCTCGTACCTCGACAACTTCGACCTCGGCACGTTCACGGGCGACCTGAGGGTCGTGGACCTCTCCAGGAATACCTTGGCGCCGCGGCTCATCGCCACCGGCGTCGGCGCCAACTTCCTGGCGAGCCCTGACGGCAGCCTGCTCATCTACACCCTCGGCGGGCCCGGGGTGACCGCCGGGGTCTACGTGGCGCGCGCCGAACCCTAGCGCGTCGGGATGAGGGCGCGGAGGTGGCCATCGCCGCGCCGCTTGGAAAGCATGACCCCGTGGCACCTCGCGGCGCCACGGGGTTCTTTGCTGTTGGGCGGCGTCGGGAATCGAAGCCGCATTCGGGCATGATGACGACTATCTCCCCGGGCTCGTCATCGTCCGGGGAGACCTCCAGGCGCGCACGCTCTCGTTCGGCAACGGAGCGCGGGTCTTCATCGAAGGCTCGGTGGTCGTGGAGGACTGGCGCTTTGGCCAGTACGGAGACCGCAATGCCGTCCTCAACGCCACGGGGAAGCTCCAGGCGAGGGCGAGCTTCCTCGATACGTCCGCCTTCATCTATGCGGACGGAGGGGTTCGTTCGCTGCTCTACGCGCCGCGCGGAGGCTGGGAGAAGCTGAAGCCAGACATCGAGAACGAAGGGGAGGGGGACGGAGCAGCCTTCTTCGACCCGGCGGTGCTCAATCGCCATGGCGACCTCGACTTCAAGCTGGCCATCCAGGCCGCCCGTGAAGGCCAGCCCCTGTTGCTACCCGGCGTCGAGGAGCGCTTTCCCAAGCGGCTGAAGTCACGAAAGACGCAGTAGGTTCCTGCGCCGCATCACCCACCTGTCCACGAAACCCGGGCAGGCTCCAATCCGCCAGACCTCCGGGAAGCTCAGCTGCCGTGGCAGGGGCCGACTTCGCGCAGTTCGACTGTGGCCCACTCGGCGGCGGGGCACTCGCGGGCGATGGCGAGCGCCTGCTCCCGGCTCTCGCAGTGGAGCAGGAAGAAGCCCCCGACAAGCTCCTTGGACTCCGTGAAGGGCCCGTCGCTAACGCGCGGCTTGCCGTCGCGAACCCTGACGCGCACGCCCCGGGCATCCGGCCCCAGCGAGTCGCTGACCTTGCAGATGCCCCGGGCCTTGAGGTCCTCGTTGAAGCGGTTCATCCGCTCCATCAGCTCGTGCCCGAGCTCCACCGACCGGCCCCGCCGGTACTCGGCGTCTTCGATGATCATCAGCATGTAGTCCATCGCGACAATCCTCCGAGGGACATCCTATTTCATGGGTTGCCCGTTCTTTCCAGCGCCAGCAGGGGCGTGGTGGGAGGAGGGCTCCGACAGGGGGCACGGCGAACACTTACACAACTTCCCTGACACAGGGGGGAACGGCATCTTCATTTCGCCCGAGCTTGATCCGCATCAAGGTGGCACCGTCATCGACGCACCCGACAATCAGGCGCAGCGCTTCGTGTCGACCGATCCGCGCTACTCGGCGACATGGACCTTCGACCTTCGAAGCCAAGTCGCGATCCCCTCGGGTGTTCGGGAGGTTTACGTAGACTTTCGCGCGTGCCGGCATGACTACGAGCTACCGGGCGCGATTCGCTTCCGCACGCCTGAGTCGACAAGCTGGCGCGAGCTGAGCGTCAACGACCCCCTTTGCGACCGTGTCGGCATCCCTTCCGCTCAGGTCTGGTTTCCCGTGAGCGAGCCCCCGAAGCTCGTCGTCGAAGCCGTGCGCCCGGGGACGGGTGGCGACTCCTACGTGCTTACGACCGTCAAGGTTCTCGGCTGGCGCAGCCCGTAGTGGTTCCCCGCCGGTTGTTGGCTCAAATGGTGCTCAGGTGGGGCACAACGACTCGGGATCGACGCCCCTATCAAAGCCCCTCTAAGCGAATTAGGGTTCCGAGATCCACCGTCGAGAACATAAATACGCATGAGCCCAATTGAGGAACTACGAACCGCCATCGCTTCGATTCTCGAAGAGGGAAGCTGGGCTGTCATAGAGCAGAGGTTCGCCACCGTAGGTCTGGCGTGGAGGGAAGACCTCAAACCCGGGTGGGGAAAGTCAAAGTACATCCAGCCGGTGCTTAGGGACCTTCAAGACAATGAACTGATTGACCTCGGCAAGAGGTGCGTCACAAATCTACCGCCTGATGGGCGCACTAGACGCATTGAGGACATGATCTGGTGGATTGAGGCTGGCGGTCGCCAAGAAATCTCAGAGGTAACTCGCCTAAATCTCGCACAAGCTTTTGACGGCAAGATCCTTAGCCCTCTCCATGACACCAGTAGCTTTCTCGAAAGGTTTGGCTTTGACCCAGCAGGCGGCCTCCTTTTGTACACATTCTTCCCCGACAAGAAGCCTTCGTGTGACATCGACGCACTCAAAACGTTTGGCTTCTTCAGTTGGTCTGACCGCCGAGTGCTTGATTTCGTCGAAACCCTAGTTCGCCCTGAGATTCGACGTGGAGCCGAACAAGCCGAATGGGTAGCGCTTTTAAACACGCACCTGCGTCCTGACGGAGTTCATCTCAGGGAGTCGGGCACTATTTCCGGACACGCCACTTACTCCGCGCAGCGAATTCGACTGACGCACCACGGCAGACCCAAAAACATCATCTTTGCTTCGAGCGAAAAGGGATTTAAACCGATTCTTGGGCTTTCGGACGCACTTGATAACGATATCAAAGCCCTCGAAAACGAAGAAACATGCCTTATCTATGACGACCCTATCCCCGATGACGGACTTTCGTGGAAAACCCTTGGTGAGTGGTGGGCGAGGAAACAGGGAATCGCCAACCCGGAAGATGCACGCAGAAACCTCGGCAGCCGATTGAAAGAGTCGCTTGCGTCAGAGCCTGAGCGCTTGTTCTTCTCCACCTACTTTCACACAATGAGGGCTCGCCTTGAAGACAAGCTCCCTGCGCTACTTCCGCAAGTGTACGTTCATTACGACCCCAAAACGGCCGAGGAGCGGGGCAATCAGCGCAAGTTCCTTATTCAGCGAATGGACTTCCTACTGCTCTTGCCCGAGAACCGGCGCGTCGTAATCGAGATTGACGGGAAGCAGCACTATTCAGTCGACAGGCTTCCGGAACCCTACGATTTCGTAGGCGGCATAACTGACGCGCCCATGTCTAAAATACCCATGATTCTGCCAAGCCCTCGCATCTACGCGGATACAGCCAGATCCGACAGGGAACTTCGATTGCGCGGCTACGAGGTCTATCGATTTGGAGGCTATGAGCTTTACCGCAAGTCCGACGGCGAAGAGCTTGTGTCATCCTTCCTGGAGACGCTCTTTCGATTGCACAGATTGATTGCTTGAGAACTTGCCGCCTGAGCCAAGTCGTCCAGGCTCATTCCATGTTCTCAAGAGCGAGAACGTGCTCGGCGTCTTCGCGCTGTCAGGCTTTCACCTGTTGCCCCTGCCTAGTCCCGACCTGCTCGTCGAGCAAAAGCTCGACGGCGACCCGCCGCTGATGGCGGGCGGCGTGCCCTTCAACGGGTTCATTGACCTCGTGAACCCTCGACGGCTCGCGACCGAAGGCGTGCTGCGCGTGACCGATCACAAGTTCACAAGCAGCGTCGCGGACTATGCGGCGACTGCCGAGCAGCTCGCCAACGCCGACACCGAAGCCGGTCTTCAAATGGTCGGTTATGGCCGATGGGCGCTTGATCAGGGCGAGCGCTTCCCCGGGCTCAGGGTGCTTGAGCTTGAGCACATCTATTACCATACCCGCGGCCCGCGGCCCGCGACTCCCCGAGTCCGTGCTCGTGTCCGTGCCGGTCGAGCATGTCGCGCACGCGTGAAAGAGTAAGGTCGAGCTGATGAAGACGCACGCGCAAGCCGCCCACGCTTCCGACGTGCCCGCGAACTTCGGCCCCGCCTGCTCGAACTACGGTGGGTGTCAGTTCATGGTCAAGTGCCTGTCAGGAGAAAGCAAGACAATGTCGCTTCGTGACCGCCTGCTGAACAAGTCCACAGCGCCGAGCCCCGAGGGTGTCGCCGCCGTCGTGCGCAACTTCCCTGACACAGGGGGAACGGCCTCTTCATCTCGCTCGATGGGTTCGAACCTTCCCGGGCTGTCTCTTCTGGGACGTTCTCTGCGGCGCGGACCGTTTGCCAACACCAAGCGGGCGGGTCCGCTGGGGGCTTGCTGGGTTTGCTCCGGGCAGCACCTCGAAATTCTCCTCGAAGAACGTTCGGACGAAGGTCATCGCGTTCATCAGCGAGTCCACCGGCCCCATGCCAAAGATGGGTCTGAACCGGGGTTTGGTGTAGCCCTCGATGAGTACCGGGCAATACCAGAGCCGCCGCTCGGGATAGTGAACCGGGCGGCCCACCATGAGCCTCGAGATACGCTGCTCGCCTGAGGGGGTAGTGTACTCCCAGCAATCCTCCGCAATCGGGTCCTCAATCCGCCTCAATTTCGGACGCCAGTTCTCATCCTTCTCAGGCATGGATCATGACCTCAGGGTTCCCTGGGAGGACCAAAGTAGGCCCGGCAGAATACGAGGCATGTGGCTCTACCCGCGTAGCACGAGCCAAAGCAAACGGCCTTGAGCTTCTGCTGTCGCTTCGTCCTTCCTGGAAGGTTCTCGCAGAACTTCTCCATCGCATGACTGCCAGCCTGGCATGCCTGGATGCATGCAAAGGACTTCCATGGGTCTGCTGTGGTCTCGGCTTCCCCAGGCTCTGGGGCGGGCAGCGGCTCCAAACAGGCTTCCGGGTTCAGCTCGCAGAACGACGCCACATGCCCCTCGGTTGGCGGTGGCAGAGCAGGGCCAGAGACCGGGGCCGCCTGGTACAATTCCCCTCGGCGTCCACCTGAACGGACTGCACACCCCGGCATCGTGAGCATCACCAGCAAGAGCAGCGCAAAGAGCCTCGGCACATGGGAAACCATAGCCGGGCGCGGGAGACCGAGTCGATATAGGCATCTGGACTGGGCAGGGGCGTCTTCGGCGGCTGGGCTCGCACCAGCCCTGTCGGCGCGAGGCGGTCCTCGCGCCGACAGGCCTGTCACCCGCCCGCTACGGCCGCAGCTTCAGCAGCAGGATGTCCTGCGACTCATTCACCTTCTCGTACACGACGCCATCCACCGTCACCGGCGGCGGCTGGCTCCAGCGCATGCCGGCGAGCACCTCGCCTGTGCTCAGCACGGCGGTCTCCTCCAGCGTCACCCGGCCGAAGCCACGCACCCAACGGACCTCGCCCTCACGGCTGAAGGAACCGACGAAGTGGCCCTCCGTGCCCAGCGAGACGGACCCGATGGCCGTGGGTCGGCTGAGTGCACCGACCAGCACCACCTGGCCCTCCGGACCCACCGACAGCGCATGGGACAGTTCCGGGCCCGGCGTGCCCAGGTGCTTCATCCACACGTCCGCGCCCTGCAGGCTCACAGCGCCCAGGAGGACGTCGTAATCCGGGTCGTAGAACTGGCCACTGGCCACCTGCGTGTACGTCTGCCCGCCGAAGGTGAAGGCCCCCTGGAAGTGCCCGGTGAAGAAGACGCGGTCACCGGCCACTCCCAGGCCCGCCATCGAGCCCGTGGCGCCCGCGAGCACGCGCTGCCACAGGAAGGCGCCCTCATTGGAGAACCTCGCCACGAAGAGGGAATGCCCCGTCGCCGCACCGCCTCCGAGGTCGGTGCCTCCCGCCAGCCGGCCTGCCACCACGACGCCCCCTTCGGCGTCCACGGAGACCTCCTGGCCCACGGAGGGCTCCGTCACGCCCGCAGGGAAGGCCTTCGACCACCGATGTGAGCCGTCCGCGTGGAAGCGGGCCACGAACATGCCGTCCTGTGCCTCGCCGGCCCCGGCCGCCCCGGGCCCGGAGACGAGCACCCCACCGCCCAGGTCGAGCAGCCCGACGAAGACGCCTGTCACCACCACGCCGCCCTGTGGGTCCACCGCGATGGCATACGGCATCAATCGCCCCGAAGTGCCTTCGCGCACGGCTTTGAAGCCCCGGCTCCACAGCGTCTGTCCCGTCGAGGAGAACCGCGCGACGAAGAAGTTCGACCCGCCGGGCTCCGCGGGAGGCAACGCCCCGGTGCCCAGGTCCAGCGCCCCGAAGTAGGCGCCCGTCACGAGGATGCTCCCATCCGAGGCCACGGTGACCGCCTTGCCCGCCGTTCCTCCCGGCGTGGGGAAGGCCCGCGTCCAGACGGCGCTGCCGTCCCCCCGGTAGCGCGCCAGCACCATGCCGAACCCGTTCGGCAACGGGCCCGCACCGAAGTCAGCGGGGCTCGTGCCTCCTCCTGCCCAGTACCCGCCGAGGACCACGTACCCGCCGCTTCCATCCGCGGCCATGGCATGCAGCCCCTCCTCACCCGCAGCGCCGATGTGACGCGTCCACGCCACGGTGCCTTCGATGCCGTCGCCCACGTAGGCGCAGGAGGGCTCGTCGTAGGTGAGCACCAGCTCGGGCCGGAAGCCGGCCGCGCCCTCGCGCGAGGTGAAATCCACGCCGTCACCACTCGTGGGCACCAGGGCGAAGCCATACGTCCCCGGGCCCGTCACCGCGCTGCTCACGTCCAGCTCCACCCGCGCGCCGGTCCGCACCGCGCCCAGGTCCACCAGCGGTGGGCCATTCAGCGCCGGCCGGGTGTTCCAGGTGAGGTCTCCGCCCGTCCAGGACGACGAGACGCGGTAGAGCGCAGGGCCGTCCCACGAGCCATCCCGCGCGTGCAGGCGCAGCCGTGCCGCCCGGATGGGCCGATTCGCGGGCACGTTGAAGAACAGGTAGGCCTCTTGGCGTGGCGAGCCATCCGCCACCAGCAGGCCGTCGCCTGACGCCCCCGTGTTGGGTGTTGCCTCCGCCACCGTCGTGTCCAGCGAGGGCTCGATGACCCCCGGGAGCGGGGTGGGGCAGGGCTCCAGCTCCACCACGAGCTGCGGGTCCTTCTCGTCCCCCGCCCCGTTGTCCGACAGGTACACCACGCCGTCGTCCGTGTTGGAGACGAGGACGAAGGAATACTCGCCCATGCCCTGTACCCACGCCGTCACGTCCCACTCGGTGAAGGCGTTGTCCGCCACCGCACCGACGTCCGCCAGCGCGGGTCCGCGCGGAGCCGGGGCGTTGTTCCAGGTGAGGGAGAGGTAGTGCCACTCCGGCGACGTGGCGTACACCGCCGGCCCGTCCGCGCTGGGGTCCGTCGCATACAGCCGCAGCGTGGCGCGCTTCACCCGCTGGCCTTCGAATCCCCCGAGGATGAAGCGCAGATACGTGCGCCGCTCGGGCGAGCCATCCACCGTCAGCCGTGTCGCGGAGCCGAAGTTCGTGTCCGGCTCCCGCGCGTCCACGGTGACGTCCGAGTACACATTGGAGACGTACGTCCCATCCGCCGCCTGGCGCATGGCCCGGGGCTGTTCATCCCTGGCAACAGGCTCCAGTTCTCCGCCACAGCCCACCATCGCCAGCATCCACGCCGCAAGCACGCCCCAGCCATGGCGTGACTGCACACCCGCCGCTCCGCGTCCCAAGACTGCCCCCTCGATGTGCGCCCCTGCCAGGCGCTGTCGCTAGCAAGGAAGGAACCAGCACACAGGCGCCGTGGGACGTGGAGTCCTGGACGCCTCGCACGTGTCACGGGGAAGGAGAAGGGCAGGGCTGGGCAAGCGCGTTCCACCCCTGTGGTGTGAGCGCGCCACCCATGACTGCTGGGCCTCGGGCCAGTTCATGATTTGCAACACGGACTGGTGGTCTGTTTGTGGACCCCGGGACATGCCAGTAGCGTCCCGGGCCATGCGCAGCGCGGCTTCTCCGAGACCTCCCCATCCCTGGCTCCGCTGCCTTGGATGGCTGCTGGCCCTTGCCCTGATGTCCCGTCCCATGGAGGCGGAGGCCGCGGCGGCCAATCCCCACCTCCAGACGGCGCTCAAGCGCTACGACGACCTGGAATACGAAGAGGCGCTGAGCGCGCTGGCCAAGGCCCGGCAGTGGCCCGGGAGCACGCTGGAGGAGCAGGTCTACATCGAGCTGCTGGAAGGGGTGCTGTCGTTCGAGCTCAACCAGCCCGAGCGAGGCAGGAGCGCCTTCCAGCGCGCGCTGGCGCTCAACCCGGAAGCGAGGCTGCCCCTGCGCGTGTCTCCGAAGGTGGTGAGGCAACTGGAGGAGGCTCGGGACGAGCGACAAGCCCTCCAGACGGCAGCTCCGGTCGTCGAGGCCGCGAGTCCGACCGGGACGGAGGCCGTGCGAAGCGAGCCTCCTATGGCTGCCCGGCTCCGGCTGCCCATCGCCATTGGCGGCGGCGTGGTCGCGGCGGGGGGACTCCTCGCGCTGGTCCAGGCCCGCTCCCTGTCGAGTGACGTGCGCTCCGCGGACCCCACCATCAGGACCCAGGATGATTTGGATGACACCCTGTCGAGAGGCCGCACGTACGAAAAGGTCGGCTGGGGGCTGATGGGGCTTGGGGTGGCGGCCACGGTCGGAAGTCTGCTCTTCCTGAAGGCGCCCGATACTGCTCCCCAGGCCGCGGTCTCTCCCACGCGCGGTGGGGCTCACTTTTCCCTGTCCTGGGTGCTTCCATGAATCGTCCGTCGAATGCCGGGCTCGTCGTCCTGGTGGTGGCATGCCTGTTCGCGACCACCTGCATCCAGTTCGATGACGCACGCGACGAGTTCTGTCTGAACGCGGACCCCGACCAACAGCGGGACATCTGTGGCACCGGGGACGGAGGCACGAGGGCCGACGGCGGGCCCGACGGTGGCTTCAGCGAAGACGCGGGCACGGATGCCGGCCTTCCGGCTTGCGTCGCGGCGAGCGACTGTCCGCCCCAGCCAGGAGTGTGCCTCTCGCCCGGGGCCTCCTGTGTCGAGGGCCGGTGCGTCTATGGGCTTCAGGCGGACGGGACGGCCTGTAGCGGGACGCCCGGGGCTCAATGCCGTGAGTCCACCGGGCAGTGCGTCCGGGGCGTCTGCGAATTCACGCCGCGCACCAGTGGCGCGTGTGAGGACGGGAATGCCTGCACGGAGAACGACCTCTGCAATAGCGCGGGTGTGTGTGCCGGCACATCCAGGACGTGCACTCAGCCCCCGTCGTCGTGCCACGAGCCGACCGGCACATGCTCCAATGGCACCTGCGCCTACGTGCTCAAGCCGCCCACGTCCTCGTGCGACGACGGGAACGCCTGCACGAGCAACGACAGCTGCAATGCCGCGGGAACCTGTTCTGGAGAACCCAGGGTCTGCAACCAGCCACCCTCGCAGTGCCATGAGCCGACCGGCACCTGTTCCAACGGCACCTGTTCCTACGTCCTCAAGCCGGCCAGTTCGGCGTGCAACGACGGGAATGCCTGCACGAGCAACGACCGCTGCAGCGCCTCGGGGGCTTGTACCGGAGACCTCCAGACCTGCAACCAGCCACCCACGCAGTGCCATGAGCCGGCGGGCACCTGTTCCAACGGCATCTGCGGGTATCCGTACAAGCCAGTGAACGCGTCCTGTTCGGACGGCAATGCGTGCACCCTGGGAGATGCCTGCAACGGCGCGGGAGTCTGCAACGCCGGGGGCCCTGGCTGTGAGGACAGGAGCTTCGAGTGCTACGACGCGGTCGGGTGCGACCCCACGTTCGGGTGTCAATACAACTATCGCTGCACCTTCAACCAGGAATGCTACGGCGGCCAATGCTGTCGGATCGGTGAGGTCTGCCAGATCGAGTAACCGCACCGCACTCCGGGGCGGCTGGGAACCATCCGCCATCGAGTGACAAGAGCTTCACGGTTGGGTCTGGCATGCAGGCATCGGCATTGCTGACGCATGGGCTGGGTCCTACGCTCCGCGCGCTTCATGCCCCCTGGAGAAAACCGTGAAACGTCTCTCCGCTGTTCTCGCCGCCGCAAGCCTCCTGTTCGGCGCGGTGTCTTCCGCTACCGCCGCCGAGCCGCCTCCGGAGTTCGGCACCGACTGGGACGACCCTCGCACCGCCGCGCCCCCGGTGGAGCGGCCGGCGACGCCTTCGTGCACCGTGCAAATCGTCAACGAGCAGTTCGACGACTTCACGCCCTACACCGGCACCTTCACCCCGCCCGCGAACTGCCCCGGGCCGTGGAACAAGGTGGTGCTGCGCCTGGAGGGCAAGGTGCAGGGCGTGCAGTACGACCGGCTCGGGCACCTGGAGGTGGGCGGCGTCACCCTCTTCAAGACGTCCACGCCGGAGCCCTCCCGGGAGGGAATCTCCTGGGCCGTGGAGAAGGACGTCACCGCGTACGCGCCGCTGCTTTCCCGGCCCCAGCCCGTCTGGATGCTCATCGGCAACGTGGTCAATGACACGTACACCGGCGTCCTGGACGTGCAGGTCTACCTGACCTTCTACCAGGCGAAGGGCCGGTACAGGCCCGCCGAGACGGCGGACGACGTGCTCCCGCTCACCCACCCGCGCCGCGAGGGCAGTGCGCTGCTGGGCGAGGTGACAGTGCCCCGGAACACCGAGCGGCTCGTCGCCGAGGTGTACGCGACGGGCTCGGGCGGAGGCTGCGAGGAGTTCTGGTACATCACCGCGCCCGCCACGGTGCCGTACTCCTGCCCCGCGGACGCGGGCCCGTATCGCGAGGTACAGATTGAAGTCGACGGCAGGGTGGCCGGCATCGCCATGCCCTTCCCCCACGTCTACACGGGCGGCTGGTCCAACCCGTTCCTCTGGTACGTGCTGCCGGCGCCACGTGCGTTCGACATCCGCCCCATCCGCTATGACCTCACGCCCTTCGCCGGCCTGCTGACCGACGGCCAGCCGCACCAGGTCCGCGTCAGCGTGCTCGGTGTCCCCGAGGGCCGGCCGGGCTGGGACCTGCCGACGAACGTGCTCGTCTGGCGCGACGCGCGGGCCTCGCAGGTCACCGGCGGCCTGCTCGTGCACCAGGTCGGGCCCGTGGCCAACCAGGCGACGCATACGCTGGTGGACGGGTGGCACCAGGTCGACACGGAGGGCAGCCACCAGCTGCGCGTCTCCGGCTACCTGCGGACCTCGCACGGCAGGGTGGTGACCACCGTCGAGCAGTCGGTCTCCAACTCGAGCATGCACCGCTGGCTGGGAGACGCGGAGAACCCGGATGGGCTCACCGCGTCCTGGAATGACACCAGCACCGTCACGGTCGACGGGCGCGGGCTGTTCCCGGTGGTGAGCCGCTCCGAGAAGCGCTTCGTGCTGGACGGGCTCATCAGCGTGACGCCGGAGAACCGGCTCACCACGACCATCTCCGTCAACGACGCGGAGGACGCGCGGACGAAGTGGGGCCCGCTCACGCTGTCGCACCGGAAGCTCAGCGATGTCTACACCGGCGAGGCCGCCTACAACCTGGGCGTCCCGCGCCCGCAGCGGAACGCGGTGGGGACGTCGACGCACCGCTACCGGCTGACCGGGGAGCATGGCGACTGCTACGACCGGAGCATCTCCACCCGGAACGGCTTCGTCACCGAAGACGTGCAGCGCTGCGACTGACGGAGTCCGTCTCCCCAAGCGAGCCAGGGCGCTGGACACCCTGGCTCGCGGGGCGGAGCCGCTCGCGCTTCAGGGCGGGGAGACGCGGAAGAAGAACCGGAAGTTCGCGGCGCGCAGGCCCGTGAACCGTTGGACCCACCCGTCGTCTCCACCTTCAAGGCTCCGCAGGGCCTCCAGGTCCGCGCGCCAGGGGTCGAGCGCGTGCGTATTGAAGTCCCAGACGTTGGCACCGAGACACGCGGCGAGCGCGTGGGCCTCCGGGTCTTCTCGTACACATCGAACAGGTTTGCGACGACCTTCACGCCCTCGGGAACGCCCTCGTACCGCGCCTCGTCGTAGTCGAGCAGCGGGGCGATGGCCCGGCTGAACGGGCCGACGGCGATGACCTCGACGCTCGTCTCGCCACGAGACGACTCCCGCAGGCGGCCTGCTTCGCGGAGCACTGCCTGCACGGCGGCGTGGGCTTCCGCGAGGCTGGCGCCGGTGCTGCGCCGCACGTGCAGCACCGCTTCCAGGACGCCCGTCTGGTCGAACACGCGGACGAGCTGATCTCGGACTTCTGGGGGGAGCGTCATGACCGGGGACCTGGGCCTACCCATTGGGGCAAAAGAAGAACTCGAAGCCCGCTTCACGGAGCCGGATGAAGCGCTCAACTCGATGCTGGCATGCGAGCTCGCAGGCGGTGCACGGGGCTGGGGCCTGGGTCGTGGCGTGCTCCGCGCATCGGAAGTAGCCCTGATGGAACTCCTGGAGCGCCGGCAGGTTCACGCGCCAGGAGTCGAACGCGTGGGTCTTGAAGTCCCACGGCTCCACGCCCACGCAGGCCGCAAGCTCGCGGCTCCGGGTGCTGCCTTCGGAGGCCTGGAAGACGGACACGACGAGGACGGCGCCATCGCGGGTCTCCGCATGCCGTTCGGGTGGCTGGTCGAGAAAGGGCAGCAGCCCTCGGTGGAACGGGCCAATCGCGAGCACTTCGGCGGACATCCCCATGGCGGATGCTGACTATAGGCCCGGGCCCGGCCTGACGGAGGATGGGGCCTGCTTCCAGTCATGCCAGGACAGCCCGCCCTCGGTGCCGAAGAGGGCGGAGTCACCTTCCACGAGGATGGCGTAGACGCGCGGGTCCGCGAGGCGGGGCAGGGCACGCACAGCGCCGCTCGCGGCGTCGTAGTGCGCGGCGCCGAGCAGCGTGCCGATGATCGCGCCCCCGGGCACGAGCGCCGTGGCGACGATGGCCCGCGAGGGAAGTCCCTTTGCCTCGCGCACGCGCGTCCACTTCGAGCCATCGAAGTAGTTGAAGCCATCCTGGCAGGTGCCGGCGACCGCGCGGCCCTCGGCGTCGGTGGAGAGCGCCGTCACCCAGTTGTCCGTGAGGTCGCGCCCGTCATGGAAGCGCTGCCACCGCGCGCCGTCCCAGCGCAGCAGGCCCCGGTCCTCGCTGGCCACCCACAGGAAGCGCCCGGCTCCATCCGCCACGGAGGGGTGCTCGCTCCAGCCTTCCGGAAGAGGCAGCCGTTCGACCAGTGAGAGCGTCTGTCCTCCCTGGGCGACGACGGAAGCACCGCGCCCATCCACGAGCGCCACACCCGCGTCGAGCCGGGCCGCCGCGAGCACCGAGAGCTTGCTCAGCGACACCGGGTTGCGCCCGCCGAACGCCACCTGCGTCCAGACCTTTCCGTCGTACAGGCCCAGCCCGTAGGTGGTGGCCACGTAGAGGCGCGCTCCGTCACTGCCAAGGCCGAGCACCTGATTGCTGGGGAGCGCCGGTGTGCGGAAGGACTGCCAGCGGCCGTCATCGCGCTGCCAGCACACGCCCCGGTCGAAGGTGCCCACGACCAGTCGGCCCTTGTGACGGGTGAGCGCGGTGACATGGTTCCCACAGAGCTGGCCCGTGGGCGTCACCCGCCGCCAGCCCGCCTTCGCGCGCAGGTGCACGCCCGAGTCGCGGGTCCCCACCCAGAGGGACCCATCCGGCGAGACGCTCATCGACGTGGCCCCCACCGGCAGCCCGGAAGGCCGAACGGAAGCATTTACGCCCATCGCGTCGCCCCATGCACTCACGTCGCCCTGGGCGCCCAGGATGGTCAGCCCTGCGGCTTTCACGGAAGTGCCTGAACGAGGCGTGTTGTTCCGCACGCGTACCTCACCCTGCGCCCCCACGGACAATCCAGAAGCACCTGCACGAGGCTCATGGGCCTGCGTGCTTACGGCTTCTTGCGCGCCCAGGACGGCCAGCCCATCGATGCGCGCATAGGCGAGCGGCCCCACAGGCACGTCCCCCGCGGAGGTCAGCTTCCCACCCGCGTCGATGAAGTACGCGCCCTCGCTGGTCCCCACCTTCACGCCTTGCCGCTCCTCGGCGAGGAACCGCACCGGCCCGGGGAGTGGCCACATCAGCTCCGTGCCCAGCTCCCGTACGTACCCGTCGGCCGTGCCCGCGAAGCGCGCGGACAGGGCGGTGTACGTGGGGCCCTGGGGGAGTGTCGCCGCGAGCCGGCCGAGCCGGGCCTCGTACTCATTGGAGCTCGCGCCGTTCGCGGCAGGCAGCATGTGCCACCGCGCGTCGAGCACAGGTCGCACCTGGAATCGGACGTCGAGCGAGACAACCCCTTCATCCGTGGCGACGAAGAGCTGGTCCCCAGCCGGCTCCAATGCGCGGCAGAAGTGGCTCGGCAGTCCGTCCTCGACCGTCAGTACATGGACGGGAGTGCCAGAGGGGGTGAACAGCTCCAGGCCTCCTTCCGTGCAGGCGATGACATGGCCGGAGAAGGACTCCAGGTCATGCACCGTCTCGGTGTTGGTGACGGTGGCGGCCAGGGACGCGGCGGTGACGACAGCGAGGGCAAGGGACATGGCGACACCTCCGATTGCGAAGTCCGGGCCACCGCTGCGCCCGTGAAGGGCCCAGGCACGAGCCTTCCGGCGTGTCCTCCCCGGGCCACAGCCGCGGCCGGAGGCCAGCACCGCACGGCCCCCCGACCGAAGGACATGGGCAGGAGTGCCAGGTGTGTCCTCCCCGGGCCACAGCCGCGGCCGGAGGCCAGCACAGCCCCGAACCAAAGGGCCGGGACGGTAGCGCCCCGGCGTGTCCTCCCCCGGCCACACCTGCGGCCGGGGGACAGCGTAGCGGGCCCGCAGGCCTACTCGACCGCGGCGTGCACCCGGACCTTCTCGCGGCGCTCGAAGCGGTTGCCCGCGTTGTCTCGGGCGACGAAGACCAGCTCGTACTCGCCCGGCGCGACCTCCACCGGCACCGTCAGCTCACGGGAGAAGCGCAGGCCGTCCTTCGTCTCCAGCGGGTGCTGCTCCTCGCCGAACAGCTCGCTGTACACGCTGACCTCCTTGGTGGCCTCCACCGCGTCCACGTCCAGCTTCAGGAGGCCACCCGACACGAGCTCCGCCGAGGACAGCGTCACGTCGAAGTCATTGCCCTTGGAATCCAGCCGGTAGCGCACTTCGCGGCGCACCACCCGGCCATCCGCCAGCTCCGCGGCGATGATGACCTCGTAGTACCCGTCCTTCACCGCCAGCGGCACCAGGAAGCGGCCCCGCCATGCCCCGGACACCGTGTCGAAGGTCAGCGGCTTCACCAGGCCGAAGGGGAAGTACGCCGTCACCCGACGCGCATCTCGCGGCGCCCGCACGCTGATGATGGGGTCTCCCGGCGGAATCTCCTCGCGGCTCAGCTCCCCGAAGACGCCCGCGTAGGACGTGCCCTCGGGCAGATGCACCGGCACCAGCTCCTTCACCGAGCCGCTGCCCGGCGCCACACGCACCACCTGCTCCACCGCCACGAAGGACGTGTACTTGCTCATCAGCCCGTACTGGAGCGCCGTGGCGGTGATGCCCTGCACCACCTCGGGCGACTCGCCGCGGTAGCCCTGCACCGTCAGCTCTTCAATCCGCTGGCGGGCCCACAAGCTGCGCAGGGCGCCGTTCTCCGGAGCGGCCTCGGGGAAGTTCACCGGCACCTCGAAGCGGCGCTCCACGCCGCGCACGCGGCCGGTCATCCGAATCACGCCGCTGCCCGTGCCCTCGAACTTGCCCACCAGGAACAGCGGCTGGCCGCTGAACAAATCTGGCAGCACCTGCGGGTACACGTCCGCCACCGGCAGGCCGTCCAGGTCCGCGTGCAGCGACGTGAGCACCGGGCCACGGATGCGCTCCTCGAACTCACGGGCCACCTCCGCCTCGTCGCGCTGGAGGTTGACGAAGGTGGAGCTGCCACGGCCCAGCTCGGCCATCTTCGTGACGAGGTAGCGGTTGACGCCATGGCCCACGCCCGCCGTGAAGATGCGCGTCTCCTCGCCCAGGTGCTCCTCCAGCGAGGCGAGCACCGAGTCGTCCGCGCCGATGAGGCCGTCCGTCATGAAGAGCACCATGCGCAGCCGCGCCGGGTCATTGGCGGGCACCATGGCCTCCTGCGCGGCGACTCGCACATCCGTGCCTCCGCCGCCCCAGAAGTTGGCGACGTAGGGCAGGGCGCGCTCCACGTTCTCCCGGGTGGCGGGCACCGCGTCGGGAGCGAACTTCGTCACCGCCGTGTCGAAGTTGAGCACCTGGAAGGTGTCCTCGGGGTGCAGGTGGCGGAGCACCTCGGCGGTGATGGCCTTGGACTTTTCAATGGGCAGCCCCATCTGCGAGCCCGAGGTGTCGAGCACGAAGTACAGCTCGCGCGGCACCACCTCCTTGTCGGAGGGGTTCAGCTGCGGATTGAGCATGACCAGGAAGTAGCCATGGTCGGCGCCCGGCTCGCGGTGCACGAGGACGGCGGGGCGGATGAGCGCGTCGGCGACGGTGTACTCCAGCGTGAAGTCCTTGTTGGGGATGCGCTCGTCGCGGCCCAGCTGGACGCGGGCGCGGCTGCGGCCCTCGCGCGCCACCTCCACCCGGTGCGACGTGGAGCGCAGCGCCTGGACGGGCAGGCCCGCGTCCAGCCGCACCGTGAGTTGGATGTCATGGCCCGCGCGCAGCTCGGGCGGGAGGACGGGCGGGGAGATGCGGCTGGCGTCGGGGACGGTGGTGGTGTCCTGAGCAGTGCCCTCGCCCTGGCGGAAGGGCAGCGCCTCACCGCCCATGTAGCGGGGGCCCACCACCATGGGGAAGGTGAAGCGGTAGGTGCCGGACTCGTACGGCAGCCGCTCCACGTAGTGGATGCGCACGCGGATGCGCTCGCCCGGGAGGATGTTGGCGACGGACTGGGTGAAGACGTTGGGGCGCTCCTGGTCCAGCAGCGCCGCCGTCTTCCCCTCCGACTTCGCCTGCTCGTAGGTGGCGCGGGCCTGCTCCCGCGTCTGGATGACGCCCCGGATGATGCGCTCGCCGATGACGAGCTCCATGCCGTCCACCGCCGCCTTCTCCGGCAGGGGGAAGACGTAGAGCGCCTCCAGCGGCTCGGTGTAGGGGTTCTCGAAGACCTGGGTGACGGTGACCGAGGCGAGGAAGCCGCTCACCTCCGCGTCCACCTCCGTGTGCTGGAGGCTGAAGGTGCGCGGCGCGGAGTCGGGGCAGCCGGTCTGCTGCGCGTTCTGGCGCAGCCGCGCCACCAGCGTGCCCTGGGAGATGGCGCCAGCGCTGAGGGGCGCCGCGGGGGCGGGGCAGGGCGGCTGCTGGG
>JBKGHK010000190.1:0-15389 GCA_046520375.1 Pyxidicoccus sp. 3LFB2
GCGCTGGTGGGCCAGGGGCTCTTGACGCCCCAGCAGGCGCAGGAGGTGCTGGCCCGCGAGCCGGCCGCGCGCGCGCGGGTGCTCAAGGCCCAGGCGGGCGCGGGGGGCAAGGAGGCGGCGCGCTACGACGTGTCCCCCGTGGAGGTGGTGGCCGCCTTCCAGGTGCCCCTGGCCAACGGACGCGGCGTGCTGGACGAGGACCGTGTCTCCGAGGCCGCCGCGCGGGCCGCGGGCATCGCCTACCGGAAGATCGACCCGCTGAAGCTGGACATGGCCATGGCCACGCGCACCGTGTCCCGGCCGTACGCGCAGAAGCACGTGCTGCTGCCGCTGGAGCGCAACGAGCAGGGTCGGCTGATGGTGGCGGTGGCCAACCCGTTCGACCGCGAGCTCTTCGAGAACCTCTACCGCCTCACCGGCCTGCCCATAGAGCCGGTGCTGTGCGCCAAGGCGGACATCCTCCGCTCCATCGCCCACATCTACGGCTTCAACAAGACGCTGGCCCGCGCGGCGGACGACTTCGGCGCGGCCTCCGCCGGGGCCCAGGTCTCCAACTTCGAGCAGTTGGTGTCGCTCAGCGGCACCCAGGAGCTGGAGGCGTCGGACAAGCCGGTGGTGCAGGCGGTGGACTACCTGCTGCGCTACGCCTTCGACAACCGCGCCTCGGACATCCACGTCGAGCCCAAGCGCGCCACCAGCATGGTGCGGCTGCGCATCGACGGCGTGCTGCACCCCGTGTACACGCTGCCCGCGCAGGTGCACGCGCCCATCGTCTCGCGCGTGAAGATGCTGGCGCGCATCGACATCTCCGAGAAGCGCCGGCCCCAGGACGGCCGCATCAAGACGGAGCGCGACGGCCGCGAGGTGGAGCTGCGCGTGTCCACGCTGCCCACCGCCTTCGGCGAGAAGGTGGTCATCCGCATCTTCGACCCGGAGACGCTGGTGCAGGACATCGCCCAGCTGGGCTTCGAGCAGGACGAGAAGGGCGCCTTCGAGTCGTGGATAGACAGGCCCCACGGCCTCATCCTCGTCACCGGCCCCACGGGCAGCGGCAAGACGACGACGCTCTACTCCGCGCTCAAGGCGCTGGCCGGGCCCGACGTCAACGTCACCACGATTGAAGACCCCATCGAAATGGTGTGGGACGCCTTCAACCAGGTGCAGGTGCAGCCCAAGGCCGGGCTCGACTTCGCCGGGGCGCTGCGCCACATCCTCCGCCAGGACCCGGACGTCATCATGGTGGGCGAGATTCGCGACGCGGAGACGGCGGAGAACGCCATCCAGGCCGCGCTTACCGGCCACCTCGTGCTGTCCACGCTCCACACCAACGACGCGCTGGGCGCGGTGGCGCGCATGCGGGACTTGGGCGTGCCGTCCTTCCTCCTGGCGCAGAGCCTGCTGGGCGTCATGGCCCAGCGCCTCCTGCGGCGGGTGTGCAGCCACTGCGCCGAGGAGACGACGCTCACCCCGGACGAGCTGCTGGCGCTCCAGGCACCGCTGCCGCTCCTGCCGGGCGGGGTGCGGCTGCTCCGGGGCGCCGGCTGCGTGCGCTGCCGGGGCACCGGCTTTGTCGGCCGCACCGGCGTCTTCGAAATCGTCACCTCCGGCGGCGAGCTGAGAGACCTCATCTCCCGCGAGGCCCCGTACGACAAGCTGGTGGAGGCCGCGCGCCGCTCCGGCATGCGGACGCTGCGCGAGGCCGCCGTGCGCAAGCTGGCCCAGGGCCTCACCGCCTTCGACGAGGTGGTGCGGATGACGTCCGCCTGAGCCTCGCGCCGTCGAGCCCGGACATGCGACGGCCCGGCTCCCCGACGAGGGGAACCGGGCCGCGGTGTTTCAAGAGGCGCCCTCGGGGCTCCCCCGGGGCTCCGGTGTCTAGAAGCGCGCCTGCAGCAGGGTGTTGAAGCCCAGCGCGTGCGGGTCCTCGAAGGTGGGCTGGGACACGCCGGTGATGTCGTCGCGGAACGTGGTCCGGTTGTTGTCGTACGTGTAGTAGAGCTCGCCCACCGCCGCCACGGAGTCGGACAGGTCCCACCGGAAGGTGGCCTTGGCGGAGTAGATGGGCTCCGCCTCGCAGATGGCGCCGGACGTGCCGCAGACCTCGGGGAGGATGCTGAGCGCGTTGACGTCACGCACCACGACGGTGCGCGTGCCGATGAGGTTCTCCGGCGGGTTGTTGCCACCCAGCACCGGGGTGGGGCTGCGGAACGACGCCGGCTGCTGCACGCCGACGATGAAGCCCGGCGTGAAGTGCATGGCGGGGAAGTGGTAGTCCGCGCCCACCGCCAGGAACATCTCCGGGTTGAGCTCCGTGCCCTCGGGGAAGTCCTGGAACGGGGGGAAGCCCGGCACCTCGAACTGGATGTACGAGAGGCTGCGGACCAGGCCGAGCACGCTGAAGCGCATGTTGTCCAGCTTCGCGCGCGCCTGCAGCGCCAGCGCGGTGGCGCCCTGGGGCTGCGTGGCGCCGAACTCGTCCGGCTTCTCCAGCGTCTGCGAGAGGTAGCTGCCCTCGAGCGACACGGAGTAGGACAGGCCGCCCGGGTACTGCTCCGGCGCGAAGAAGCGCTGGTAGATGTCCGGGTCGTTCTTGTAGAGCCGGAAGTCCACGCTCGTGCCGACGGGCACACCCACGTGGTAGACGACCTGCGCGGACGCGCCCGCGGCATTCACCGGCGCTTCCACGCCCAGCGTCGCCAGGCCCGGGACGAGGCCCTTCTGGAAGTAGCCGACGCCGCCTTCCACGCGCAGCGTCTCCAGGATGTCCCAGCCGGCGCCGGCCATGGCGCCGTAGAGCGTCTCCTCCTCGAGGATGAGCTCGTTCTGCACCAGCGCCGTCTTCGCGCCGGCGTACGCGTACCACTTGTCGCGCGTAATCTGCAGCTTGACGCCCGGCACGCCGTTGGCCTGCGAGCGGGTGGTGAACACGCCGCTGCCGCCCCAGGAGATGCGGTAGGCGTAGCCCAGGCGGAAGCGGTCCGCGGACACCGGGAAGCCGACGAGCGAGATGCCCTCCTTCTCGCTCCAGCCCGGCGGCTGGTAGTTGAGCCGGATGTAGCTGGAGTTGTCGCGGATGTCGACGCCACCCGCGGGGCGCTCCAGCACCAGCAGCGTCAGCGCCGCCTCGGTGGTGAGCCCCTCGAAGAAGGCGGGCGCGCGCTTGTAGAGCACCACGTTCGACAACGACTCGAAGCCGGAGAACCGGGTGTTGAAGTTGTCGTAGAACTGGGTGTTCTGGTTGCCCGCGCCAAAGCGTGCATTCGGGCTGTTGGGGGTGGTTTCACCCGCGCCCGCAAACACGTTGTCGTCCGCGAAGACGAACGACAGGCGCGTATCAACGAAGTCACCGGCCCAGGCGGGCACACTCAGGGAAAGCAGCCCGGTCAGGGCCAGCGTCTGCAACGTTTTCAATGTCCCTCTCCACGAAGCGGCCGGGGGGGGCCGCTCCTCCCCGCACCCCGGCTCTCACCGGGGCGCGAACTGCATCAACGGATGACTACGGATTGGCGCAAGGCTGGACGGGCTTCGGGCACTGCATGTCCGGCCCGGGGTTGCAGCAGACGTCGTCCTGGTCTCGGGGCAGCACCATCCACCGGGGGCGGGCGGCGCTCACCTGACGCAGGTGACCGGTGATGTCGAAGGTGGCGGCGCGCAGATAGCGGCACTGCAGGGCCTTCTCCGCGTCCGGGTCGTCCTCGCGGCAGTCCACCACGAGGTCCGGCACCGCGTCCTTCGTCACCACGTTGATGCGGGTGCGGGCGTCCGCGCCCACCTGGCACGTGACGGCGCCGCCAGCCTCGTCCTGCGCGGCGGCCCAGACGAACGCCTGGCTCGACGTCAGGGTGTGCTTGAGCAGGGTGCGCGCCGCCAGCGGCACGTCCGTGGTGGACGGCAGGTTGCTGCCGCCGAAGCGCAGGCGCGCGCCTTGTCACACCAGATGTTCAGCTTCAGGCCGGGGCTGAGCTCGTCGGAGGACGCCCACTCGACGGTGGCCGTGTTCCCATCCACCGCGCGGCCCACGTACTGGATGCGGGCGCCGACCGAGCCGTCCAGGCCCGCCTCGGGCGCGCCGGTGGGGTTCATCTCCACCACGAACTGGCCGAAGGTGTCGAAGGTGTTCTTCTCGCTGCACACCTTCCCGGCGAACTGGCCCACGCCCAGGGTGCACTCGATGTTGCACTGGCGCTCCGGCACGTCCGGGTCCCCCGCGGTGTCGCCGCCGCAGGCGCCCCAGGTGCCCGCACGCGTGTCCGGGCAGAAGAAGGGCACCGTGCCGTTGCCGTTGGCGTCACAGCTGTGGATGACCTCGGGGAACTTCACGCGGCGCACCTTCACCAGCGAGGACTCCAGGCTCTCCATCTTGTAGTTGCCGTAGCTGTAGCCGCACAGCGGGTCGGTCACGTACAGCGAGCTGCTGTAGCCGCACAGCCGGCCGTTGATCTCCACCGGCGGGGCCAGCCGCAGGTACTTGTTCCACTCGCTCTGCGGCAGCAGGCGCACGCTCTCGCGGATGCTCCAGGAGGGGAAGGTGAGCTGCGTGGTGGCGGTGAACTCCTGCACCGAGCCGGCCACCGTCCACAGCAGGTCGCCCGGGTCCAGGCCCTCGGGGAAGGAGTAGTTGTAGATGTAGAGCGAGTTGAACCGGCCCGGGTAGTAGCCGTCCGGCTCGCCCGTCTGGATGTTGGCGCCCGCGACGGCGTTCTCCTTCACGCGGCACGCCGTCAGGTCCGTCACGAAGAAGCCGCCCGGGTCCGTCCCCGTCACCAGCAGCGTGACGGGCTCGTTGTCGTTCGGGTCCCCCGGCTCGCAGTTCTGGCGCAGCACGCTCCCCGACTCGGGGTTGCGGCCGATGCGCATGTACGTGCCGTTGTACGCGGTGAGCTGGTCGCTGTTCTGCGGCGTCTGCACCGTGGCGAGCGTGGGCTCGTCGAACTGCAGCGCCCGCGACAGGCCGGTGGAATAGGTGCGCGTCGCCGGCTCCTGGGGCAAATCACCCGGCGTCACCTCGCCCTCGGAGTACTCCACCTCGGGCGGCTCGTCCTGCACCCAGACATGCACCTCGCCGTACAGCTGCGAGGCGCGCACGGTGGCGGTGCCCTTGCCGTTGGTCAGGTTCTTCCACCGGTAGGTGTACGAGCCGGTGAGGTTGCCCGGGACGACGCGGAAGGCCACCGGGCCATTGAAGGCCTCCATCGGCTGGCCCTTCGAGTCGATGGCGGTGATGTCCAGGTCGATGTCCACCGCGGTGCTGGGGATGATGTAGCGGCAGTCCGTGGTGCCCCGCACCTCCAGGGGCACCTGATTCTGGTTGCCGTTGTAGCGGGCGGCGCACTCGTTCACCACCGGCAGCGCCGCGCGCGGGTTGCTGTTGGCGACGTACAGCCCCTTCACCTCGACGTCGAAGGTGGCCACGCCCTGGGGCTGGTTCGTCTTCTCGGTGTAGCAGCCGGCCAGGGCCACGGCCGACACGAGCATCAGTCGCTTCATTACTTCACCCTCCGGCCGATACGGCCGTCTTCCAGCGCGTCCGCGATGGAGATGGAGGTGGGGTTCGCACAGAAGGACTTCAGCTGCGGCGTCACGTTGCCGCAGATGGGGTTGCCACCGGTCAGCACGTCCCGGCAACTGCACCGGCCCGTGTACGGGCCCGCCGGCACCTGGCACTGCGCCTGGATGGCGTCCGGCGTCAGGTCCGCCACGCCGCAGCGCTGCGCCGCGTCCGCGGGCAGGCCGAGCAGGTCCTGGCAGGAGCAGCTGCCCACCTTGCGCTCGAGCGCGTCCTGGAAGGTCTTCGCCGCCCGGCAGTAGCCCACCACCTGCTCGTCCACCTGCCACCGGCCGTCGATGAGGTTGCCGCAGCGGGTGCCCGCGGTGGACGTCTCCTTGCCGTCGAGGATGTCCTGGCAGGTGCAGAAGCTCTGCATGTACCCGATGAGCGAGTCGCGCAGGGAGATGCCCGTCTCGATGCGGGTGGTGTTGCGCTTGAGCACGGTGAAGCCCGAGCCGCCCTTGGCGATGTAGTCGTTGACGGCAATCTTGTACGTGCCGTTGGTGTCCAGCGCCTTGCCGTTGATCTCGATGTCGGTGCCCGGGTTGGCGTAGCAGCGGCCCACGCCGGCGGAGGCCGTCTCGTCCTGCAGGCACTGCCACGGGGCGTGGCCCTCGCGGTTCTGCGAGGGGCAGTCCTTGCCGGCCTTCGCCGTCTCGCAGGAGATGCGCAGGTCGTTCACCTGCACCTGGGCGCAGTCCATGGTGAAGCGCGCGCCGGAAATCTGGGCCTGGCTGACGCAGCCACGCTCGGCGGAGCGCTCGGCCACGAAGTTGAACATCTCCTGCATCTCCTTGCCGGAGAGGTACATGATGTTGATGGTGTTCTCGAAGGGGAACACGTTGAACATCGACTCCTGCGTCACGACGCCGGAGTAGAGGTTGTCGCGGATGCCCAGCGAGTTGGTGAGGGCCATCTCCGCCTCGACGCGGCGGCGCTTGCGCATGGAGTCCGCGGCCACGTTGCCCAGCGGCGAGTCACCGCCAGTGGAGTTGTTGCGGCGCTGCACGTCGCGCGGGGCGTAGGAGAAGATGTTGGTCAGCCGCAGGCCGAAGTCCATGCCCAGGATGTAGGGCTGGAGCAGCTGCGTGGTGTCCCGGTCCTCCTGGTCGCGGCAGGCCTTGATGGCCGCGCGCACGTCCGGGTTCTGGATGTACTGGCCCGGCTCCCAGAAGATGTTCGAGTCATACCGGTAGCGGCGCATGGCGTCGTCGCACCAGAGCGCGTCCAGCGGGAAGGCGCGGTAGTCCTGGCTGAGCACCTCGGCGCCCTCGCCCTGGCCCAGCACGTCCGGCATCTTCACGACCACTTCCAGCCGGCCCACGTACTTGGCGAACGCGCCCGAGTGCGCGAGCACCACCTTGCGGCCGCTCGGGTCCGACAGGAGCTGCGGCGGGTTGAGCACCACGTGCAGGTGGCCGCCCAGCACCACGTCCACCCCGGACACGCCGGGGATGAGCAGGCGCACCACCGACTTGTCATCGCCTTCGGGACCGAACCACTCCAGCACCTGCCAGGGGCTCTTCGCGCGCTGGGTGAAGGACTTCACGCGGCCGTACTCGTAGTAGGCCTCGTAGCCCTGGATGACGTCCTGGTCCTCGTGGAGGCCCAGGTGGCTGACGATGACGATGAGGTCCGTCACCGGGCGCAGCAGGTCCACGTACGCGCGCACCACCTCGTTCTGCTCCATCGCGATGGCCTGCAGGCTGTTGCCGCCCTCGACGATGGAGTTGAGCGAGGAGATGTTCGCCATGCCGATGACGCCCACGCGCACGCCCTTGACGTTGCGGATGGTGTACGGCTCGGTCTCCAGCGCCGTCTGGTTGCTGCCCACCTGGCGGAAGTCGCTCCACTGGTAGTTGGCGGCCAGCAGCGGGAAGGTGGCGTTGTTGCGCGCGCGCTGCGTGAAGTTGAGGGCGCCGGCGTCGAACTCGTGGTTGCCCACCACGGCCGCGTCCAGGCGCGCCTGCGAGAGGAACTTGAACTCCACCTCGCCGGTGTTGAGGTTGAAGATGGGCGCGCCCTGGAAGCAGTCACCCGAGTCCAGGTGGATGACCCGCTCGCCCCGGCTCCGCTCGCGCTTGAGCAGTGCGGCCATGCGGGTGGCGCCACCGAACGGACCGGCCTCGGGAATGAGTCCCAGGTCCTGGTCCGTCTTCAACGGCGCGAAGTCATACGGGATGAGGCGCGAGTGGATGTCCGAGGTATGGAGGAGCGTCAAGCGCACCTCCTGGCCCTCGAGGTTGTAATCCTGGCCTTCCATCACCGGCATACACGAAGCCGTAGCCAGGGCGCAGAGCAGGCCGAGCAGGACGCGACGCATCAGGAGAGATTCCGTGTTTCAGGGGGAGGACAGCGGTAAAGCCGGCGCACCGTACGGGATCATCCTCTGTCCGGCAAGCAACCCAGCCACCACATTCCTACTCCATCACCCTCGCATTCCTTCTCGCCCGGAGAGCAGGCAGACATGAAGCAGCGGCATTCCAGTGTGACTGATATCGAGATCATCGAGGATTTCTCGTCCACGGCGAGGTGTGACGAGGGCTTCCTGCGAGTGCGGCGCCTGCGCTGCCGCAACCGGCGCTCGGACGGGTCGGCCTCGTCCGTGTACCGCGTGGACGTGGTGGACCGGCCCCGCCTGGACGCCGTCGCGGTGCTCGTCTTCCGACGCGCCGCGTCGGGTGTGCTGGAGGTGCTGACGCGGATGAACCTGCGGCCCGCGGCGTACTTCCGGAAGGACAACCGGGACGCCATGACGGTGCCGGACCCGACGCCGGGCTACCTGCGGGTGGAGGAAATCGTCGCGGGGCTGCTGGAGCCGGAGGACAAGGGCGAGGACGGGCTGCGGCGCCGCGCGGCGGAGGAGGTGCGTGAAGAGGCCGGCTACGCGGTGAAGCCCGAGGACATCCAACTGTTGGGCGGCTCGTTCTTCCTCGCGCCGGGCATCCTGTCGGAGAAGGTCTTCCCGGCCGCGGTGGACGTCACCGGGCTGGAGCCGGTGGAGGCCGAAGGGGACGGCACGCCCCTGGAAGAGGGCACCCAGCTGCACTGGCGGCCCCTGCCCGAAGTCTTGGAGGCCTGCCGGCGGGGCGACATCCCGGATGCGAAGACCGAGGTGGCCCTCACCCGGTTGCTCGCCCGTCAGCCCTGACGCCTTCGGGTTCCGGAGCCTCCGAGGCTCCGAGCCCCGGGCGCTTCGATAGATGCGGTGAAGCGCGGAGCGGGTTTCCGCCGGGCCGCGCGCCGGGGTAGGGTGCGCGGCGTTCCGTTACCCACTGCCGAGGTCGCTGCATGTCGTCGCTGCCCCCCTGGCTGGCCCAGCTGCTGCCCATCCTCATCCTGCTGGGGGCCATCGCCCTCGTCCTGTCGCGCCTGCCCAAGGTGGAGCTGGGCCACTCGGACGCGTTCCGCCGCCGCCGCTTCTTCAACTGGTTCCCGCTGGGGATGACGTACGCGTTCCTCTACATGGGGCGCTACAACCTCAACGTGGCCACCAGCGCCATGAAGGACCACATCGACAACGCGGGCTTCGGCACCGTCTTCTTCTGGGGCACGCTCACCTACGGTTTCTCCTTCCTCCTCAACGGCCCGCTGACGGACCGGCTGGGCGGGCGGAAGACCATCCTCATCTCCGCGGCCGGCTCGTCGGCGGCCAACATCGCCATGGGCGGCGTGGTGTACGCGGTGCTGACGCAGGGCTGGGCGCCCCCCGGGGGCCTCGTCGCGACGCTGTCGTTCCTCTACGCCGTCAACATGTACTTCCAGAGCTTCGGCGCGGTCTCCATCGTCAAGGTGAACGCGTCCTGGTTCCACGTGCGCGAGCGCGGCCAGCTGGGCGGCGTCTTCGGCATCCTCATCTCGCTGGGCGTCTACTTCGCCTACGACTGGAGCCGGTTCATCGTGCAGGCGGCGCCCACGTACTGGGCGTTCTTCGTGCCGGCCGCCATCCTCGCGGGCTTCCTGGTGCTGGACTTCTTCGTCATCCGCGACACGCCTGGCCATACGGGCCACCCGGACTTCGACACCGCGGACGCGTCCTCGGGGGACACCGGCGCGCCCCTGGGCGTGTGGCCGGTGTTCAAGCGGATGATCAGCAACCCCACCATCATCGTCATCCTCTGCATCGAGTTCTGCAGCGGCTTCATGCGCAACGCCATCATGCAGTGGTACCCCAAGTTCGCGAAGGCCACCGGCATCGGTGAGGCCTTCGTCGCGGCCAACTGGGGCATGCTGCTGTGCGTGGCCGGAATCACCGGCGGCATGTTCGCCGGCCTCATCAGCGACCGCGTGTTCGACTCGCGCCGCGGCCCCGTCTCCGCCGTGCTCTACGCGGGCATGTCCCTGGGGGCGGTGGCGACCCTGTTCCTCCTGGAGAGCGTGGCCCTGGGGTGGACGGTCATCTTCATGTCCCTGTGCGTCATCGGCGTGCACGGCATGCTGTCCGGCACGGCCAGCATGGACTTCGGCGGCAAGAAGAACGCGGGCCTGGCGGTGGGCATCATCGACGGCGCCGTGTACGCGGGCACCGCCCTCCAGTCGATTCTGCTGGGCTCCATCCTCCCCGCAGGCGACGTGGCGAAGAGCCCGGCCAACTGGGGCAACTGGCCGCTGGCCATGCTCCCGCTGTCCTTCCTGGGTCTGGTGCTGGCCACCCGCGTCTGGAACGCGAAGCCCCAGCCGAAGTCCACGCCGGTGCCCGCCACGCTGCCGGTGCCCCCGGCCGCCCCGGCCTCGCGCACTGGTACCGAAGGGTAGCTCCTTCGTGCTGCAACGGACGCGTCACGGTGGGGTCACTCCCGCGTGACAGGGAGGTAACGTAGAGTGCGGGTGTGTCCCAGTCACCCGCACCGTTGCAGAGCCGCTTCGAGGTCCACGACCGCAAGCAGTTCGAAATCAAGCTCGAGTACCAGCCCACCGGCACGGAGGAGACGCGCTACCTCGTGGAGGCGTATCTCTTCCTGCCCGGCAGTCTGAACATCGACGCCGAGACGTACCCGCGCGGCGACTTCTACGCGGACATCCACAACTACGTGCGCTTCAAGACGCCGGTGATGCAGGTGGACGAGCTGCTCTCGTCGGACGCCTCGCCGCTGGTGCGGCTGGAGGCGTGGCTGCGCACGGGCATGGGCACCGAGGCGGACGTCGTCTACCAGGCGAAGCTCCTGTCGTGCGTGCTGCGCGGGGCGCTGCGCCGCTTCGCCATTGGCGTCGAGTCGCGCTGTGAGGCGACGGGCGCGCTGCCGTCCGACGCGTGCGCGGTGCTGGAGGCCGAAGTCATCGCCATGCAGGCCGGCGTCACCCGGGTGCTGGAGCGCTTCCGCGTCTGGCTGCGCGCGGTGGGGGAGCTGCGGCTGCAGGAGCGCTCGCGGGCGGCGCTGCGGCTGGTGGACGAGTACGTCAGCCTGTTGGTGGAGGGCGGCTTCCGGCGCTCGGTGGCGGACATGAAGTCGCTGCCCCGGGCGGAGCCGTGGCTGGGGCTGCGCAAGGGGCTGATGGAGGCGGTGCTGCGCGAGGAGGCGTACCGCAAGGAGCACCGGCTGCGCAGCGTGCTGAGCCCCACGGGGGACAACGAGGAGTACATCCAGCGGCTGGGCTTCCTGAAGAAGTTCTGCATGAACGTGCTCTTCCTGTCCTCGAAGCGGCGGCAGAAGCGGCAGGGCTTCGAGGAGATGCTCTTCGCCTTCGCCGCGGGCGTGGCGATGACGTTCGCCACCGCGGTGGCCTTCTGGGCGCAGGCGCGCTTCGCGCAGGCCAGCCTCAACTTCTTCCTCATCCTCGTCGTCGGCTACATGGTGAAGGACCGCATCAAGGAGGGCCTGCGGCGGATGCTCAGCCGCGTGGCCGCCACGCACCTGGCGGACCGGACGGCGGACCTGGTGGACCCCGTCACCGGGCGCTCCATCGGCACCTGCGAGGAGCGGGTGGACTACGGGCCGTCCTTCAAGGTGCCCGAGTCCGTGTCCGGGATGCGCCACCGCGACGACTTCCTCACTGCGTCCCAGGGCGAGGTGTCCGAGACGGTCATCCGCTACCGCAAGCGCATCGACCTGGACGCGCGCCTCATGCCTCGCACGGAGCGGGGCTTGTCGGGCGTCACCGACATCCTCCGGCTGAACGTGGAGCGCTTCCTGCGCGACATGGACGAGCCGGAGCTGGCGCTGGAGTACGTGGACCTGGCGGACCTGTCCGTGGGCCACATCCGCGGCGCCAAGCGCTACCCGGTGGACGTGGTGTTCCGCTTCACCGTGGAGGAGGAGGAGACGGACCGCCGCCAGGAGACGACACAGTTCGTCCGGCTGGTGCTGGACCGCAACGGCATCCAACGCATGCAGCGCTTCCCGGAGCCGTCGTTCCCTGGCACGCCCCCTGGCACCGTGCCCTGGCAGTCGGCCGCCTGAGCCGCGAGGTTTCGGCGGCGTTGCCGCCCGGGCGCGGGTAATCTCCCCCGCGCTCATGGCCTACGACGACTTCAAGAAGCGCATCCGAGACGACTGGCGGGACACCCTGCGCGGCATCCTGGCGCGGGCCCGCTCGCTCGGCCCCCGGGCGGTGCTGGCGTTCGACCTGGACTCCACCCTCTTCGACAACCGCCCCCGGCAGGCCCGCATCCTCCGCGAGTACGGCGTCTCCAGCGCCCTGAAGGTGCTGGAGACCTGCGCGCCCCACCACTGGGACACCGGCTGGGACATGCGCGAGGCCATGCGGGCCTGTGGCCTGGACGACGCCCAGGTGGAGGCCCACTACCCCGAGGCCCGCCGCTTCTGGGGGGAGCGCTTCTTCACCAGCGCCTACTGCCTGGAGGACGGGGCGATTGAAGGGGCGGCGGCCTTCACCCATGCCGTGGTGGCGACCGGCGCGCTGCTCGTCTACGTCACCGGCCGGCATGAGGGCATGCGCGAGGGTTCGGTTTCCTGCATGCGCCAGCACGGGCTGGTGCTCCCGGATGAGCGCCAGGTGCACCTGTTCATGAAGCCGGAGCTGGCGGGGGACGACGACGCCTTCAAGCGCGACGCCCATGCGCGGCTGGGCCGGCTGGGCACCGTGGTGGCGGCCTTCGACAACGAGCCCACCCACGCCAACGACTACCGACGGAAGTTCCCCGAGGCCACCGTCATCCATCTGGCGACCGACCACTCGGGCCGCCCGGTGGAGCTGCTGGAGGGCATCGTCTCCGTCCCGCACTTCGCGCTGGAGTCCTGACGCAGCGCGGCTGAAAGACAGTCCAGGTGCCCGACGGTTTGTTGGGCTTTGAAGTCCCCCTGCCGCGCGCTATGAGGCGCTCGGCGTCCGCCGTCCCGCCCAGAGTCAGGGACGGCCTGCATGGAGGCACCCGCGGTGGCCAGCCCGTACTCGAAGGAACAGCTGTTGACGATGTACCGGAAGATGTACCTCATCCGCCGCTTCGAGGAGCGCGCGGGTCAGCAGTACACGCTGGGGAAGATCGCCGGCTTCTGCCACCTGTACATCGGCCAGGAGGCGGTGGCGGTGGGGCCCATCGAGGCCATCCGTCCGGACGACTACATGCTGAGCGCGTACCGCGACCACGGCCAGCCCCTGGCCCGTGGCAGCGACGCGGGCATGGTGATGGCGGAGCTGTTCGGCCGCGGCACCGGCTACAGCAAGGGCAAGGGCGGCTCGATGCACATCTTCGACATCGAGCACCACTTCTACGGCGGCTACGGCATCGTCGGCGGGCAGATTCCGCTCGCCGCGGGCATGGCCTTCGCCAGCCGCTATCGCAACGAGGACCGCGTCACGGTCTGCTACTTCGGCGACGCGGCGGCCAACCAGGGCGCCCTCCATGAGACGTTCAACATGGCGTCCAAGTGGAAGCTGCCGGTCATCTACATCTGCGAGAACAACCGCTACGGCATGGGCACGGCCATTGCCCGCACGTCCGCGGTGCCTGAAATCTACAAGCGCGCGGCCGCCTACGGCATGCGCGGCGAGCCGGTGGACGGCATGGACTGCCTGAAGATGTACGAGGCGGTGAAGGACGCCGCCGCGTACTGCCGCGCGGGCAAGGGCCCCGTGCTGCTGGAGGCCAACACCTACCGCTTCCGCGGCCACTCCATGGCGGACCCCGCCAACTACCGCACCAAGCAGGAGGTGGAGGAGGAGCGCAAGAACGACCCCATCCCCAAGCTGCGCGACTACGCCCTCAAGAACAAGCTGGGGGCGGACGCCGACTTCGAGTCCATCGAAGAGGAAGTGAAGGCGCAGGTGGACGCGGCGGTGAAGTTCGCGGACGAGTCCCCGGAGCCCTCCCTGGAGGAGCTGTGGCGGGACACCATCGTCGAGGAGGGCGAGGAGGACGTGCGCCCCCGCGAGCGCGTGCTGGGTGTGAAGGTGACCAACTGGCCGAAGTACCCGAGCGGCCAGGAGCTGAAGGTGACGTGGGACCTCGAGCCCCGCGAGCAGGCCGAGCAGGCCGACAAGAAGGCGGGCCTGAGCCGCTAGGCCGCGCTCCCGCGCCGCTCCCCGCGGCGCTCAGGAGTTCCTGGAACCCAACCCTTTTTTCGATTCCCTTCGGAGCTGACGATGCCCGAGTTGATGTACCGCGAGGCGCTGAACCAGGCGCTCGCCGAGGAGATGGAGCGCGACGCCAACGTCTTCCTGATTGGCGAGGAGGTCGGCCGCTACAACGGCGCCTTCAAGGTGTCGCAGGGCCTGCTGGACAAGTTCGGAAGCGCGCGCATCATCGACGCGCCCATCTCCGAGCTGGGCTTCACCGGCATGAGCGTGGGCGCCGCCATGGTGGGCCTGCGCCCCGTGGTGGAGATGATGACCTGGAACTTCGCGATTCTTGCGATGGACCAGATCGTCAACAACGCCGCCAAGCTGCGCCACATGTCCGGCGGCCAGCTGCGCTGCCCGATTGTGTTCCGCGGCCCCGGTGGCGCGGGCGGCCGGCTGTCCAGCCAGCACAGCCAGGCGCTCGAGGCCAACTACGCGCACTTCCCGGGCCTGAAGGTGATTGCCCCGGCCACGCCGGCGGACGCCAAGGGCATGCTCAAGGCGGCCATCCGGGACGAGAACCCCGTCATCATGTTCGAGGGCGAGCGGCTCTACGCGCTCAAGGGTGAGGTGCCGGAGGGCGAGCACGTGGTGCCGCTGGGCAAGGCGGACATCAAGCGCGAGGGCACCGACGTCACCATCATCACCTGGTCCCGCATGTACTACTTCTGCATGGAGGCGGCCGAGCAGCTGGCGAAGGAGGGCATCTCCGCGGAGGTGCTGGACCTGCGCACGCTCCGGCCGCTGGACGAGGAAGCCATCCTCGCCAGCGTGCGGAAGACCAACCGCGTGGTCATCGTCGAGGAGGGCTGGGCCCTGGCGGGCGTCGGCGCCTCGGTGGTGGACATCATCCAGTCCAAGGCGTTCGACGACCTGGACGCGCCGGTGGGGCGCGTGACGGGGCTCGACGTGAACATGTCCTACGCGGCAAATCTTGAGAACGCGACCCAGCCGGACGCGACCAAGATCATCGACGCGGTGAAGAAGGTGCTGTACCGCGAGGGAGCCTGAACGCGTATGGCCACTGCCATCCAGATGCCCAGCCTTTCCCCGACGATGAAGGAGGGGAAGATCGTCAAGTGGCTCAAGAAGGTGGGCGACAAGGTCTCCTCCGGTGAGGCTGTCGCCGAGGTGGAGACGGACAAGTCCAACCTCGAAATCGAGGCCTTCGACGACGGCTACCTGCTGCAGATCGTCGTCGGTGAGGACCAGGTCGCCGCCGTGGGCGCGCCCATCGCCTTCCTTGGAGCCAAGGGTGAGAAGGTGGAGGCCGGCAAGGCCGCCGCCGCTCCCGCCCCCGCACCGCCGCGAAGCCCGCGCCCGG
>JBKGHK010000191.1:0-15379 GCA_046520375.1 Pyxidicoccus sp. 3LFB2
CCAGGACGGCCTCCGCGAGCGCGTCCGGCACCGAGGCGCGCAGGCGCGGGTCCGGCGGAGGCTGACGCAGCCGGGCAAAGGCCACGGCCATGGCCGACTCGCCGGTGAAGGGCGGCTCACCGGTGAGCAGTTGGTAGAGCACGAGGCCCATGGCGTACAGGTCCGCGCGCGCGTCCACCTCGCCGCTCTCCAGCTGCTCCGGCGCCATGTAGAGGGGCGTGCCCACCAGTCCCTGCGTGCGCGTGGCCGTCTCGCCCGCCACGGCCCGGGCGATGCCGAAGTCGGTGAGCACCACCCGGCCTCCGGCCTCCACCAGCACGTTGGCCGGCTTGAGGTCCCGGTGCACCACGCCCGCCGCATGCGCCGCGGCCAGCCCCTCGCACAGCGCCAGGACGATGCGCGTGGCCCGCGCGGGTGCCAGCGCTCCCTCGCGCTCCAGCAGCGCCTGGAGGTTCTCCCCCTCCACGTACTCCATCGTCAGGAAGAGGCGCCCGGCGTGCTCGCCCAAATCGAACGTCCGTGCCACATGGCCATGGGAGATTCTGCGGGCCAGGCGGACTTCCCGGCGGAAGCGCTCCAGCCACTCGGGGGCGGGCGTGGGCCCGACCTCGAGCACCTTCAGCGCCACCACGTCGCCCACCAGCGTGTCGCGGACCCGGTACACGGCCCCCATGCCGCCCCGCCCCACGAGGCCCAGCATCTCGTAGCGACCGGCGAACAATTCGGAGCCCGCTGCTTCCGGGACGGGGGGCCGCTTCGGGGTGAGCACCGTTGCGTCGGTGCCGCCTGGCGGCGCGGTGGGGTCTTTCTCCTCGGACACGTCGCGGGGGAGTGTATCCCCACCTCCGCCCGCTCGCCCGCCAATCTCCGAGGCAGCGCCCGGCTGCCCGACTGCTTCCCACAGTGCACGTGGGACGCACGGCCCGTCCTCCTGCCAGGACTGCTGGGAATCCCTAGCTTGAGAGCGTGGCCTGGCACCCTCATCGTTCGATGCTGCTGATGCGCGGACGGGCGCTCGCCAACCGCGTCAGCGAGAGCCTCCTCATCATCCCCGCCTTCATGGTGCTGGGCGCCATCGCCCTGGTGCTGACGCTGTCGCGGGTGGACGAGGTGCTGGACTCCGAGACGCTGCCCCGCTTCCTGCGGCTGTCTCCGGAGGCGAGCATCCAGCTGCTGAGCACCATCGCGGGCGCGACCATCACCACCGTGGGCGTGGTCTTCTCGCTCATCGTCGTCTCCATGCAGCTGGCCAGCGGGCAGTTCTCCCCCCGCGTGCTGCACACCTTCTTCCGCGACAGGCTGGGCAAGGTGGTGGTGGGCCTGCTCACCGCGGTCTTCACCTACTGCGTGCTGGCGCTGAAGGCGCTGCCGGAGGACCTGGGCGCGAACGGGGCGGCGGTGCCGCACCTCACCGTCAACGTCGCGGTGTTCCTCACCCTGATGAGCGTCCTCTCGCTGGTGCTGTACCTGCACCGCATCGCGCGCCGGCAGTACGTGGGCGGGCTCATCGCCACCATCACCGAGGAGACGCTCGGGCGCGTGGAGGAGCTGCACCAGGCAGGGCGGGGGCGCCCCGCGCGGGAGCCCCCGGACGTGTCGGCCCTGGGCCCGCCGCTGGTGGTGAGCGCGAGGGACAACGGCTGGGTGCAGCAGGTGAGCGTCACCGGGCTGCTGTCGGCGGTGCCTCCGGGGAGTGTGCTGCGGCTGGAGACGCGGGTGGGCGCGTTCCTCGCGCGTGGGATTCCGCTCGCCACCATCTGGCCCCGGCCCGAGCAGGAGGACACCGTGGCGCGCACGATTCAGGCCGCGGTGGTGGTGGGCGAGTGGAGGACCACGCATCAGGACGTGGACTTCGGGCTGCGGCAGCTGTCGGACGTCGGCCTGCGCTCACTGTCCGCGGCGGTGAATGACCCCACCACGGCCATCGAGGTGGTGCTGCGGCTGGCCTCCGTCCTCCGGCCCCTGCTGCTGACGGAGCTGCCGCCGCAGGTCCACGTGGCGGAGAACGGCTCCACGCTGCTGCGGCCGTGGGACCTGGATCATGCGGAGTACGTGCGCCACACCTTCGACCAGTTTCGCCTCTACGCCGCGCCGCACCCGCAGGTGGCCATCGCGCTCGTGCGCTCCCTGCGGATGCTGTGGGAGGCGGTGGAGGGCGCGGACCGTCCGGAGGCCCAGCGCGAGCTGGAGCGACAGCTGGCCCTGACCCTCCAGGGCTGCGAGCGCGCGGGGCTGCTGCCCGCGGACCTGGAGGCGGTGCGCGAGGCGGCCTCGCACGTCCAGGACCCCATGCGCGAGGCCGCCGCGGGGCCCGTGATTCCGCCGGTGCACTGACTCGGGTGTGCCCCCGCTAGCGGGGTGGGGCCGGGTCCACGGGCCTGAAGAGCGAGCAGCGGCGCACGGGCTGCGGTGGGTACTTCTGGGGCAGCAGCGGGCACATGATGAACGTGCTGGTCCGGGACTGGACGTAGCGCGGCGGCGCGGCGCAGCGGTGGCAGAGGCTGTCCGGAAACGGCAGGGCTTCGGGCGGGGGTGTCGTCATGCCGGTCAGACCTCCTCGAACTTCACGCCCGTGGTGCCCAGCTGTTCCAGGGCCGTCTTGATGTCGTCGGAGACGACGAGGGCGATATTCCAACCTTCCGTGCGGAAGACCTTCGCATCGCCCACCTTCGACTTGTCGATGCGCAGGTCACGCACGGAAGCGTACTGCCAGCCTCTCTCCGGTGGGCCCTCTTCCGCATCTCGCAGCCGTATCCGGGACGCTTGCTCATCGATACAGCGGATGAGCCGGGTGGCCACGAAGAGCAGGTACTGGTCGGGCTGGCCGTCGATGTCCACGGGGACGAGCTGCACATCGGCCGGGGCCCGCTCGGTCAGGACGGACGCAACCCTGACGTGCACGACCGGAATCGCCAGCCCCGCCAGGGTGAAGTCCAGTGGCCGTCCCGGTTGTTCGACTGGGACCTTCAACCGCCCTGGCACGTGCACGGGCCGGCCGTCGGTGAACTGCCAGGAGTCGTCCAGCTCACGTCCCTCGCTGTCGGTGGGATTGTCCAGGTGCCAGCGCCCTGGCGACCCGGCGTCATTGTTCAACCTGAAGAATCGTTGGGACATGGTCATCCCCTACCGTGTCGTCTGCCGGGTGACGAGCTGGTGGAGCTCCGTACCGGGCGTGGCGATTTCATGCGCCAGGTCGTCGAGTGCGTCCGCGCGGAGCATCGCATGGGCCCGCCCGTTCCGCGCCGTGCCCACCAGGCCCGCGGTAGGGCGGGCCCGGTGGGTGGCGCGTCCGTCACTGCCGGCCCGCCGCCTCCAGCCACTGCACGGCCTCGCGTGCCACCTCGGGCGGAATTACATGGCCGCCCTTGAACTCGTGGTAGCGCACGTCCAGGCCCGCCGCCTCCATTTGCGGGACGATGCGCCGGCTGCACTTCGCCACCGGCAGCACCGAGTCCTTGTCCCCGTGGGAGATGAACAGGCGCGGCGAGCCCCGCGAGTCCGTCGGCGCCGCGAAGCCCGGTGAGAAGGCGAGGATGTGCCGGAACAGGTCGCCGTTGAGGATGCCCAGCGACAGCGCATACGACGCCCCGTCCGAGAACCCCGCCAGCACCACCCGCTCCGGGTCCACCACGTACCGCTCGAAGACGTGCTCCAGCACCTGGTCCAGGAAGGCCACGTCCTGGCCGTACTCCCCCATCACCAGGTCCCACGAGGGGCCTCGCGACTCGGGCGCCAGCAGGAGGAAGCCCTCCGCGTCCGCCAGCTCCTGCATCCACCCCAGCGAGTGCCGGGCATTGCCCCCCGCGCCATGCAGCATCACCACCAGCGCCGCCGGCTGCTCGGGGCGGTAGCCCTCCGGCACATACAAGAGCCCATCCCGCCTGCCACCCAGCCCCAGCGGCTGAAGCCCCCTGGGCCCCGCCTCGCCGCGCGGCGACAGGGGCTTTGCGTGCAGACGTCCATCACTCCTCAGCGTGTGCAGGGCATCGCCCTGCGGTCCATCGAATGCCATCGTCGTGCGTCCTGTGTCCTTGGTGCGTTCACACCCGGCGCCTGACACGAGGAGCCCCACGAGGCCCAGCGCCCACCCAGCGCGCAAGAGCCCCCAGGGACCTGTTCGGGAAGTCCGTTTCCGCATCTCGCCTCCGCTTCCTCCACCGCCCGCGTCCCTCCAGGGGAGCGCCGACGGGGTCTGGAAGCCGCGTCTCGCGCGAGAGCACACGGGTGTCCGCGAAGAACATCTCCCATGCATCTGACATTCAAGTTTCGCCGCCTGGCCGTGTGCCCTCCGTACAATCCGCGCATGCGCATCGAAGAGCTGGCCGTCGAGCCTGCCCGTCTGCGGTCCTGGGGACCGCGGGCCACCCTCGAAGTCACCTGTCCCCTCCCCGGCGTGCTGCGCCTGCGTCACGCGCCCACGTCCGCCACCGTCGGCTTCCTGCACCCCCAGCTGCCCTCCAAGCGCTCATGGGCCGTGGTGTCCGCGGACGGGCTCCGTCCACTGGATGTCACGCGCGAAGAAGGCCGCGTCCACGTGCGCGCCGAGGGCGTGGCGCTGGAGCTGACGACGGAGCGGGGCACCTGGAGCTTCCGGGACGCGGCCGGGCGCGAGCTGGCGCGCTGCACCCGCGTGGCGGGCGAGACGAAGGCCGCCTACCCGATGAGCACCCACCGCTCCTGGCTGACGCTGCACGCGCCCCCCGGCGAGGCCTACCTGGGCTTCGGCGAGAAGGTGGGCCCCCTGGACAAGCGCGGCATGCACTTCACGTTCTGGAACACGGACGTGATGCCGCACCACCCGGACACGGACCCGCTCTACCAGTCCATCCCCTTCTTCATCGGCCTGCGCGACGGCGTGGCGTGGGGCATGTTCCTGGACGAGACGTGGCGCTCCGAGGTGGACGTGGCGCTGGCGGACGGCGGCGAGCTGGCCTGGGAGTCCTGGGGGCCGGAGCTGGACTGCTATCTCATCTCGGGCCCGACGCCGACGGACGTGGTGCGGCGCTACACGGCGCTCACCGGCCGCATGCCGCTGCCTCCGCTGTGGAGCCTGGGCGCGCAGCAGAGCCGCTGGGGCTACGAGAATGCGCAGGACGTGCGAGGCGTCATCCGGGGCTACCGCGCCCGGGATTTGCCGCTGGACTGCGTGTACCTCGATATCGACTACATGGACACGTACAAGGTCTGGACGTGGGACCGGACCCGCTTCCCGGACCCGGCGGCGCTGGTGCGCGACGCGGCCGCCGAGGGCGTGCGCCTGGTGCCCATCATCGACCCCGCGCTGAAGCAGGAGCCGGGCTGGTCCGTGTACGAGGAGGCGCGCAAGCGGGACTACCTCGTGCGCTATGACCGGGGCGATGTGCTGGTGGGCGAGGTGTGGCCGCGCCCCGCCGTCTTCCCGGACCTGACGCGCGAGGAGGTGCAGCGCTGGTGGGGCGGCCTGCACCGCGACTTCGTGGCGCTGGGCGTGGCCGGCTTCTGGAACGACATGAACGAGCCGTCCTGCTTCAAGGTGCAGCCGGACGTGGGCCTCTTCACCATCTCCAACGAGCGTGCCGAGGGCGTGGGCACGGTGGAGGGCAAGACGCTGCCGTATGACGCCCGGCACGGGGACAAGCGGCACCTGGAGGTCCACAACGTCTACGCCATGGGCATGGCGAAGGGCGCGTGGGAGGCCCTGCGGGAGATGCGCCCGGAGGCGCGGCCCTTCCTGCTGACGCGCGCGGGCTCGGCGGGCATCCAGCGCTACGCGGCGGTGTGGACGGGGGACAACTCCAGCCACTGGACGCAGTTGGAGACGTCCATTCCCATGCTGGTGGGGCTGGGCCTGTCGGGCGTGCCCTTCACCGGCGTGGACATCCCCGGCTTCATCGGGCTGCCGAGCGGCGAGCTGCTCGTGCGGTGGATGCAGATGGGCACCTTCTATCCACTGATGCGCAACCACGCCGGCAAGGGCACCCAGCCGCAGGAACCATGGCGCTTCGGTGAGCCCTACCTGTCGTTGGTGCGCGACGCGCTGAAGCGGCGCTACCGGCTGCTGCCCACGCTCTACACGCTGATGCACGAGGCGTCGGAGACGGGACTGCCCGCACTGCGCCCGCTCGTCATGCACGCGCCCGGGGACAGGGAGGCGGTGGTGGCGTACGACCAGTTCCTCTTCGGCGGAGACTTGCTGGTGGCGCCGGTGGTGCGCCCCGGGCACACGAAGCGACTGGCGTACCTCCCGGAGGGCCTGTGGATGGAGTGGCCCGGGCTGGACCGCGTGGGGACCATCCACGAGGGCGGCCGGCACGTCATCGCGGAGGGCGGACTGGACACGGTGCCGCTGTGGCTGCGCGCGGGCGGCGCGGTGACGCTGACACGGCCGGCGAAGCACACCACCACCGCCAACTGGGACCACCTGGAGTGGCACCTGCACGCGGCGCCGGAGATTCGCGGGCGGCTCTACGAAGACGTGGGGGATGGGTACGGCGACTTCCGGCTCACCCTGGTGGAGGGACGGATGGGCGAGGGCGTGCTCAAGCTGACGCGGCGGGTGGAGGGACGGCTGCCCCTGTCACGCTCGGAGGAGACGATTCGCGTGTACGGCCTGCCCTACGCGAGCGGCGTGACGGGGGCGCTGTCCTTCAAGTTCGAGCGCGGCGTGCTGGAGATGCGCGTGGCCTCCGGCTGGACGGAGCTGACGGTGGACACGTGAGGGGATGAGCGCGTCGCGGCGTGAGGCAGAAAGGGGGCCTGCCTCACCTGAAGCTGTCGACGATGAAGACGGCTGCACTCGAGGACCCAAGGATGGCGGTCCCGGGCTTGGAGTCAGGCCGCTTCCGCAGCTGCCCCAACCCCAGCCGCGCTACGGCGCAGATGGGTACCGTGTTGCCCCCATCCAGCGGCTGGGCTTCGTAATATCGGATGACCACCTGCGGGCCACTCGTCCAGACCCGTCCGTAGAGCCGGGCCGGCGCGTCAAGCAAGCCAAGGTCATCAATGAGCATGCTTTCGACAGGGCCTTCGTACAGCGTGACTGAGTCTGTCATTCCCTGATTCGCGTCGAGCTCGACCTGCGCGGCCTCGCCGACGAACAGTCGGAGATAGCGCATGGCCTCGCGAGCTTTCTTCGAGCATTCCTCGGGCCCCGGAGTTCCGTCCGCCCGGAGCGATACGCCACCGGGAGTCGTCGTGCATCCCAATGACGTCACGAGCAGCACGGCGCAGGCCAGGAGCGCGAGTCGATGGGAGCACATGCGCGGCTCTTACTCCCCGGTAAGCTGGTGAGCCAGGGGAATGAAGGCCTGCCGAGCCCCATCGTGCCGGTAGACCTCCAGGATGAGGTTCGTCACCTTGCCCTCATCCACGAAAGCGCCCTTGTCCACGACGATGGCAATCGCACCGGATGCGCCGGGAATGATGGAAGCAGCCGTCGCGCGGAAGGCCAACGCCCGGTCTCTTCCCGTTGATTCGGTCACGAGACGTACCGTCTTCAGGCTCCACGATTGTTCCGGATCAAGATTCAAGACCTTGAACACGACCGCGGCCTTTCCCCGACCTCGAAACAAGAGGGCGTTGATGCTCGCGCCCTCGTCCTTACCTGAGACCTTGTACGCGAGCCTGAACGGGGTCTGCCTCACGGCCCCCGAAGCCAGCAGAGCCGCCAGTGCATGGTCCTCGGAGGTCTCTTCCTTGCGGTAGCGCTCGACCTGCTCTTCGAGCACCCGCTTCTCCTTGAGCGCATCGCTCAAGGCCGAGGACATGGCCTCGTAGCTCTCGCGGTCCTTGAACACGTTCACCTGCTGGTCCGGCCACTGTCCTCCCTCTGGATTCACCGGCCTGAGGAGGAATGGAACCTCCGTTCCGCCCACGAGCGTGACGAGCAGGGGCACCCCTTCGTCAGGGGCCAGATCCCGCAGGGGCTTCAGGACCACCATCCGGCCGACAATGCCCACCTGCTCGAACCGGCCTTCCCATCCCAGCAGCTTCGTCCCCGCTGGGTCGCAGGGCTTCTCGAACTGAAGGACCGTCACCACCTGCCCCTTCACATAGATGCGGTGGGTGGTGTCGTCAGGGCTCTCGGACAACAGCAGCGTGCGAACGTTGCCCCTGTCGCGGCCCTGGGCGGACGCGACGGCTGCAACCAGAGCCAGCAGCAGGACACTCCGACCGGGTAGGGACATCCGCATGGGGCGGAGAACCTACCAGTGTGGTCGTGAGGCGGACAACTCCACGGATGAGGGACGATAGAAGAGGTGACGTCCAGCAGGAGGTTCGGTGACCAGGATGGTTGCGGCTCGTGATTGGGACCAGGTGATTGAGTGGGGCCAACGGCTACAGCGCGGCGAGTCACTCGAAGCCACGTTGGCCAATCTCAAGTGACGGCGATGAGGCCCGCGCTGACGGTGGGCACGTGAGCGCGGGCACCGGTCAGAGCCGGTACTTGCTCTTGAGGTAGGACTCCACGGCCTCGCGCTCTCCGCCAGGGAGCGCGGCGTCGTAGACAATCACCTCGGCCAGGTCGGCCTTCGCGAAGTACTGGCTGTAGTACCCGCCGACCTGCGCGAAGGTCCACGGGCCGTGCGTCGAGAACGCGTGGCTCCCGACGGGCTTGCCGTTCTTGGAGAGGCTCAGCGTCTCCCCGTCATAGTGCAGCGTCAGCAGGTGCCAGGTGCGCGTGTCGCCGATGGGCGTCGTGACGATGGGCAGGCCGTTTCCCGTCCCCACGGCCAGCACGTCGGTGCCGTTCTCCCAGCGCAGCTGGTTGTTCGCCTCGTTGCCGCCGGGACCGAGAATCATGCTGAAGGCCTCCGTCTCGTTGTTCTTCCCGACCACGAACACCGTGAAGGCCGTGGGCCCCACGGGCGACTGCAGATAGAGCGACTGGCTCCCGTCGAAGTGGACCGCTGGGTTATCATTCAACGCCCCGCGCTGGAGCGAGGGCTGGCGCGGCCCGTGTTCCATGATGGCGTCATGGCCGCTGCCGCTCTCGTCCTTCCAGCGGGAGACCTTGCCGTCCCTGGACACCACGCCGGAGTCCGCGCGAAGCCACAGCTGCATGCCACGCCGTGACACCTCAGGCTTCGCCTCGGTCGTTCCCGTTTCGGCGGGCACCTGGGATGGGCGCGTACAGGCGGCCCACACCACGACGGAAGCCACCCAGACCCAGCAGCGCGTGTTCATGCAGATGCCCTTTCGATTGCAACTGCCATGAACCTAATGGAACCGCCGCGAACGCGTCCAACAGGCCGGCTCCACGCCCCTGCGCTAGCGGGTGGAGTTCATCCCGGATGGCCTTGTGTCCGTCTTCGAGCTGCCGCGGAATCAGGCGCACCTCGCCGCCGGGCCCACAAGTGGGCGAGGATGGGGCCCCACGCAGTGGAGGTCTCCATGTCCCGCCCATCCCTCCTCCTCCTGCTCTCGGGCGCATTCCTCGCCGCGTGCAGCGGAGACAGCGACCCCACCCCCACCGAGCCCCAGGCTCCATCCACGTGGCACAAGGACATCGCCCCCGTGGTGCAGGCGAAGTGCGGCGCCTGCCATACCGAGGGCGGCATCGCCCCCTTCGCGCTCCAGACGTACGCCGACGCCTTCGCCCACCGCGCCGCCATCAAGGCCGCCGTCCACGCGGGCACCATGCCGCCCTGGCCCCCGTCCGAGGACTGCTCCACGTACCAGCAGGACCGCTCGCTCGACGACGCCCAGCAGACCCTGCTCACGCGCTGGGTGGACGAGGGCGCCGCCGAGGGCAACGCGGCCGACGCCGTCGCTCCCGCCCCGCCCACCGGGGGCCTGTCCCGCGCCGACGTCATCCTGGAGATGCCGGAGTCCTATCTCCCCACGCAGTCCCCGGACGACTACCGCTGCTTCCTCATCGACTGGCCCGAGACGCGCACGCGCTACATCACCGGCTTCCGCGCCGACCCGGGCAGCCGCGCCACCGTCCACCATGTCATCGCCTTCCTCGCGAAGCCCTCGCAGGTCGCCGGCTTCCAGGCGCTCGATGACGCTTCCCCAGGCCCCGGCTACACCTGCTTCGGCGGTCCGGGCGGAGACGCCCGCCGCGCCACGTGGCTCGGCGCCTGGGCTCCCGGCAGCCTCGGCCAGGACTTCCCCGAGGACACCGGTCTGCGCGTGGAGCCCGGCTCCAAGGTCATCCTCCAGGTCCACTACAACGACCACGGCCAGCGCGCCTCGGCGGACCGCACCGCCGTCGCCTTCAAGGTGGACGACACCGTGAAGAAGGTCGCCATCGTCCAGCCGTGGACCAACCCCGAGTGGGTGATGAACACCGTCCCCATGCGCATCGAAGCCGGCGCGAAGGACGTCACCCATCTCTGGTCGATGGGCCCCACGCCCTTCATGGCCACCATCACCGAGGGCGTCTTCGTCAACAACGTCCCCATCACCGTGCACGCCGCGGCCCTGCACATGCACACCCGGGGCACGCACGCGCGCGCGGAGGTGCGCCATGCCTCCGGTACGCGCACGTGCCTGCTCGACATCCCCCGCTGGGACTTCCACTGGCAGGGCAGCTACGCCCTCCAGAAGCCCGTGCAGCTATGGAACGGGGACGACCTGGCCGTGGAGTGCCACTGGGACAACAGCGCCCCAGGGGCCACCGAGCGCCGCTGGGGTGAGGGCACCGACGACGAGATGTGCCTCGGCGTCTTCTACCTCACCCAGTAGCGCGGCCTGAGCGTCACCAGAGCGGGGCCATGTTCTCCACGTACTTGAAGCCCGTGCCCGTGTTGAACACCACCACGGACTCGTCGGGCGTCACCTGCCCCGCCGCCTGGAGCTTGCGCAGCGCCGCCACGCACGCGCCGCCCTCGGGCGCGACGAAGAGCCCTTCCGCGGCGGAGATGTCCTTCACGCCCTGGATGATTTCCGCCTCCGTCACGGCCACCGCCGTGCCGCGGCTCTCCTTCACCGCGCGCAGAATCAGGAAGTCGCCCAGCGCCTTGGGCACCCGCAGGCCGTGCGCATGCGTCGTCGCGCCCTGCCACATCGGCGCGTCCGGCTTGCCCTCCTCGTGCGCCTTCACAATCGGCGCGCAGCCCTCGGCCTGCACCGCCACCATGCGCGGCCGCTTCGAGCCGATGAGGCCCATGGCCTCCATCTCCTCGAAGGCCTTCCACATGCCGATGAGCCCCGTGCCGCCGCCCGTCGGGTAGAGGATGACGTCCGGCAGCGTCCACCCGAGCTGCTCCGCCAGCTCGTAGCCCATCGTCTTCTTGCCCTCCACGCGGTAGGGCTCCTTCAGCGTGGCGCACTCGTACCAGCCGTGCTCCTTCGCCAGCCCCGCGCAGATGCGCCCGGCGTCGGTAATCAGCCCCTCCACCGTCTCCACGTGCGCGCCGTACGCGCGCGTCTCCATGAGGAAGAGGTTCGCGATGTCCTTCGGCACGAAGACGTGCGCCTCCAGCCCGCCCCGCGCCGCATAGGCCGCCAGCGCGCTGCCCGCGTTGCCCGCCGAGGGCAGACACACCGCCTTCGCGCCCAGCACCTTCGCCATCGTCACCGCCGCGGACAGCCCGCGCGCCTTGAACGAGCCCGTGGGGTTGCCACCCTCGTCCTTCACCCACACCTGCTTCATGCCCAGCCGCGCTCCCAGCCGGGGCGCGCGCAACAGCGGCGTCCAGCCCTCGCCCAGGCTCAGCCGCTGCGCCGGGTCCTCCACCGGCATCACCTCGTGGTAGCGCCACATGGAGCGCTCGCGCGTGGCCAGCGCTTCCGGCCGCAGCGTGCGCGCGGCGCGCTCCAAATCGTACCGGGCGAACAGCGGCGCGTTGCACGCGGTGCACAGGTTCAGCACGGCGCCCGGCGCGTACGTCCGGTCGCACTTCGTACAGTCGAGTCGGGTCAGGGACATGAGGCGGCGGAATCTACGCCAGACGCCTCCGCCCCGCCGCGACAAGCTGGGGCCCTGACGTCCACCTGACGCACCGCCGCGCGACACAGGCCGCGGCGGTGGACGTCACCTCGCGGGCCCAGGCCGCTCAGCGCGTCATCGCGGGCGGCGTCAGCGGCAGCGTCACGGTGAAGGTGGAGCCCCGGCCCGGCGCGCTCTCCACGCCGATGGTGCCGCCCAGGGCCTCGACAATCTGCCGGGTGATGTAGAGCCCCAGGCCCAGGCCGCCGTAGTGCCTGTCGCTCACCGCGCGCTCGAACTTCTCGAAGATGCGCGGCAGCGCCTCCCGGGAGATGCCGATGCCATCGTCCCGGACGGCCACGCGCGCCTGGCCCCCGTCCTCCCACACCCGCACGTGGACGGGGCGGCCCCCACCGTACTTGAGGGCGTTGGACAAGAGATTGGTCATCACCTGCTCCAGCCGCTGCCGGTCCCACACGCCCACCAGCGCCTCGGGGAGGTCCGCCACCAGCCGGCCGCCCATGCGGACCACCTCCGGCTCGAAGCGCGCCATCGTGTCGCGCACCAGCGCGCAGAGGTCCACCACCTCCAGCGTGAGCAAGAAGCGCCCGGAGTTGATGCGCGAGACGTCCAGCAGCTCGTCCATCAGCGAGGACAGGCGCTTGACCTGCTGGAGCATCATGTCCACGTCGCTCGACAGCCGGGGAAAGCGCTCGCGGGGGAAGCCTTCCGCCGCGCGGGCCAGCATCTGGAGCTTGAGGGACAGCGGCGTGAGGGGCGTCTTCAGCTCGTGGCTGGCCACCTGGAGGAACTCCTCGCGCACGCGCACGGCCTGCTGGGCCTCGCGGTACAGCCGGCCGTTGTCCACCGCGAGCGCGGCGCGGCGGGCCAGGTCCTCGGCCGTCTCCAGGTCGGCCTGGGTGAAGCGCCTGCCGGGGGTGATGGCCAGGAAGGTGATGACGCCCAGCGTCCGGCCGCGCGCCACCAGCGGCACGGACATCATCGACTGGAAGCCGATGGCCCGCATGTGCGCCAGGTGCTCCGGGCTGAACGCCACCTTCTGCTTGTAGCCGTCGTCCGCGTCCTCCACGAGGATGGCCCGGCCCTCCCGCAGGGCCCGGCTGGGCGCGTGCCCGGGGTGGCCGGTGACGGCGGGCGGGAAGCGCACGGTGTCGCGGACCTGCGCGTCCAGCGAGCGGTGCGCACAGGACACCTTCACCCGCTTGATGCCGCCGCCCTCTTCGAGGATGTCGAGCATGCACCAGTCGCCCAGGGTGGGCACGGCGAGCTCCGTGGCGCGCGACAGCGTGGCCTCGTAGTCGAGCGACTCGGAGAGGAGGCGGCTCGCCTCGGACATGAAGGCCAGGCGCTCCTCGCCGCGCTTGCGCTCGTGGATGTCGATGACCGAGCCGATGTAGCCCAGGTACTCGCCCGAGGCGCCGAGCCGGGGGCTGGCCGAGTCGATGGCCCAGCGGTACTCGCCGGTGTGCGAGCGGATGCGGTACTCGATGCGGAACGGCCCCTTGCTCGCATGGGCCCCGAGGAACGCCTCACCGGCCCGCTCCCGGTCCTCGGGGTGGACGGCGTCCAGCCACCCGAGCCCCATTCCCTCCTCGTGCGTCTGGCCGGTGTAGTCGTGCCACTGGCGGTTGAGCCAGATGCAGGCGCCCGACACATCGGTCATCCACAGCATGACGGGGGCGTTGTCCGCCATGTTGCGGAAGCGGGCCTCGCTCTCGCGCAGGGCCTGCTCCACGTCCTTCACGTCCTGCGCGGCGCGGCGGCGCTCCGTGACGTCCCGGATGAAGAGGATGAGCCCGGTGGCCGACGGCGAGGCCCGCGCCTCGAACCACGCGTTGGAGACGGGAACGAAGTCCTCGTGGACCACCTCGGTGCCCTCGCGCATCGCGCGCCGGTAGGCTTCACCAAAGGAGCTGGTCCTCAGGCTGGGGAACTCCGTCCACAGCTCGCGGCCCACCAGCTGCTGGCGCGAGCGCCCGAGCACGCGCTCCATCCAGGCATTGACGAACGACAGGCGCCACTCGCGGTCCACCGCCACGACGCCATGCCCCACGCCGTCGAGCATCGCGGCGAATCCGGCCGAGGTCGGCTCACTCTCTAAATCCGAAGCCCTGGTCGAACCCACGATGCACTCATATCCCTGGCCCGTCCCCGTGCGGCCCCCCGGGGCAGGCGGATGTCCAGGAGGAACCACACGCCGCCCACGCCGCCCCCCAGGCGCGCGTGAGCCATGGTGTCCCTGCACGCGCCCTGAACGCACCCTCCACGGGGCTTGAACACAGCCCCGCGCCGCGGGTCATCCGCGAAGCTCCAGCCAGACCGGGGCGTGGTCGGATGGCTGCTTCCCCTTGCGCTCCTCGCGGTCCACGTCCACCTGCACGAGGCGCGAGGTGAGCGGCGCGGTGACGTAGAGGTGGTCGATGCGCAGGCCCCGGTTCTTCGGGAAGGCCAGCATGCGGTAGTCCCACCAGGAGAACTTCTGCACGTCCGGGTAGAGCTGGCGGTAGGCGTCCTTCAGGCCGAAGTCGCACACCTTCTGGAGCGCGGCCTTCTCCTTCGCGGTGAAGAGCGTCTGGCCCTCCCACTCCTTCGGGTCATACGTGTCGATGTCCGCGGGGGCCACGTTCCAGTCGCCGCCCATGACCAGCGGCTCGTCCGGCTTGTGGCGCGTGTCCAGGTAGTTGCGAAGCCGGGCGTACCACTGGAGCTTGTAGTGGTACTGCTCGGAGTCGACGGACTGGCCGTTGGGCGCGTACGCGCTCACCACGCGGATGCCGCCCACCGTCGCGGCGATGAGGCGTGCGTGCGTGTCATCCACGCCGTCCGACAGGCCCCGCACCACGTCGCGGGGCTCCTCCTTCGCGAGGATGGCGACGCCGTTGTACGTCTTCTGGCCGTGGATGGCGGCGTGGTAGCCCAGCTCGCGCACGGCCTCCATGGGGAAGTCGGCGTCGGTGCACTTGAGCTCCTGCAGGCACAGGACGTCCGGCTGCCGGGTCCTCAACCACTCGAGCAGCCGCTCCTGCCGGGCCCGCACCGAGTTCACGTTCCAGGTGGCGATCTTCATCGCGCGGACCGTCGCATGACACCCGCGCCCCCGCCACGGTTTTCCCCCGCCGTGTGGCTGGGGGGACACACCCCCTCCCGTCCCCCCGGGCGGAGCCTCTGGCATGGCCGTCGCAATACCTCCAGGTGGGAGCCCGGCACACGGCTTCCGCCGCGCCCTTTCCGGGCGCACCGCAGCAGGTCGAGGACGTCACCATGAGCCCCACGCGTCGCAGGATGAGCAAGGCCACCCCGTCTCCCTTCACCCTGCCCTCCGCCGTGAAGAAGGCGCTGCTGCCCGCCTGCCTCGCCGCGTTCGGCCTCGCCACGTGGGACGACGTCCCCCTGCCCCCCTCCTGGCGCCCGTGGCTCGCCGTGGCCCAGCAGGTGCGGCCGCACGAGGGAAGCGTGGACCACGGCCTCGCACAACCGCCGCGGCCCCTCCCCGCCCGGGAG
>JBKGHK010000192.1:0-15372 GCA_046520375.1 Pyxidicoccus sp. 3LFB2
AGGAGCTGCGCTTCGCCGTTCGCGAGGGTGGCCGCACCGTGGGCGCCGGCGTCGTTGCCGAGATCATCGAGTAACTTGCCTGGGCAGCCTTCGGGTTGCCGGGCTCAACAGTCCCGATTCCGAGGGGAGGGCTCCTTCGTGGTAGCCTTCCCCTCTCGTATCTGGTGAGGTAGGTCATGCCGAAGGGCAATCGTTCCATCATTTCGCTCGAGTGCACTGTGTGCAAGGAGCGGAACTACACGACCACGAAGAACAAGCGGAAGAGCCAGGACAAGCTCGAACTGAGCAAGTTCTGCCCTCGGTGCCGCAAGCATCAGGACCACAAGGAAGGTAAGGTCTAGGTCGGTAGTTCCAGGGAAGGTTCTAGGCCAGTAGCTCCAACGGTAGAGCAGCGGTCTCCAAATCCGCGTGTTGGGGGTTCGAATCCCTCCTGGCCTGCCAACTCTCAGTGGGAGCGGGGCCCCCGGTACCTGGAGGTACCGGGGGTTCCTGTGTTTTCGCAGTCCCACGTTTTCGCATCCGTAGTACCCCCGTGAGGCACCATGGCGACGGCATCAGAGGCCAGCCAGCAGGCTAACCGCTCGGCGATGGACCCGAAGCGGCTCGTGGTCATCTTCTATCTCCTCGCCGGCATCATCCTGGCCCTCTTCCTGGAGCGCGTCTTCGGGTTGCTGTGGGCGCGGTTTGGCTGGGGCGACCCCGTCCTCATCGAGGGCATGGACTGGAAGGTGTCCACGCTGATTGGCTACCTGCTTGCCGTGGGGTTGGCCGTTGGCGCGTACTTCCATCCACGCACCCACACGCTCTCGCTCGACGTGGCCGCCGAGCTGATGAAGGTCACCTGGCCGACCTGGACGGAGACCCGGGCGTCGACCATGGCGGTGGTCGTCGCCTCGCTCGTGGCCGCGGTCCTGCTCTTCTTCATCGACACCATCGCCTACAACTTGATGGTGGAATGGCTGCCCAGCGTGTGGGGGAAGCTGTAATGGCGATGAAATGGTACGTGGTCCACACCTACTCGAACTTCGAGAATCAGGCGAAGAAGAGCCTCGAGGAGAAGGTGCGCCTCGAGGGGCTCCAGGACCAGTTCGGCGAAATCCTGATTCCCATGGAGCAGGTCGTCGAGATGGTGAAGGGCGAGAAGAAGACGTCTCGCCGCAAGTTCTTCCCCGGCTACATCTTCGTGCAGATGGAGCTGAATGACCGGACGCTCCACCTGGTGAAGAACACGCCGAAGATCACCGGCTTCCCGGGCACGGCGCAGCACCAGAACCCGCTGCCCATCTCCGACCAGGAAGTGGCCCGGCTCACCTCGCAGATCTCCGAGGGCACGCTCAAGCCGAAGCCCAAGGTGCAGTTCGACGAGGGTGACACGGTGCGCGTCATCGACGGCCCGTTCGCCAACTTCAATGGCACGGTGGAAGAGGTCAACGCGGAGAAGGGTCGGGTCAAGGTGCTCGTGAGCATCTTCGGCCGAGCCACCCCCGTGGAGCTGGACTTCATGCAGGTGGAGAAGACCACCGGCTAGCCGTGTGTTGTTCCGGCGTGCCCTCCAGCGAGGCCGCGCCGCACCCCTTCCGTGCCCGGTAACGGGCGCGGACCCATGGGTGGGAGGGCCTCCCCGTCTGGCGGCCCGTTGGTACCACCCCCTCGAAAGGCAGTCGTCAGCCGATGAAGAAGGTCACAGGACAGGTCAAGCTGCAGATTCCCGCCGGCAAGGCGAACCCCGCCCCGCCGATCGGCCCCGCGCTCGGTCAGCAGGGCGTGAACATCATGGAGTTCTGCAAGCAGTTCAACGCCAAGACGCAGGCGGAGGCCAAGGAAGGGCTCATCATCCCGGTGATCATCACCGTGTATGCGGACCGCTCCTTCACCTTCATCCTGAAGACGCCTCCCGCGGCCATCCTCATCAAGAAGGCGGCGGGCCTGCACACCGAGAAGAAGAAGGGTTCTGGCGCGAAGAAGCCGGGCAAGGAGAAGGTGGGTCAGATCACCCGCGCTCAGCTCGAGGACATCGCCAAGAAGAAGATCCAGGACACCACCGCCGCGTCGCTCGAGGCCTGCATGAACACCATTGCTGGCACCGCGCGCTCCATGGGCATCGACGTGGTCGGCTAGGCCGCCGCCCACCCCACTCACGACAAGGATTTCTGTCATGGCTCAGAATGGGAAGAAGTTCCGTGCGGCCGCCGCGCTGGTGGACCGCGAGAAGCGTTACCCGATCTCCGAGGGCTTCGCGCTCTTGAAGAAGACGGTGGAGGCGCGTGCCTCCAAGTATGACCAGACGGTGGATGTCGCCATCAACCTGGGCGTGGACCCGAAGCACGCGGACCAGATGGTCCGTGGCGCCGTGGTGCTCCCGCACGGCACCGGCGCCACCGTGCGCGTGGCCGTGTTCGCCAAGGGCGAGCGCGCGACGGAGGCCGGCAACGCCGGCGCTGACATCGTCGGCGCCGAGGACCTCCAGAAGCGCATCGAGGAGGGCTTCCTCGACTTCGACACCGTCATCGCCACCCCGGACATGATGGGTGTCGTCGGTCGCCTCGGTAAGGTGCTCGGCCCCCGCGGCCTCATGCCCAACCCCAAGGTGGGCACCGTCACCATGGACGTCGCCAAGGCCGTTCGCGACGCCAAGGGCGGCAAGGTCGACTTCCGCGCCGAGAAGGCCGGTATCGTCCACGCGAAGATGGGCAAGTCCTCCTTCGACCAGGACAAGCTCGAGGCCAACTTCAACGCGCTGGTGGACCTGGTGATGAAGCTCAAGCCGGCCACCGCCAAGGGCGTCTACCTGCAGGGTATCGCCATCTCCACGACGATGGGGCCGGGCATCAAGCTCGACACCACGGAAATCCTGGCTCGCCACCGCTAGGCGGCCGGGAAGGGCAGGCGGGCGTGAAGGCCCCAACGGGGCCGTCAGGCCCGTCGCCTGTCTGACGTCACAGGTTCGAAAGTTCTGGATCTTTGCTGAAGCCGGGGGTATAGGCCCCCGGCTTTTGCAATTGGAGCGCCACGTCGCGAGACGCGGTGTTCCGACCTGGTTCATGACAGCAGGGACCCAGGGTAGGGCGGACATGTCCCGTTGGGAACCGGGCAACCGGTCGGGCTGTTCTTTCTGCCAGGGGTTCAAACGACCGTAAGGTCAGCCCTGCCGAGACTGAGGGTGCGGTGTGGTGCCTCTCGGAGGCCCCTCTCGCTCTGCCACTTTGGCCCAGGCATCACGCCCCGTCCTGATAGGGCGGGCCAAGAAGGAGGTGAGTCAAAGTGCTGAAGAGCGAGAAGGAAGAGATGATCAAGGAGCTCCACGAGAAGTTCGCGCGGACCAAGTCGGCTGTCGTCGCCGAGTTCTCCAAGGTGGATGTGGAGACGGTGACGAAGCTGCGCAAGAAGTTCCGCGAGGGCGGCGTCGAGTACAAGGTCATCAAGAACACGCTGGCGCGCCGTGCGGCGCAGGGCACGTCCGTGTCGGTCATCGCCGATGACTTCACGGGCCCCGTGGCCCTGTGCATCAGCTACGGCGATGTGGTGGCCCCGGCGAAGATCCTGACCGAGTTCACGAAGGACCTCGAGGACAAGATCAAGATCCGCGTCGCCGTCGTCGAAGGCCGCAAGGTCGACGTCAACGGCGTGAAGGCCCTGGCGAAGCTGCCGGGTCTCCCGGAGCTGCGCGCCCAGCTGCTGGGCATGCTGAACCAGCCGGCAGGCAAGCTGGTCCGGACGATTGCCGCCCCGGGTTCCCAGCTCGCGCGGGTGCTGCAGGCCCACGCGGACAAGTCCCAGGGATAGTTTTTCTCATCCCACCGAGAAGTTTTCCTACCCAACCCTTCGGCCGGACCTCTCCTCGCGAGCGGCAGGCCGTTAGTCGAAACCAGAAGGACACAGTTCAATGGCTGACCTGAATTCGATTGTTGACCAGCTCTCCTCGCTGACCGTCATGGAGGCGGCGGAGCTGGTGAAGCAGCTTGAGTCCAAGTGGGGCGTCTCCGCCGCTGCTGTCGCCGTGGCCGCTGGCCCGGCCGCCGCCGCCGCTGCTCCCGCTGAGGAGAAGACGGAGTTCACGGTGGTGCTGGCCAACGCCGGTGCCAACAAGATCAACGTCATCAAGGAGATCCGCGCCATCACCGGCCTGGGCCTGAAGGAGGCCAAGGACCTGGTCGAGGGCGCCCCGAAGAACGTCAAGGAAGGCGTCAACAAGGACGACGCCAAGAAGATCAAGGACCAGCTCACCGCGGCTGGCGCGACCGTCGAGGTCAAGTAACTCCTACAGGGGCTGCCCGGTTTTCCGGGAATTTACAGGCAGCCACCTGACCGGATGAGCAGGCCGGCGCTCCCAGCAAGGGGGTGCCGGCTTTGCCCATTTGACAGTTACAAATTTCCCGGCGCCGCCGCGCGTTACTGATGTTTGCCCGCCCGAGCAGTCGTCACCGGAGCCAGAATGCCGACGCAGATCCAGAACAATTTCCGCGTGCGGAAGACCTTCGCGAAGATCGCGAAGATCATCGACATTCCCAATCTTATCAACATCCAGAAGCAGTCCTACGAGAAGTTCCTCCAGGCGGACATCGCGCCGGAGAAGCGTGAGGACGTCGGTCTTCAGGGTGTCTTCAAGTCCGTCTTTCCGATCCGCGACTTCAACGAGACGTCCTCGCTGGAGTTCGTCAGCTATCACCTGGAGAAGCCGAAGTACGACGTCGATGAGTGCCACCAGCGTGGCATGACCTATTCGGCGCCCATCAAGGTCGTCGTCCGCCTGGTCGTGTGGGACAAGGACGAGGAGACTGGCGCCCAGTCCATCCGTGACGTGAAGGAGCAGGAGGTCTACTTCGGGGAAATCCCGCTGATGACCCAGAACGGCACCTTCATCATCAACGGAACCGAGCGCGTGGTGGTCAGCCAGCTGCACCGCAGCCCGGGTGCCTTCTTCGACCACGACAAGGGCAAGAGCCACTCGTCTGGCAAGCTGCTCTACAACGCCCGCATCATTCCCTACCGCGGTTCGTGGATCGACTTCGAGTTCGACCACAAGGACCTGCTGTACGTGCGCATCGACCGGCGCCGCAAGCTGCCGGCCACCGTGCTCATCCGCGCGCTGGGCGCCGTCAGCGACACCGCGAAGAAGAACCCGCTGGAGTTCAAGGGCTCCACCGAGGAGATCCTCAACTACTACTACGCGACGGAGACCATCTACCTCCAGAGCGCGCAGGACTTCGAGAAGAGCGTCGAGCTCGAGCTGCTCCCCGGGCAGCGCGCCACGCGCGACATCAAGACGAAGACGGGCGAGCTCATCGTCAAGAAGAACCGCAAGTTCACCCGCGCCGCCATCAAGAAGCTCGAAGCGGCGAAGATGAAGACGCTCCCCATCGACGCGGACGAGCTCTTCACCAAGGTGTCCGCCTACGACGTGGTGGACGAGAACACCGGTGAGGTCATCCTCGAGTGCAACGAGGAAGTCTCGCAGGACAAGGTCGACGAGCTCCTCAAGCGCAACATCAAGGAGTTCAAGGTCCTCTTCATCGACAACCTCAACGTGGGCCCGTACCTGCGTGAGACGTTGATGCTGGACAAGCTCGAGACGCCCGAGCAGTCCATCATGGAGATCTACCGCCGCCTGCGCCCTGGCGATCCGCCGACGCCCGAGACGGCCATCAACCTGTTCACCAACCTGTTCTTCAACCCCGAGCGCTACGACCTGTCCAAGGTCGGCCGCCTCAAGCTGAACTTCAAGTTCGGCCTCGAGGAGCCGCTCGACGGGCAGATCCTCACCAAGCGGGACATCCTCGAGGTGATCCGCTACCTGATCGATCTGAAGAACGGCAAGGGGACCATCGACGACATCGACCACCTGGGCAACCGCCGCGTCCGCGCGGTGGGCGAGCTGCTGGAGAACCAGTACCGCATCGGCCTGGTGCGCATGGAGCGGGCGATCAAGGAGCGCATGAGCCTCCAGGAGATCGAGACGCTCATGCCGCACGACCTCATCAACGCGAAGCCCGTCACGGCGGTCATCAAGGAGTTCTTCGGGTCCAGCCAGCTGTCGCAGTTCATGGACCAGACGAACCCCCTGTCCGAGGTCACGCACAAGCGTCGTCTGTCCGCGCTCGGGCCCGGTGGCCTCACGCGTGAGCGCGCCGGCTTCGAGGTGCGCGACGTGCACCCGACGCACTACGGCCGCATCTGCCCCATCGAGACGCCGGAAGGCCCGAACATCGGCCTCATCGCGTCGCTGTCCACGTACGCCCGCGTCAACGAGTTCGGCTTCGTCGAGACGCCGTACCGCAAGGTGGAAGCGGGCATCGTGACGACGGACGTGGCCTTCTACTCCGCGCTCGAGGAGGAGAAGCACACCATCGCCCAGGCGAACGCCGAGACGGACAAGAAGGGCAAGTTCGCCAACGCGCTGGTGTCCAGCCGCCGCGGGGGCGAGTTCGTCCAGGCTCGCGCCGAGGACGTGGACCTGATGGACGTGTCCCCGAACCAGCTGGTGTCGGTGGCCGCGTCGCTCATTCCCTTCCTGGAGAACGACGACGCCAACCGCGCGCTCATGGGCTCCAACATGCAGCGCCAGGCAGTGCCGCTGCTGCGCACCGCGGCCCCGCTGGTGGGCACGGGCATCGAGGCCATCGTCGCGCGCGACTCGGGCGTGACGTGCGTCGCCCGCCGTGATGGCGTGGTGGAGAGCGTGGACGCCGGCCGCATCGTGGTGAAGGCGGACGTGCCGGCCGGGCTGAGCGATGTGACGAGCGAGGTCGACATCTACAACCTGCTCAAGTACCAGCGCTCCAACCAGAACACGTGCCTCAACCAGAAGCCCATCGTCAACAAGGGCGACAAGGTGCGCAAGGGTGACGTCATCGCCGACGGCCCGGCCACCGAGACGGGTGAGCTGGCGCTGGGGCAGAACGTGGTCGTCGCGTTCATGCCGTGGCAGGGCTACAACTTCGAGGACTCCATCCTCATCAGCGAGCGCATCCTCAAGGACGACGTCTTCACGTCGATCCACATCGAGGAGTTCGAGTGCATCGCGCGCGACACCAAGCTGGGCAAGGAGGAGATCACCCGCGACATCCCGAACGTGGGTGAGGAGGCCCTCAAGGACCTCGACGAGAGCGGCATCATCCGCATCGGCGCCGAGGTGAAGCCCGGCGACGTGCTGGTGGGCAAGATCACCCCGAAGGGCGAGACGCAGCTCTCCCCCGAAGAGAAGCTGCTCCGCGCCATCTTCGGCGAGAAGGCCGGCGACGTGCGTGACAGCTCCCTGCGCGTGCCGCCGGGCGTGGTGGGCACCGTCATCAACGCCAAGGTGTTCAGCCGCAAGGGCGTGGAGAAGGACGAGCGCGCCAAGCAGATCGAGTCGATGGAGGAGGCGAAGCTCCTCAAGGACCAGAACGACGAGATCAAGGTCCTCCAGGACAGCGCCTTCGGCCGCATCCGCACGCTGGTGCGCGGCAAGGAGGTCCAGGGCAAGCTCGTGGACGACAAGGGGAAGATCCTCCTGAAGAAGGGGGACATCCTCAACGACGAGCTGCTCACCACGGTGCCCTACAAGTACTGGGGCGAGATCTCCGTGGGCGACCCGCTCGACTCCCGCATGCGCGACATCCTCCGCAACCTGGAGGAGACGAAGGAGGCCGTGAAGCTGGCCTTCGGCGAGAAGATCGCCCGCATCAAGAAGGGCGACGAGCTGCCGCCGGGCGTCATCAAGATGGTGAAGGTGTACGTCGCCATCAAGCGCAAGCTGGCCGTCGGCGACAAGATGGCCGGCCGCCACGGGAACAAGGGCGTCGTGTCCCGCATCCTCCCCGAGGAGGACATGCCGTACCTGGAGGACGGGCGTCCGGTGGACATCGTCCTCAACCCGCTCGGCGTTCCCAGCCGCATGAACATCGGGCAGATCCTCGAGACGCACCTGGGCTGGGCGGCCAAGGGCACCGGTGAGGCGCTCCAGCAGTACGTGGAGGCCAACTGGAGCTCCGCGGCCATCAAGGAGCGGCTCAAGGTCATCTACGACGAGCCGAAGTTCGGCGAGTTCCTCGACACCCTCAGCGACGAGGAGATCGTCCAGCTGTGCCGCCGCTCCAAGCGCGGCATCCACGTGGCCACGCCGGTGTTCGACGGCGCCCACGAGCTGGAGATCCACAAGCTGCTGGACGAGGGCCACCTGCCGCGCACGGGCCAGATGGTGCTCTTCGACGGGCGCACCGGTGAGCCGTTCGACCAGAACGTCACCGTGGGCGTCATGTACATGCTGAAGCTGCACCACCTGGTGGACGAGAAGATCCACGCCCGCTCCATCGGGCCCTACTCGCTCGTCACGCAGCAGCCCCTGGGCGGCAAGGCCCAGTTCGGCGGCCAGCGTCTGGGAGAGATGGAAGTGTGGGCGATGGAGGCCTACGGCGCGGCGTACACGCTGCAGGAGTTCCTCACCGTCAAGTCGGACGACGTGGTGGGCCGCACGCGCATGTACGAGGCCATCGTCAAGGGCGACAACGTCCTCGAGAGCGGCCTGCCCGAGTCGTTCAACGTGCTCCTCAAGGAGCTCCAGTCCCTGGCGCTCGACGTGGAGCTGCTGGAGAGCGCCCCGCCGGAGCGGCAGCGCAGCTTCGGAGGCGACTTCCTCGGCGGTGGTGACGGCGAGGAGCGCGGGAACAAGACGGGGACTGAGGCCTGATTTAGCCGGAGCGCCCGCCTGACCGGCCGCCCGCCGCCCCTTCGAGGGGCGGGCGCGGCCGGGTCCGGGGCGGGGGCCCGAATCAGCTGGCGACCCCCGAGTGGGGCGCCTAACGAGATTTCGGAGGCAACGTGAAGGACATTTTCAACTTCTTCGAGAAGCCGAAGGACCCGCTGTCGTTCAACGCCATCCGCATTGCGCTGGCGTCGCCCGACAAGATCCGCCAGTGGTCTCACGGCGAGGTGAAGAAGCCGGAGACGATCAACTACCGTACCTTCAAGCCGGAGCGGGACGGCCTGTTCTGCGCCCGTATCTTCGGGCCGGTGAAGGACTACGAGTGCAACTGCGGCAAGTACAAGCGCATGAAGCACCGTGGCGTGGTGTGCGAGAAGTGCGGCGTGGAGGTCATCCAGTCCAAGGTGCGTCGTGAGCGCCTGGGCCACATCACCCTGGCCACGCCCGTGGCCCACATCTGGTTCCTCAAGTCGCTGCCGAGCCGCATCGGCAACCTGCTCGACATCACCCTGAAGGAGCTGGAGAAGGTCCTCTACTGCGAGAGCTACATCGTCCTCGACCCGAAGGCGACGCCCCTGCAGAAGGGCGAGCTCATCAGCGAGGAGAAGATGCACCGGCTCTTCCAGGAGCACGGTGAGGACTCCTTCACCACGGGCATGGGCGGCGAGGCCGTCCGGGAGATGCTCAAGGCGCTGGACGTGGAGAAGCTGTCCGAGGAGCTGCGCAAGGACATGCGCGAGACCTCCAGCGAGGCGAAGCGGAAGAAGTACGCCAAGCGCCTGAAGGTGGCCGAGGCGTTCCGCGTCTCCGGCAACAAGCCCGAGTGGATGATGCTGGACGTGATTCCGGTGATTCCGCCGGACCTGCGCCCGCTGGTCCCCCTGGACGGTGGCCGCTTCGCGACCTCCGACCTGAACGACCTGTACCGCCGCGTCATCAACCGGAACAACCGCCTCAAGCGGCTCCAGGAGCTGAACGCGCCGGACATCATCATCCGCAACGAGAAGCGGATGCTCCAGGAGGCCGTCGACGCGCTGTTCGACAACGGCCGCCGCGGGAAGACCATCACCGGCCCCAACAAGCGGCCGCTGAAGTCGCTGTCCGACATGCTCAAGGGCAAGCAGGGCCGGTTCCGTCAGAACCTGCTCGGCAAGCGCGTGGACTACTCGGGCCGCTCGGTCATCGTCGTCGGTCCCGAGCTGCGCCTGCACCAGTGCGGCCTGCCGAAGATCATGGCGCTCGAGCTGTTCAAGCCGTTCATCTACAACAAGCTCGAAGAGAAGGGTTACGTCACCACCATCAAGTCGGCGAAGAAGATGGTGGAGAAGGAGCGTCCCGAGGTCTGGGACATCCTCGAGGACGTCATCCGCGAGCACCCGGTGCTCCTCAACCGCGCGCCCACGCTGCACCGCCTGGGCATGCAGGCCTTCGAGCCCGTGCTCATCGAGGGCAAGGCCATCCAGCTGCACCCGCTGGTGTGCGCCGCCTTCAACGCCGACTTCGACGGCGACCAGATGGCCGTGCACGTGCCGCTCTCCATCGAGGCTCAGATGGAGGCCCGCGTGCTGATGATGTCGACGAACAACATCCTCAGCCCCGCCAACGGCAAGCCCATCATCGTCCCGACGCAGGACATGGTGCTCGGCATCTACTACATGACCCGCGCCCGTGAGTTCGCCAACGGCGAGGGCCGCATCTTCTCGTCTCCGGACGAGGTGCGGGCCGCGTACGACCACGGCGAGGTGCACCTGCAGGCGAAGGTGGTGTGCCGCATCGACGGCGTCCGCAAGGAGACCACCGTCGGCCGCGTCATGCTGTGGGACGTGGTGCCGCGCCGCGTGGGCTTCGACGCCATCAACAAGGTGCTCGACAAGAAGTCGCTCGGTGGCCTCATCGACCTCTGCTACCGCCTCACCGGCGAGAAGGAGACGGTGCTGCTGGCCGACCGCATCCGCAGCCTCGGCTACTACAACGCCACCCGCGCCGGCATCTCCATCGCGCTCAAGGACATGATCATCCCTGCGAAGAAGCAGGAGTTCCTGGACTACGCGCGCAAGGAAGTGTCGGAGATCGAGAACCAGTACCTCGAGGGCCTCATCACCGACGGTGAGCGCTACAACAAGGTCATCGATATCTGGGCCGAGGTGACGGAGAAGGTCGCCCAGGAGATGATGCAGCAGATCTCCGGCGAGGAGACGTCCGGGGACCGCGACGGCAAGCGCGAGACGCGCAAGCAGCCGTCCTTCAACCCCATCTACATCATGGCCGACTCGGGCGCGCGTGGTAGCGCCCAGCAGATCCGCCAGCTGGCGGGTATGCGCGGCCTGATGGCGAAGCCGTCCGGCGAAATCATCGAGACGCCCATCACGGCCAACTTCCGTGAAGGCCTCTCCGTGCTGCAGTACTTCATCTCCACGCACGGCGCCCGCAAGGGTCTGGCGGACACGGCGCTCAAGACGGCCAACTCCGGCTACCTCACCCGCCGTCTCGTCGACGTGGCGCAGGACGCCATCATCAACGAGTACGACTGCGGCACCATGGACGGCCTGTTCATCGGCGCCCTGGTGGAGGGCGGCGAAATCATCGAGCCGCTCGGTGAGCGCATCCTCGGCCGCGTGGCCCTGGACGACATCCTCGACCCCGTGACGGGCGAGGTGCTGGTGCGCGCCAACGAGGAGATCGACGAGGACCGCGTCCGCCGGATTGAAAACAGCGGCCTGGACAAGGTGCGCATCCGCTCGGTGCTCACGTGCCAGGCCAAGCGCGGCATCTGCGTGGAGTGCTACGGCCGTGACCTGGCCCGCGGCCGCAAGGTGTCCGTGGGTGAGGCGGTCGGCGTCATCGCGGCGCAGTCCATCGGCGAGCCGGGTACCCAGCTCACGATGCGCACCTTCCACATCGGTGGTGCGGCGACGCGGCGCGCGGAGCAGTCCAGCCTGGAGAACGCTACGCGGGTACCGTGAAGTTCGCGGCCCTCAGCACCGTGCAGAAGATGGACGGCACGCTGGTGGCCATGAACCGCAACGGCGAGCTCGTCGTGGTGGACGACTCGGGCCGCGAGCGCGAGCGCTACCAGGTCATCTACGGCGCCCGCATCCTCGTGAAGGAAGGGCAGCGCATCGAGGCGGGCACGCTCGTGGCCGAGTGGGACCCGTTCGCCATTCCTCTGCTCACCGAAGTCGGCGGTGTCGTCCGGTACGAGGACATCATCGAAGGCGTGACCATGTCCGAGACGCTGGACGAGGTCACCGGCCTGTCGCGGAAGACCATCATCGAGTCGAAGGACCCGGAGGCGCGCCCGCGCGTCACCATCCGCGACGCGAATGGCAACGTGAAGGACCTGCCCAGCTCCCGCAACCCGGCGAGCTACTTCCTGCCGCAGGGCTCCATCATCACCGTCAACGACACGGATGAGATCCACCCGGGCGAGGTCATCGCCAAGGTGCCGCGCGAGACGACGAAGACCAAGGACATCACGGGCGGTCTGCCCCGCGTGGCCGAGCTCTTCGAGGCGCGCAAGCCGAAGGATGCGGCGGCCATCGCCGAAATCGACGGCGTGGTGTCGTTCGGCAAGGACACCAAGGGCAAGCGCAAGCTCATCATCACCCCCGAGGTGAATGGCGAGCAGCGCACCGACCTGGCCAAGGAGTACCTCATCTCCAAGGGCAAGAACATCAGCGTCCACTCCGGCGACCGCGTGAAGGCCGGCGAGGCGATGATGGACGGCGCGGCCAACCCGCACGACATCCTCAAGGTGCTCGGCGAGAAGGAGCTGGCGCGCTACCTGGTGGACGAAGTGCAGGAGGTCTACCGACTCCAGGGCGTGAAGATCAACGACAAGCACATCGAGACCATCGTCCGGCAGATGCTGCGCCGGGTGCGCGTCACGGATGTGGGCGACACCAACTTCCTCGTCGACGAGCAGGTCGAGAAGTGGGTGTTCGAGGAGGAGAACGAGAAGGTCATGGCCGAGGGCAAGCGCCCGGCCGTGGGTGAGCCGCTGCTGCTCGGCATCACCAAGGCCTCGCTCTCCACCGAGTCGTTCATCTCGGCGTCCTCCTTCCAGGAGACCACCAAGGTGCTCACCGAGGCCGCCATCAACGGCAAGGTGGACTACCTGCGCGGCCTCAAGGAGAACGTCATCATGGGCCGGCTCATCCCCGCCGGCACGGGCCTGCCGAACTACAAGCACCTCGACATCGAGGTGGAGAGCCCGACCGACGAAGTCAACGAGATGGAGGCCGCTCTCGCCGCGACGCATGGCGACGGCCCCCTGACGCCTCCGCCCTCCCGCCCGGAAGGCACCCAGACGACCGGCGCGGCCTAGCCCGCACCCGGTCGCCCGCAAGGGTGTCCTGCTGAACATTGCCGCCGCCTCCGGTGCCCCGCACCGGGGCGGCGGCTTTCTTTTTGTCTGGGTATTCGCGTTTCCTTCGCCGGTTGACTTGACGCCTATGGCGCGCTGCGTTAGGTCAGGGCACACAGCCGATTGACGCAGCTGGCTACCGCCCGGCACGACCGGGATTGAAAAGGGGAGGAACGGTATGACCGCGAAGAACGAGACGACCGAGACCACGACGGAGACGACGAAGGTGGAGGCCACCGCCGAGGCCGCGAAGAGTGGATTCGCGCAGGTGGAGACCTTCCTCAAGGCGCAGCTGGCCGTGGCGCAGAAGCGCATCGAGGAGCTGGAGGGCGAGGCCCAGAAGGTCGTGAAGACGCTGGAGAGCCGGGGCCAGGAGGCGGCGAAGGAGGCCCAGGTGCTGTGGGGCAAGCTGCAGGCCGGTGAGCTGCTGGCGGACCCGCGCGTGCAGGAGCTGAGCAAGAAGGTGGACGCGGCGAGCACCGAGCTGCGCAAGCGCCTGGACACCGTGCAGACCAAGGTGGTGGAGGCGGTGGGCGTGGCCAGCCAGGCCCAGCTCAAGGACCTCAACAAGGAGCTGGCGAAGCTGTCGCGCAAGGTGGACGCGCTGCTCAAGCCGGTCCGCCGGGTGGGCAACGCCAAGGCGTCCAGCAGCTCGTCGCCCTCGCCGCGCGCCTGAAATCCGTAGAACCTGTGACGGTGGGTGTCTCCTCCCCTTTCCACGAGTGGATTTCAGGGCAGGGGAGGGGGCTCGCCGTCGTTCCCTTCACGTCGGGGGTGTGCTTACTTCGGCCGTTCCTCGACCCTTCCGGGCCAGGCGGCCCGGGGGACCCACTCCCGGAGAGACCCATGGACAACAAGCCCGAGGCCCCCCGAGAGAAGAACCCTGTCGCGGAGACCTTCGAGAAGCTCTGGAGCCAGGCCCTGCTGGCGGTGAACACCGCCGAGGAAGAGGCCTCCCGTGCCGTGCAGCGTGTGGCCGCGGTGGCTGGCTGGAGCCAGGAAGAAGTGAAGCGTCAGGCCCGTGACTTCACCGAGCGACTGGCCGGACACCGCAAGGACCTGGAGCACAACGTGGAAGAGCGTGTGCGCCTGGCCCTGACCCGGCTGAAGCTGCCCCGTCGTGAGGAGCTGGCGTCGTTCGGCACGCGGTTGGATCGGCTCGCCGAGCGCATCCAGGAGCTGGAGCAGCGCAAGTGAAGGCCCCCGCCCAGACGGGCGGGAGGTCTTTCGGTACGCGGCTGTTCGAGCATCTCCACGCCCTGAGCTCCGGCTGCTCCCGGCTCCCGCTGCTGGCGGGGGTGGCGCTCGTCGTGTCCGCGAGGGTGGTGCCGCTACTGGACCAGCGCCCGGCGCAGGCCGTGGTGCCGGAGGCGGTGGCGGCGGAGCACTCGTCGCCCGAGGCGGGGCTCATCGACGCGGTGCTGGCGCGGCGCGCCCCGGACCTGGGGCTCACCCTGCGCCGGCAGCTGGGGCAGGCCATCGCGGAGGAGGCCCGTCTCACCGGGTATGACCCGCTGCTGATCCTGGCCCTCATCGACGTGGAGTCCGACTTCGAGGAGGAGGCCATCTCCGAAAAGGGGGCGCGCGGGCTGATGCAGATCAAGCCCAGCACGCTCCACTTCCTGGCGGAGAAGGAGGGCCTGCGGCTGTCGCGCGAGGAAGTGACGGCGGACCCCGCCCTCTGTGTGCGCCTGGGCATCCGGTACCTGCGCTCGCTGCAAGAGCGCTTCGGCGGGGACCTGGAGCTGGCGCTGATGGCCTACAACGCGGGGCCCACCCGCATCCGCACCGCCATCAAGCAGGGGGAATTGGAGCGCTTCCGGCGCTACCCCCGCGCGGTGCGGCGGGACTTCCGGCGCTTCCGCGAGGGCCACGGCCTGGGCGGCGACTGGGCGCTGGCCCAGCGAGAGCTGCCGCCAGAGCCCGTCCAGCCGGCCCCCTGACGGGCGGTTGAATCTCCGGGCGGCACGGCCGCTCCAACCGGGTACACGCGCGCCTTGTCCCTTCCCCTGGGGTGCGCTAAGCGTTGCAAGTGCCCGGGACTGTTGGAGATTCCCAGGAGAGACCCGCATGAACCGCCTGCTTTCGAGCGCCGCCGTCGCCGCCGTGCTGGCCCTGCTGCCCACCGGGGCCCTCGCCGGCTCCGTCTACCTCAATGGCGTCAAGATTGACGGCGTCACCAACCAGAAGTTCGAGAAGGCCACCGTCCGCATCGACGAGGCCGGCAACGTCTTCATCGACGCCCCCGGCTACGCCGCCCGGGTGACGACGGTGACGCCGACGGCGCCTGCGGCCCCGACGCCGCCCCCCGCGCCCCAGGCGACGG
>JBKGHK010000193.1:0-15349 GCA_046520375.1 Pyxidicoccus sp. 3LFB2
CCGCGGCAGCCCGCTACGGCGCCTGCCGCGCCGCGCGCAGGACCTCCCGGCCCGCGTCCGTGCCTACTGGCTCTTCGCGACCTGGGGCTGCGCCCTGGCCGCGGCAATCTCCTGCTCCGTCATCCGCGCGTTCTTCTCGGGGAACTTGAAGGCGAAGAACCGGAAGTCGTCCTTCGCGTCACCGAGGACCCTGGCCGAGATATCCACCAGTGCCTTGTCGCCGCCCTGGTTGACGAAGGGCGGAATCACGTTGGGGTACTCCGTTGGATTCTGCGCGTGCAGCGCCTTCTGGGCGGCCGGGCTGTAGAAGTAGGTAGGGTCTCCACCGTCGCCTGCCTGCCGCATGTAGATGGGCGTCACGGCCGAGATGAGCCGCTCCAGCCTCTCTCGGAACTCGAGCGCTGAAGACGCGGGCGACTTCAGGTAGGCACGGGCCGCATCGCAATTCGGGTGCTTCCGGCCATCGAACCGCGTCTTCATGATGACGTCCGTCGGCGTGAAGCACTTCGTCCATTCCTGGTGGCGCACCGCGCGGTTCATGATGGTGTGCGCCACGCCCTTCCACGCCGCCTCGCTCTGTCCAATCGCCTCGCCGCATACCGTGCCGACGAAGAGCGAGAACTCCTCCTGAAGCTCGGGCGGAACGATGGGCATGGGCGAGGACAGCCGCTCCACCTCGCCCGACAGGTCCACCGTGTTCCCCGTGCACACGCCCGACGCAAACACGCGCGAGACGAACGCGCCGCCCTCGAAGGGGGCGAAGCCACTGTCCTTCCCGGGCTCGCTCGCGTCGTAGTCCGCGATGGCCCAGAAGGGCACCTCCCTGGTGCCCGCCACCTGCAGGGGGCTCATGGCCGCGAACACCTGCAGCCCGGGCACCTTCTTGAGCACCTCCACGTAGTGCCTGGGGAGCTGCTTCAGGTCGAGCACCTCGCGCTCGAAGGTGTTCTCCCGAGCCGTCACAGTCACCGTCTGGATTTCCGCCAGCAGCGTCGACACGTCGTCGGGCAGGCAGAGCGTGACGGCCGCGTGCTGCTTCTCCGTGTGCTGCATCGGGAGACTCGTGTGCAGACGCGTGCTCTCCAGCACGTTCCGGAAGAAGTCATCCAGCTCCTCCACGCGCCACCCCTTGCCCTGCGGCACGCGGACGTAGGCCTTCACCGTCAGGCCCAGCTCGACGGAGTCGCTGAAGTTCTCGAAATCGCCCCGGACGCCGAGCTTGCCGCCATCGAGGCTCACCTTGAAGGTCTTCAGCCTCGGCCTCGGAACTTCGAGCGCGGGCCTCGGCTCCGCGAAGACGCCCTCCACGGGCGGCGCAGACGGCGGCTTCTTCTTGCCGCCCTTCTTCCCCTCCGGCGTGGGCGGTGCGGCCGGGGGTTTCTTCGTGATGCCCAGCCGGTACTGGAAGCCCAGCATCGGCGAGGACTCCATGCCGCCGAGCGACGCGAGCCGGTTGTCGAGCACCTCCGTGCCCTCCCCGCGGACCGCCAGGAAGCCCACCTTCCACAGCAGCACCTTCTGCGCGTCGGGGTGGCCTACCTCCCACTCCAGGTGCACCGTCGCGCTCGCATCCGGCGCCACGCCCTCCGCTGGCGTGGGGTAGATGTCCAGCGTGGCCACATGCCCGTTGAACAGGGCCGCGATGTCCGGCTTGAGCTGGACGAGCGTCCCCACCCGCTGGCTCCGGACGTGCCGCTCGAGGAAGTCGGGAAGCCAGTCCGACGTCAGCTCCGCGGGCGCGAGCCCGAAGCCGATGCGCGCTCCCAAATCATAGGGAATGGCCGCCGCGTCCCCGGGCTTCACCTCCACGGCCTGGTTGCCGAACAGCAACGGCTCCAGCTTGAAGCCCAGCCGCCCCGTGCCGATGAGCCCCAGCTCGTAGACGGAGAGGTGCAGCGGCTGCGTGCCCTCGCCCACCTTCTCGCGCACCACGAAGCCCCGGCCGCTCGGCGTCAGGCACGTCTCGCGGCGGTGGGGCATCCGCTTCTCGTCGAAGCAGTCGCTGGTGACAATCCACTCCAGCCGGCAGGGCACGTTGCCCGCCACGTTCTCGCAGCTGCCGCCCACCAGCACCTGCCAGGTGCTGAGGCTCAGCAGGGTGGGCTGGGACTGGGGCTCGGGCCGCAGCACCAGGTGCGGCACCGCGCGGATGCGCACGACGCCGTCGTAGCCGAGCGGGAGCTGGCAGTCTCCGTGGGACTCCTGGGTCGTTGCCATGTCTGTCTATTCCTCGTCCCGCCTGCGCGTGAAGGGCTCGCTCTTCTTCTCTGGAAGCACCGTCTGCCGCACGGGGCTGTTGCCCGCGCGCCGGAGGATGAACGTGTAGGCCACGCCCGGCTCGAGCGCCTTGAGGTCCACGGTGGCGACGAAGTCCCCTTCGAGGTCACACCCGCCGCGCTTCCCGTCCGGCTTCGGGGTGGCGAACCGGAGGTGCTCGGACAGCTTCGGCTTGAGACCCTCCAGGTGAGGGTCCGCCTTGTCGGGCGTGATGGCGAGCTCGAACTCGCGGGCGACATTCCAGGCGCTCTTGTCCTTCGAGCCCGGCACCGGCACCTCGATGCCCTCACCGTGGCAGCGCACCTCCACGAGCTCGCCCTTCCGCTCCACCTTCAGGTCGCCCACCCAGCGTGGCTTGAAGTCGTACACCCCCGTTGCCTCCAGTTGCCCGGGCTCGCTCTCCACGTTGTCCGAGACCAGCTCCAGCTTGAACTCCGTCGGACCCTCGGCAGGCGTCTGCGGGTATGGGACGCGCGCGGAGACACGCCACTCCGCCACGCTGTTGTCCCCCTGCAGGTCGAGCTTCTCGGGCCGCAGCTTCGCGAAGCCCTTGAGTGGCTCCCACTTCGTGCCCTTGGGCGCCTTGCGCGAGAAGGTGGCGGTGTAGCGGCCCAGGTCCTCCGGCGCACCGTGGACGCAGGCGGACACCTCCAGCTCGCACTGGCCCGGACGGGGCGCGGGCTTGAAGGCCAGCTGCCGCGCGGGCTCCGTGGCCGTGGCCGCCACTCCGTCGCGCAGGGCCACCTTCCTGTATCGGCCCGGGCCCTCGTGGGTGGCGCGGATGGGCGCGGACGTCTTCGCCTTCAGCGCCTCGAATTCCGCCAGGGGAATGGAGCCATCCCCCTCGCCGGTGTTTTCTCCGGGGCTGCGGTGCAGGAAGGCCTGCCCATTCAGGGCCACCAGCTCGAACCAGTAGAAGAGCTCCATGCCGGGTGGCAGCTCGCTCTTGTTGATGCTGTCGAAGATGCGCCCGGGGTGGAACGTGGCCACCGCCCAGCTCTTCGCGGCGGGGTCCACCGTGAGCCGCAGGCGGGACTTCTTCGCCGGGTCTGCGTCTGTCACCACGAAGCCGCCGGAGGTGGCGGCCGCGCGCACCCGGTCCACCGCGCCCTTCCCGCTGGCGTCGATGACACAGCTCATGCCCGAGGCGTCGATTCGCTCGATGACGAGGGGCTGCTTGCCGAGCGCCTTTTCCACGAGCCACAGCGCCGCGGCGAGGCCGACGTGCAGGCGCTCGGGGTGGTTCGCGCGGTACACGGCCTGGTACTCGCTGAACTTCCGCGCACCCAGCTTGGAGTCCTTCGCGGCGGGGCTGCAGTTGAGGATGCGCTGGCGTTGCTCGTCGAAGACCCAGGCCGCCGAGAGCTTTGGCTCGTCGCAGACGGTGGGGTCGAACTCCAGCTTGATGTCTCCCGTCAGGGACACCGTCACGGCCCTGGCTCCGGCAACCCCGAAGCGCGAGAGGTCCGCGCGGCTCTGGAGCGTGCAGGTGTGCCCGTCCGCGCTCAGCGTCAGCAGCTTGAAGGGGACCTTCTTCGCTTCGAGCTGGCGCAGCCCCTTCACGAGCCCCCAGCCGACCTGGATGTCCATGGCCGCGAGGCAGTCCTTGTAGCGGACGTGGTTCTCGATGACGTAGAGCCGCTCCTTTCCCGCCGGCACCGCCTGCCCGTCCTCTGTCAGGCCGGTGATGAACTCCTCCTTGCCCTCCGGCCCCTCCATGACGAACCGCTTCTTGTCGAAGGCGGGCACCTTCGCGCCCACGAGCGCCCGCACCGTGACGGGCAGCACCCGCTCCGGGAAGGGGCTGCCGGGGCCGGCCTCTTGCGTGTCGGTCCGCAGCAGGATGAACGCGGCGAGCTCCCGGGGCGCGGCGCCCTCGAACTGGAGACGCCAGCGCCAGCTCCCGTCCGCCTGCCGCTGCGGGCGCTCGGTGATGACGGCGTCTCCGGGCGCCTGCTCCCCCAGGAGCTTCGGGCGGTCGACCGTCACCGTCTCCGAGAGGAAGGCGGGCTGGGCCTTGGGATTCAGGGGCTGGGGAGGCTCGGCCGTGTTGGCGACCACCAGGGACCACTTCCCCCAGAAGCCCGCCTGGACGGCCTGGACGATGTTGCCCCCCGGGCCGTACTCCCGGCCTCCGGCCAGGACGAGCTCCCGCCCTCCCTGCCGGGCGAGCAGCGTGACGCGGTTCTGCTTGTCGTAGCCGAAGTCCTCGTCGATGACGACGGCCGTGACGAGGTCGCCCACGAGCGGCGCGTGCTCACGCTTCGCCCAGCCGGCGCACAGCGGGCTCGGGTCCTCCTGGCGGAACGAGGGCACGCTCCAATCGTCGCGGACCCGCGCCTTGCGCTGCTTGTCGAGCACGTTGAGCAGCCACACGGCCGTCACCGGGTGCAGGTTCTCCAGCCTGCCGCCCGGGGCGAGCCTTCCGTCCGCCGCGAAGAGCTTCGGGCCCGGGGCGTCCGGCTTCTTGCCGCTCAGGGCGGGAATGCGCGCGATGTGCGCCTCCCTGTCCGGATCGCACCAGGCCAGCTCGGCCACGAGCTTCCGGGCCTCCTCCGAGGTTTCGACTCCCAGCGCTGTGTTCACCTTCTCCAGCACCGTCGTGACGTTGTCGGCCGTCCACTCGCTCTTCTGGCGCAGGCGCACGTTGCGCCAGCGGCGGGTGATGCCCTGTGCGAGCAGCCGGCCGTCCGCGCCAGGGAGCGACAGGGTCTGGTCGATGAAGAAGCCTCCCCGGGCCTTGAGCGTCATCCGCTCGGCGAGCGCGGGCACCTTCAGCGAGAGCGGGACGACTCCGTCCTTCGCGGCACCGAGCTTGTTCCCATCAATCTGGAGGACCGCGGGCTTGCAGACCTTCCGGCCATTCTCCTCGCCGCCGCAGCCGCCCCGGGGGCACTCCATGCGGCGCCACTCGCCGGCCACCTCCTGCTCGAAGGCCAGCTCCAGCTCGTAGCGGCCTCCGGGGGCCAGGCTGTTCTGCTCGGGCTTCGGCAGGAAGTGCGTTTCCACCTCCAGCTTCAGTGGATAGGCGAAGCGGCAGCAAGGGGACGTCCAGTCCGGCTTCTCGGCCTCGGGCGCGAACGAGGTGTTCCTGTCGAGGAGCGAGGCCACCCGCGTCCCATAGTTCATGCTGCTGCGCGGGATGGCCCTGGCTGCCTCGAAGACCTCCTGGGTGGCCTTGCCGAAGGGCTCCCGGTCCTCCGGCGGAAGCGCCTTCTTGAGGTGGTTCTGGATTTCACTCACCTCCAGGAAGTTGTCTTCCTGGTCCTCCGTCACGTCGAAGAACTCGATGGGATTGGCGCCGCCCAGGTCGAGCTGCTTCGCCAGCTCCGTGAGCAGCCCGATGCCGTTCTCGGTGTCCTTCTCGGGGCAGAACACCTGGAAGTGGAGGAACCCCGAGCGCAAGGTGAACTGCTTGCGCCGTCCCGGCACGTCCGGGTCCGCCGGAACCTGGAAGCTCGCCGGTGGCGTCGCCCGCTCACCGGGAAGAGGGCCCGCGAAGCCGAGCATCTCTCCAGTGGCCACGGGAAAGAAGGGCTCCTCGAAGGTGGCCACCTTGCCGTCGGCCAGCGCCTGCATCGCTGCCTCGAGGTTGCCCGGGGGCGCCTTGTAGAGCCACTGCACCTGGCCCCTGGCATTGCGCACGGTGATGGCCTCCGAGGCTCCATCGTCGCCGTGCACCTTGTGTTGCCGGGGCGCGGACGGGCCCTGGGCGTCGGGAAGCTTCGCGTCCTGCTCGGTGACAGGACCCGCCGCCCAGCGCAGCGTCCCGGGCGGGACCTCCGCGTCCTCCGAGATGCAGACCCAGGCACCGAACCGCTGCCGGAACAGCTTCTGGAACCAGGGCACCTCGCGGAAGTACCGGTCGAGCGTCGCGCCGCGGGGCTGCGCGGGGTCGGTGATGGCCGGATACACCGGTGAGCGCAGGTGCATGTAGAGCGAGTAGAAGGTGCCCTTGCGGCCGGCGAGTTCCTCCACCTCGTGGCGGAGCAGGACGAAGCCCGGCCAGTTGCCCAGCGCCTGGACGACCTCCGGCGCGAGGCTCGCGGATTGCTCGGCGGGCAGCCGCGCCGCCACGACATACCCCGGGGCCACGGCGCTGACGGGGGCCATGTCCTGATTGGCGGGCGGGAAGAGGTGGACGCCGCCGTGCAGGTTCCGCTGCAGGCCGAGCACGTAGTAGCCACCGATGCCCGTGTCGAGGGACTCGTTGTTGTAGAAGCACTGCCAGGGGTGGCTGGAGGCGGCGCTGCCGCGCAGCGGGAAGCTGTACTTCGGCCGGCTGAAGCTGCTGTCGACCACCTCCGGGGGCACGTCGGTGCGCTTCTCGCGGTAGGCATAGCGCCCGCAGTGCGTGTCCGAGTGGTCCAGGATGCGGTCGAACTCCGACTTCAGCGTCTGCGGGTTCTTCTCGAAGAAGGCGGTGGCACGCACCAGGTTGAAGGAGGCGAAGCCCTTGAGCTTGGAGGCCGCCGCCAGCATTCCGGAGCGCATCCGGAAGAGCGCGTGATGGGGTTCGAGCCGGTGGCCCAGGTCCACGTTCCTTCCGGCAAGGGGGGCGGGGAGGAAGGACCGGGCGTGCTCGAACTTGGTGGACGGGTCGGCGGTCACCAGCCAGAGCTGCCTCGTGCCTCCCAACTCCAGGATGCAGTAGCCACAGATGACGATGATGTGGCGGGGGTCGGCATCCCTCTTCCGGTCCCTGAACCCGATGCCCGTGTAGATGACGACCGGGTTGTTGGCGCGGAGGCAGTCAATGAGGTGGGCGAAGCGCTCCCGGGCCCGCTCCTCGCTGTTCTTGATGTCGTCGGCCTGATGCCGCAAATCACCGGGGAGCAGATGGCCGATGTTTTCCGAGTAACGGCTCGGGGCTCGATAGCGCAGGACGCCGCCCATGCCCCTCGGGCGCTTGTCCGGGTCGGCCAGCAATTGGCTCAGCGGGACGGGGAGCTCACCGTCGTCCGAGGCGTGGTACAGCGAGAAGTCGGATTGGATTTCATACCTGCCGCCGTCGGGATGCGTCGCCCAGCCCTTCTTCGGAAGGGAGGGCTCGTAGGGCGGCCCGTAGAAGGCCCGTTCCCCGCCGGGATACCGGAGGTCGAGCAGGCACTCCGGGTCCCCCGCGCGCGAGTGCGTGATGTAGTGCGGGCGCGGGTCCCCGCCCTTGATGAGCTGGAAGTAGTTGTAGACCATGGAGGCGGAGGTCCGCCCACACCAGTCCGGCTTCTGCTCCTCCTGGAGCATCTGCTGCCCCAGCAGCGGGACCTTGAGGACGTGCCATTCCCGGGCCTGGCGTTTGATTTCTTCGGGGAAGTCGTAGTTGTCGACGGGAAAGACACGCATGAGCGTGCCGTCTCCCGCCTTCTCGACGATGTTGGTGTCGACACCGACGCCCTGGGCGTCTTCCGTCAGGTAGAACTGCCGTTGAAGCCCCATGGAATGCCACTCCCCCTCTGATGCAGCTTGCTGCCGGTGCTACCCTTCGGTCTCGCTGCACGGGGACTCGTCGACCCGGAAGCCGTGCCTGGTATTGGCCGCGAGGTAGGACCTGCGGCCGCCGTGGGGCTTGCGCTCCCAGACAGACACGTTCGCTTCCGCCGTGGGCCAGGTGATGCTCAGGGACTGCTGGTAGCCCCCCAGGTCGCGCAATTGGAGCTGAAGGCCGGTGGCGGTCTTCGAGATGCTGGCGACACGCAGGACCTCGTCATTGGACTCGCCCGTGCCGGCGAGCAAGTGCCACCACACACTCGCCCGGCGATGAACGTCCACGCGGAGCTCGGCGCCCTTGAGCCCGCCGCAGCCGAAGCGGAGGAAGCGCTCGCCGGCTTCCGTCTGCGAGAGCTCGAACCATCGGTCTGGCAGCGACTGGTAGAGCCGGAGGGAGTCCAGGCTCAGGGCGGGCATGTCCGGGGACTCCTGATGGAGCTCGGAGTACTTCCTCGTATCCGGCGTGGCGGTGCGCGCACCCTGCTGCAGCGCGCACTTCAGCGGCTCCGACACCGCCGAGCTGCTTCGCGAGTCGATGATGACGCGGAACTCCTCATCCGTGTCGTTGAGCTCTTCCATTCCTCCCAGGGACACGAAGGCCCCGGCGTAGACGACGAGCTCGCCACCCCGGTACATGGCGCTGACGAAGCCGCTGTCGCGAAACTCGATCCGATGCCAGTCGAAGTCCCGCTTCTCCAACTCGCGCAGCAGGGCGGCTTCACCTGACTCCCGCTTCATCTTCGGGCGGCTCGACTCGACTTCCCGCGCGACCTTGAACATCTCCCGGAAGCCGCCCTTCCTGCGGCGCAGGTCCCGGTCCTTCAGGAGCTGCTCGAAGTTGACGTCGAAGAAGAGGTCCGACACGTGCTTCAGCGCCTGCTCGTTTCGCGGGTCGAGCGTGGCCGCGCGCGTGGCGGCGTCCAGCCGCACCTTCGCCGGCTGGGTCGTGTCCTGCGCCTGCGCCAGGAGCGCCTCGACGGTGGGTTTCTCCGCGCCGACAAGGGACTTCAGCGTGAAGCCCGCTGCCTCGCCGCACTTGAGGTGCACCCACTGCTTCGACGCGCTCTTCCCCTGCTGGCACTCGGTGCCGATGGCGACCTTCGCCACCTCCTTCGCGCGGGTGGACGGCTTGTCGCGCAGGTTCACCTCGGAGCCCTGGATGTAGACGGGCTTGCCTGTCTGGGCCCACGGCGTCGCGGGGCCCAGGGCCACCAGGCAGGCGGCCCAGAAGGAGAGGGAGAAGCGGCGGGTCGTCTGCTTCATCGTCCATTCCTCGGTGCCTGCACGGGTCGGCACACACCCGAGCGGCCTGGCGGCGTGCGCCGCTGGGACGAAGCCTGGGGGAGGCTCCATCCTGGGGTCAAGGACGGCACGGCCCGCCCGGGTATTCAGGTGCGACACGCTCGGCGGCCTCCTCACTGCGCGCCTTCCGGAGAAGGCGGCGCGGGCGGCAGCTCCACCACCTCTTCTACGGAGTTCCAGCGGCGGTCGCTGTACTCCAGGTGGAGCCGGTCCCCGTCGAAGGTGGCCTCCACGATGTGGGACAGCTCCATCGCGTCGCCCGCGGGCCGGCGGATGACCTTCCACTCGCGTTGGTCGAACATTCCCACGATACGGATGGGCATCGCCCCGTTGGTCGAGAGGGCCACCCGCTCGCCCTCGGCGTCCACGGCCAGGGGCAGCCAGTAGGTGTCGGAGGTGCCCCCTACCACCCGGACCTGAGCAAGCCGCAACCAGCAACAACACTGATAAAGCCGCGCGACTTTCCCGTTTTGAAATCACCCGCGTCCACCCTCCAGCCCCTTCACTACCGTAAATCCTGTCGCGGCATCATGGGTGTGGAAAGACTGCGCAACGAATTGCTTCGTGAGTCATGGACACCTGTCAGACACGCATGAGAGGGTCTGTCTCAATCACCCACAGCATGCCCCTACGCCATCGACTGAAAGACGGCCTGCGCGAGTATGTCATTCTCGAATTGCAGGATTTGATTCCTGACGACCACGAGCCAGTGGCTGTGGGGCGGGGCTGGACGCTCGAGCACCGCCTGCTCCAGCTCGTCAGGGATGACGCCAACCTCCGCACGCTGCGGGCGCTGGTGTATTCGCACGGCTACACGTCCGCGCGGCCCTTCACGTCCCTGTGCGCGGACGAGGTCGCCCGGCAGGCGGCGATGTTGTTCTCCTTCGGCCTGCTCCGGCTGGTGCGGGCTCCGCTGCCCCTGCGCACCGAGGCGCCCCACTTCGCGGAGACGCCCGAGGTGGCGCCTCCCGTCAGCAACTCGGAGCCGCTGTGGCTGCGCCTGCAGGTGGTGGACGATGTCACGGACATGCCCATCTCCGGACTCCAGCTGCGCATCCAGTTCGCGGACGCATCCGAGCAGCAGTCCACCACCGACTCCGAGGGCCGCATCGACCTGGAGGATGTCCCCAATGGCGCCGCCAACGTGCTGTCCGTGCTGGAGGGCGCCACGCTCGACAACACGCTGGCGCTGGTGCGCACGGGCGGCCCCTGGTCCCAGCAGAAGCCCGCGAAGGCGGGCAGCAAGGGGAAGACCTCTTCGGCGAAGCGCGTCCTGGCGCGCATCGCCGAGCACCAGGTCAGCGACGGCGAGACGCTGGACAGCGTCGCGGAGATGTACGGGCTCACCGTGGACGCGCTCGCGCGGTTCACTTGGGGGACCACGGACCCGGCGGCAATCCAGCGCTACCTCCTCCTCGAGGTCGGCTGCACGCACAAGGACCGGCAGGGGCGGTACGTCTTCTCCAGCGAGGACGTGCCTGGCATCCTCCGCATCCCCCGGCCCGTGGCCGTGCCCCGGATGGCCGTGGAGCAGAGCCACATCCTCCGGGTGAAGAGGGTTCCCGAGGCCCGCCCCTACCTGTTCTCGCTATAGGGCCGCCCGGCAGCCCCAGGTGGCGGCGAGACAGGCGTCGAGGAAGGAGGGGACTCCGCGCATGGACCCGGCGGGGCGGAGCTCGGTGGAGGCGCGGGCTCAGCGACGGCCCACGGCCTCGATGTGGCTCAGGAGCGCCGCCGCGAGCCGGGGCGCGACGGCACGCGGAATCGTGTGTCCCATCCCGTCGATTCTCACCAGGGTCGACCGTTGCAGGGTCTCCGCCAGGAACCGCGAGTTGGACTCGGGGTTGGTGGGGTCCTCCGGGGTGGCGACGACGAGCGTGGGCACGGTGACGTGCGCGAGCTCCGCGCCCCGCGCCAGTCCAGAGGGGTCGGCCCGCGCATGGGCCGTCGAGGTGTCGTGACGGCCGGCGTGGGCGATGATGCGCTGCTCGAGCGCACGGAACTCCTCGGCGTCGAAGGGCAGCACCTGGCCGTTGAGCCGGCGCCAGTTCTCGACGCGCCATTCAATCTGCGCCTCGCGCTCACGCGGCTCGAACATGTGGGCCCAGAACGCGTACAGGCCGGGGTCGATGGGGGCTCGCGCCGTCAGGTTGGCGCGCGCCGGCGCGCCTTCGAGGGCGGGCGCTCCGATGACCGTCGCGCTGAGCAGCCGCTCGGGATGCGCCACCAGGAGCCACTGCACCAGATAGCCTCCCAATGACAGGCCCACGACGTGCGCGCGTGCGATTCCGAGCGCATCGAGGATGGCCAGTGCATCCTCGGCCATCCGGGTCGCGGAGTAGGGGACCGTGTCGAAAGCCCAGGTGGACCTTCCGGTGTCCCGGTGGTCATAGCGGATGACCCGGTGCTCGCGGGCCAGGGACTCCATGAGCGCATCGGGCCAGACCAGGCCCGAGACGGTGGAGCCCATGATGAGCAGGATGGCGGGCGCATCCTCCGGACCCTTTGACTCGACCCAGAGCGAGACTCCCTCGGCGACCTCGACGAAGCGTTCCATGCTCGCAGCTTCGCAGGACGGTCCGAAGGGAGGCCCGTCTTTTTCACGCTGGAGGGCTCGCGGGACTACCAGCAGCTGGAGCGGGCCGGCAGCGACGCGTGGTAGTTGTTGCCGAAGTTGCTGTCCCACTCGCCATTGGCCGTCGCCGCCACTTCGAGGTCCCAGACGTTCTGGTGGTAGACCTCATTCCACCCGTAGAGGAACACGTGGGTCTCGGTGGTCGTGGGCCAGTTGCACATCCAGTTGCCAGGTGACGTCGAGCCACAGCCCGTCTGGCTGTTGCACATGTTGCAGTCGCGAGGCCCCGCGTTCAGGCGGACGTAGGCATCGTTGTACGCGCCGGACTGCGCCTGCACGATGGCGTACTGGCCATTGAGCTTCACGAAGAGGCTGATCTGACTGTCCGCGTACTTGCCACGCAGGTACCCGCGGTAGGCCACCGTCAGCGTGGCGTAGCGGCCCGGGAGCTTCGTCGTGTGGCGGATGACCTCGAAGGGGCCTGTCACCTGCGTGTCGTAGACGCTGCAGATGGCGTAATCCGGCGGGTAGTTGGAGGCCTCGCCACGAGCGGCGGGCAGGAGCAGCGCCAGGGCAAGCGCGGGCACAAGCGTGTTCAGGAGCTTCATGGGGTGGGTCCTCGTGTCGTGGGCCCGGTGGGAGCGGGGACGCGCGACGGTGGGGCCGGGCACGTCCCTCCGCGCGCCTTCAGCCTTGCACACCAGGGGACGGCACGCCCGCCTGCCAGACTGCTGCGGTGTGAGGGGCCAGACCTAGCTTTCGCAGCATGGGGCTGACGAGAAGAGGCTCAGGCGCAGCATGGCATCGCGTTCCCTGGAGCGCCGTCTTCGCTCTCGGAGCCCTGGCAGGTGGCTTCCTGGGGTACGGCTTGGGGACGCGCGGCCGGCCACGAGAGCGTACGGGACGCCGTCGCCGGGCGGAGCCTGTCGCGGCCGCCGAGCTCCCGGGCCTGGAGTCACGCGGGTGGGTGGGCGGCTGGGACATCGCGCCTGGCGAGACGCTGTTGGACGGGGGGAAGCGCGACCTCGTGATGGAGGCCTCGATGGAGTCCTTCCCGTGCAGCGACCCGCCCGCGAATCACCTCGTCCGTCAGCCCTGAGGAAGCCGGGCAGCGGGGCCCTGGGTCAGTCGACGTTCGCGAGGACCCTGCTCCCGCGTTTGACGAAGTTCACCTGCAGGATGGCGATATGCATCACCTGGGTCTCATCCGCGAGCGCGTGCTCGGCGGTGAGGTCATCCGGACGGAGGAGTACGTCTCGTGGAAGGGTGAAGGCGACCTGGTCTGGATCCTTGCGCACGGGATGACGCTCCACGTGTCCGCCCGGCATGTGGAGGGTCTCGAAGTGCATCTTCCCTGGCGACAGGGTGGCGTCGTGGACCGGAGAGACCTTCCGGCCATTGATGTACAGGTGCATGGGGACCTCCTGTGCCTGCCCCGGAGAGTTTCTTCGTTGAGGTTGTGAGTTCTTGTCCAACGGACGGCCAGCCGGGCCGTCCGGAGAGCGGAGCAGCCGGCCTGGCTCTCCACGCGGGCTGGGAATTCGACGCCCACACCACTTGGGAGATTGCGCTGACACGGGACGATGCAGGAAGTAGGCTCGTGGCGAGCTCACTCCCTTCATGTGGGGCACGTCATGGAACCTGGCCACCTGCATCCGGCACACCTGCCCCCCGGTACGCGTGTGGGGCCCTGGCGGGTGCTGGAGCGGCGTGGCTGGGGTGCCTACGGCGCCGTCTATCGTGCCTTCGGGGTGGAGGACGTCCTCGGGCCCGTGGCGCTCAAGGTGGCCCTGCACCCCGGAGATGGACGCTTCGTGCGAGAGGGAGAACTGCTCTCCCGCCTCCGGCACCCGAACGTCCCGCGCCTCGTGGGCCAGGGGAACTGGGGGCGGCCGGGAGGCCTTCCGCATCCCTACCTCGCGATGGAGTGGGTCGAGGGCGTGTCCCTCTATGAATGGGCGCGCGTTCAGCGCCCCACCTCGCGTCAGGTGCTCCGCGTGCTCGCCAACCTCGCGAGTGCCCTGGAGGCAACGCATGCCGTGGGGGGCGTCCACCGGGACGTGAAGGGCGACAACGTGCTCGTCAGCGCCGCGGACGGACGCGTCTTCCTGACCGACTTCGGCTCCGGAAATTTCGTGGGGGCCGCCGTGCTCACGTCGCCGCCGTTTCCGCCCGGGACGCCGCCCTACCGTTCACCGGAGGCCTGGCGCTCCGTGAAGCTCCCCTTCCATCCGTCGACCCCGCCCTATGCCCCCGAGCCGGCGGATGATGTCTTCGCCCTGGGGATGACCGCCTACCGGCTGGTGGCTGACGACTACCCGCCCACCCCAGCACTGCTGGACGAGACGTCCCACCTCTGGGGGCCACAGGGCACGGGCCCCCTGGCGCCACGCATCGTCAACGCCCGCTGCTGCGCGGAATTGAGCGAGCTGGTGTCCCGGATGCTCTCGGTGCGGCCCGAAGCGCGGGGCACTGCGCGCGAGCTGGCCGAGGCGCTGGAGCAGGCCGCACGACAAGCCGGGCCGGCGGCGGAGGTGCCGCTCTTCGCCGTTCCAGAACACGTCATGCCGCGGGAGCCCAGGCCGGCTCCGTGGCCATGGCTCATGGCCGCCGCCAGCCTGGGGGGTGCCGTGTCGCTTGGCGCCGCGTCGATGCTGAGCGGCCAACCCCAAGAGGAGACCGAGCAGGTCCACGCGGCAGCGGTGGAGGAGGAGGGGGATGCCGGCACCGTGGCTGTCGGAGAGACTGCCCTGACGGCCCCGGTGCCGCTCACCCGGGTGCCTTCTGCCTTGTCTGTCATTGCCGTGGACCTGCCGCCCAAGCCGCTTCCAGGACAGACGCGGCCCGATGCGAATGGCCGCTGCCCCAGCAGGATGCAGGTTCCCATCCAGGGGGCGTGCTGGGTGAGGCTGGACATGAGCCCGACGGACTGTGACGCGACCGTCAACTATTACGTCTACAAAGGCGCTTGTTACGCCCCTGTGTTCCCCCCGCCGCGTCCTGCCACCTCGGGTCCCACGAAGCGCCCTGAAGACAGCGCCCCATAGGACACGGTTCAGCGACGGAGTCTCTGGAACGGGCTCGGGGGCTTCGACCTGGCGCAGGTCACGGTGCCAACCCTCTTCGCGCAGGGCGAACTCGATCGCGTCGTGCCGTCATCCCACGCGCACTGGCAGTTGCGGCTCGGGTCCATTCCTGGCTGACCCCGAACAGGTCCGGTACCCTGTGCGCCCCTTTCTCTTGAAGGAGCCGCGCCCGGTGTCCATTCGCAGAACGACCGCCAGCACCCGCAACGCCACCATCAGCGCCATGCTCGACCCGGCCCTGAGCAGCGCCCGCGACGCGCTCCAGGCCTTCCTCGAGAAGGCCCTGCGCGCCCAGTTCGGCGCCGACTGGCAGGGGACGCTGGAGCGTGACCGGCTGGCGCAGGGCCGCCCCGCGAGCGACCGCTGGGACTGGGGCAGCATCAGCTATCGCCTCGGGCACTTCCGCTCCCCGCAGGCCACGGGCAGCGGCGTGGTCACCGAGTCGGTCGTCGCGCTGGCCCGGCTCGCCAAGGCCTACCGCAACCTCTTCCAGCACGAGGAGCTCACGGACGCGCAGGTGCGCCACGCCATGGAGGGGCTCGCGCTGCTGCAAGAGGCGCTGAACAACAAGACGCGCGCGGCCGAGACCCGCGCCGCGCTCGAGGTGTGGGCAGGCCCGACC
>JBKGHK010000194.1:0-15311 GCA_046520375.1 Pyxidicoccus sp. 3LFB2
CGCTGGGGCCCGGCCGCGCTGCTCGCCGTGGTGGTGCACGTGGGCCTCATCGGGGCCGCGGTGGCGCTCCCGTCCGCCCGGCCGGAGAAGGCGCCCGCCGTGCCGGAGCCGGAGCTCGTGTTCCTTACCTTCGCGCCTCCGCCGCCCGCGCCTTCCGCTGGAGGCTCCGCCGCGTCCGTGGAGGAGAAGACGCCGCGTCAGACAAAGGCCCGCGCCGCGCGGCCCACCGAGCGTCCCCTGGCGGCGCCCGTGCCCAAGCCCGTCCCCGAGCCCGAGGAGACGAAGCCCGAGCCGGTGCCGGAGCCGCCCGTCGACGTGGCCCAGCCCGAGCCCGTGGCGGCCCCCGAGCCCACGGCGGTGGCGGGCAACGCGGGTATCGGTGCGGTAGTGGGTGGCGTGGTGGGAGGCGTCGTCGGTGGACAGCAGGGCGGGGTGGTGGGGGCTTCGGGCGGGACGGGCGAGGCGGTGGGGCTGAAGCAGGTGTCGCGTCCCCCGGGCGTGCTGAAGCAGGTCACCCCCGAGTACCCGCGCCGTGCGCGCTCGGATGGCATCCAGGGCCGCGTGGTGGTGCGCATCATCATCGGCACGGACGGGCGGGTGGAGCCCGAGCACACGCGGGTGATGCGCTCCGTGCCCGCGCTGGATGAGGCGGCGATGGCCGCGGTCAACAAGTGGCGCTTCTCGCCAGCCATCGGCCGCGAGGGCCGACCCGTGCGCGTCATCATCGAAGTTCCCGTCGAGTTCTCCCTGAAGTGAAGCGCCCGTACGAGCCGCCTCCATGACCAGCACGTTCCGCAAGATTCTCTTCTGGGTCCACCTGGTGGCCGGCATCGTCGCCGGGCTCGTCATCGCGGTGATGTCCGTGACGGGCGTGGCGATTGCCTTCCAGTCGCAGCTGCTCGAGTGGGCCGAGCGCGATGCGCGCCACGTCCAGGTGCCCGCGCCGGATGCTGCGGCCCGGCTGCCCGTGGATGAACTGCTGGCCCGCGTGCGCGCGGCGCGTCCGGAGGCACAGCCGTCCGGCGTGACGGTGTACCCGGAGCCCGACGCGGCGGTGCTGGTGAACCTGGGCCGCGAGAGCCTCGTCTATGTGAATCCCTACACGGGAGAGGTGCGGGAGGGTGGGGCGCAGGGGTGGCGTGACTTCTTCCACGTCAACGAGGAGCTGCACCGGTGGCTGGCGGCGACGGGGGACCACCGCGCTGCGGGCAAGGCGCTCACCGGGGCGAGCAATGCGGTGTTCCTCTTCCTCGCCGTGTCGGGCCTGTACCTGTGGTGGCCTCGCAAGTGGAACCTGCGCGCGATGCGGCCGTCCCTGTGGTTCCGGCGCGGGCTGAAGGGCAAGGCGCGGGACTGGAACTGGCACAACGTCATCGGCTTCTGGTCGCTGCCCGTGCTCATCGTCCTGACGGCGTCGGGCATGGTCATCTCGTACAAGTGGGCGTCGGACCTGGTGTTCAAGGTGACGGGCAACACGCCGCCTACGAACCAGGGCCCGCCGGGACAGGCGCAGGTGAAGCTGCCCCCGCCGCCCCCGGGTGCGCGCCAGCGCCGCCCGCGCGCCGGGGGAGATGACCCCCACCACCGGAATCGGCAGCGCCGCCTGCAGCGCGGGCAGCGCCACCGCCGTGGCCGTGTTGCACGCCACCACCAGCAGCTTGATGCCCCGCTCCATGAGGAACTGCGCGTTCTTCAGCGAGTAGCGCGTCACCACCTCGCCGGACTTGGTGCCGTAGGGCACCCGCGCCGTGTCCCCCAGGTACACCGTGCTCTCATGGGGGAGGTGGGCCATGAGCGCCTTGAGGACCGTGAGGCCTCCGACACCCGAGTCGAACACGCCAATGGGACTGTGGCTGCCTTGCCGCATGCGGGGGTTCCCTATCACGTTTGATGCCAGCGGCAGCGGGGGCCCCGGAAACGACGAAGGGCCGGGGCACCCCGCCCCGACCCTTCGTTCACCTCACGACCAGGCAACCGTTACAGGCGGATGAGGGGCACCGGGAGCGCGCCATTCGGCCCCGGGAACTGGTGGGCAATCACGTCGATGACGGGCCCGTTGTCCGGCGACAGGTACTCGCGGCCGTCCGCGCCCTGCGCATACATCTCCACCTCGTAGCGGCCCGGGCGCAGGAACTCGAAGACCACCGGGGCGTCGTTGCAGCCGTGGCCGTCACCGAAGATGCCGTACACCAGCTCGTTGGTGAACACGTCGCGGAAGTTGATGCGCACCTCGGTGAGCCGGGCCTGCGAGCAGCTCAGCGTCTGGCCATTCGTCCCGGTGAGGATGTCCCACCGGATGGAGGCCCCGCCAATCGCCCACATGGAGGCCGTGTGCGAGGTGGGCGTGCCGGCCCGCGTGGTGAAGCTGCCGCTGTAGTAGTACCAGGGCGCACCGTTGTTATCGACGGCGACGAACTCCAGGAAGTGCTCGCCGGGCTCCAGGTACGGCGTCTGGACGCTGTTGGCACCCTGGCCCCGGGCGCAGTCGATGCGGGCCCACTCCCCATCGTCCACGCGGACGTCCACGGAGGCGATGCCGGCCTGGTTGCAGTTGGGGCTCTGGCTGGCGTTGTTCGCCGGGAACAGCCAGCTGACGTACGCGAAGGAGGGCGGCGTGCCCGTCGGCGTCAGGTCCACGTCCACCGACACATCGCCGTTCACCGTGAAGGTGCCGCTGGCGAAGTAGAGGCGCTCGTCACCGTAGCTCACGCCCTCGATGCTGAAGTTGTAGACGCCCGGCACGAAGTCATGGAGCACGATGCCGTCGAAGCCGTTCGCATTGCAGGGGTAGCGGCCGCCGTTCTGCAGGCTCTCCCCGGGGATGACGATGTTGACGCCGGCGATGTCGCGGTCCTCGGAGCAGCGCAGGCCGCCGAAGGTCCAGCGGAAGGTGATGTCACCGGGGTAGGTGTCCGGGGGGACGTCGCAGCAGTCGTTGTCGTGGACGACGCAGCCCGGGATGACGGCCGCCAGGCAGAGGAATGCGACCAGCAGTCGGGAGTTCATGGGGAGCCCTGTTCGTGGGGTGGTGAGATGTTCGGCCCGTTACAACCCCTCCAGACGGGCGCTCTCGGGAATTATTCACCCGCACGCGCATGCAGCTTCAAGCAGCCGGGCGTGCCTCCTTTGTTTGACCCTGTTGTATCGGAGTGTTACGGCCTGCACCCCATGACGCCCCACCTGCCCCTGGCGCTCGGCGCCATGAACTACGTGGAGATCATCCGCGACGCCTCCTTCATCGAGCTGGCCGTGCTGCTGCTCCTGATGGGGGTGTCCGTGGCCTCCTGGGCCCTCATCGCCATGAAGGCGACCCAGCTGTCGAAGGCCCGCGCACAATCTCTCACCTTCCTCGACACCTTCTGGAAGGCCTCCCGCCTGGAGTCCATCTACCAGACGGCCCAGAAGCTGGACGGCTCGCCGCTGTCCAAGGTCTTCTGCGCCGGCTACGAAGAGCTGAGCAAGCTGGCCCAGTCCAAGGAAGGTGGCGCCGAGGGCGCCATGGCCGAGCGGCTGGGCGGCATCGAAAACGTCGAGCGTGCGCTGAACCGGGCCTCCACCGCGCAGATTACGGAGCTGGAGAACCGGGTGTCCTTCCTGGGCACGGTGGGCGCGGCGTCGCCCTTCGTGGGCCTGTTCGGCACCGTCATCGGCATCCTCAGCGCCTTCAACCAGATTGCCGAGCAGGGCAACGCGACGCTGGCCACGGTGGCCGCGCCGGTGGGCAACGCGCTGTTCGCCACGGCGGCGGGCCTGTTCGCGGCGATTCCGGCGGTGGTGGCGTACAACTCGTTCGTCAGCCGCATCAAGGTGTTCGACACGGAGATGGCCAACTTCTCCGCGGACTTCCTCAACATCATCAAGCGGCACTTCTTCCGCTAGGCGGGCACTGCCATGGGAATGGGCGGAGGCAACCGCGGCGGTGGCCGCACCACGATGAGTGAGATCAACGTCACGCCCATGGTGGACGTGATGCTGGTGCTCCTCATCATCTTCATGGTGACCGCGCCCCTCATCCAGCAGGGCGTGAAGGTGAACCTGCCGGAGACGAAGGCCGCGCCGGTGGAGGCCACGGAGAAGAAGCTGGTGCTGTCCATCGACGCCGGCCGCAAGGTCTACATCGGCGACGCCGAGGTGCCGCTGGAGGAGCTGTCGGAGAAGCTCGCCGCCAACGCCAAGGCCCAGGCCGACAAGGAGGTCTACCTCCACGCGGACCGGGACGTGCCCTACGGCGTGGTGGTGGAGGTGATGGCGGCGGCGCAGAAGGCCGGCATCAACAACGTGGGGATGATTACGGACCCGACGGGTGGGGGCAAGGCGTCCAACGAGAAGAAGGGCAAGTCGAAGGAGGCGAAGCGCTAACCCATGACGGACTCCGCGGTGACCTACAGCCTGCTCGCCTCGCGGCCTTCGAAGCTGTCGCGCTTCGCGCTGGTCTCCGTCGTCGGGCATGTCGTCCTGTTGCTGGCGGCCCTGCTGTACGCCCGCTTCAACTCCGGTCCCAAGGTGGACCTGGACGCCAAGCCCATCCGCGCCTCGCTGGTGCGGCTGGGCAAGCCCAGGGACCCCAAGCTGCTGCCGCGCAAGGAGCAGCTGCCTCCGCCGCCCAAGCAGGTGGACGCGCCCAAGCCCGTCCCCAATGCGCCGCCCCCGCCCTCTTCCACCGCGGTGGCGGTGCCCATTCCGGGCGTGAAGCCCGAGCCCTCCTCCGCCCCGAAGCCCGAGCCCGTGAAGGGCGAGAAGACGGGAGAGGACCGCCGCAAGCGGCTCTTCGGCGCCTTCGACAAGACGGCCAAGGCGGCCGAGCCCGAGGAGGCCGAGGGCGCGGAGGACGGCGACCCGGACGGTGACTCGGCCACGGCCGAGGGCGAGCGCTACTTCGGCCTGCTCCAGTCGCAGGTGCGCCGGCACTACAACGTCGCGGACACCATCCCCGACTCGGAGCGCCTGCGCCTCAACACCGTCGTCGCGGTGCGCCTGGGCCGCACCGGTGAAGTGCTGGACGTGAGCCTCACGAAGCCCAGCGGGAATGACCTCTTCGACTCGGCCGTCGTCACGGCCGTGCGCAAGGCGTCGCCCTTCTCGCCTCCTCCGGACCACCTCCGGGACACGCTGCAGAAGCACGGTGTCAACCTGAGCTTCAGACCGAACGCCCTATGAAAGCCCTGCTCCTCTCCCTGGTCCTCGTCCCGTTCGCGGCGCTCGCGCAGGCCCCGACGATTGAAATCTCCGGCGCCAACTTCCGTCCGCTGCCCGTGGCCGTGCCCGCGCCCGTGACGCAGAACGACGGCGCGAAGAAGCAGGCGTCCGGCTTCGACACCGCCTTCAGCTTCGACCTGGCCGCCTCCGGCATCCTCCAGGTGCTGGACCGCAAGGGCTTCACCGCGGACGCGACGGAGGGCATGACGGCCGGCAGCATCAACTTCAGCCGCTGGGCGGACGTGGGCGCCGAGGCGCTGGTGAAGGTGTCGCTGGCGCAGGACGGCGGCGTGCTGCGAGGCGAGCTGCGCCTGTTCAACGTGGGCACCGGCCGCGAGGACCTGAAGGTGGCGAAGGACGCCCCGGCGGACCAGGCGTCGCTCCTGGCGCACCGGCTGGCGGACGCGCTCTACCGGCACTTCACGCGCGAGCCCAGCCCGTTCCTCTCGCGCATCACCTACGTGCGCAAGGGCGGCCAGAATCGCGACGTGGTGGTGGCGGACTGGGACGGCGGCAATGCCACGTCCCTCACCAAGGGCGGCATCAACATCCTCCCCGGGCTGAGCCCGGACGCCTCGCAGGTGGCCTTCACCACGTACCGCAAGGGCCGGCCGGACATCTTCGTGCAGAAGGCCACCGGCGGCGAGGCGCGCGCGGTGGTGTCCGAGGGACAGATGGCCACGGGCGCGTCCTTCTCTCCGGACGGCAAGCGCATCGCCTACGCCCTGGCGGAGGGTGAGAGCGCGCAGATTCACGTGGCCAACGTGGACGGCAGCGGCGCCAAGGCGCTCACCGACACGCCCTACGGCCTCAACACGAGCCCCACCTGGTCGCCGGACGGCAAGCGCATCGCCTTCGTGTCCAACCGGGGCGGCAGCCCGCAAATCTACGTGATGAACGCGGACGGCTCGGGCGTGCGGCGGCTCACCTTCCAGGGCAACTACAACCAGACGCCGGACTGGTCTCCGCGCGGAGACCTCATCGTCTTCACCGCGCGCGACGAGCGCAACGCGTTCGACCTCTTCACCGTCAACGTGGACACCGGCAAGGTGGCGCGCCTGACGCAGGACCAGGGCAGCAACGAGGAGCCCGCCTTCTCCCCCAACGGGCGGAACATCCTCTTCACCTCCACGCGCAACGGTGGCTCGCAGCTGTTCGTCATGACGGCGGACGGCGGCAACCAGCTTCCGCTGCGCGCCGAGAAGGGCACCCTGCAGACGCCCGACTGGGCGCCCCTGCCGCAGGCCCAGTAGTACCGGCGGTTGCGGTATCCGAGGGCCCTGCCTCCCCCGCACGGAGGATGGCCCCGGCGGCGGAGGAAGGGTGTCGCCTCACGGCGGCCCCGCCCGGCCAGCGACACACGGCTCCGACAGCGCCTCATCGCGTTGACAGGGGGCACCGGCTCGGGTCGAGTGCCCGGCCATGAGCGCCTCCTTCCGTACGCACTGGAGCCTGGACCCCGAGGTCCGCTATCTCAACCACGGCGCCTTCGGCGCCTGCCCCACCGCGGTGCTGCAGCAGCAGTCCGAGCTGCGCGCGCGCCTGGAGGCCGAGCCGACCCGCTTCCTCCACCGCGAAGTCGAGCCGCTGCTGGACGAGGCCCGCGCGGCCCTGGCCGGCTTCGTCGACGCGGACGCGGACGACGTGGCCTTCGTCACCAACGCCACCACGGGCGTCAACACGGTGCTGCGCTCGCTGCGCTTCGCCCCCGGTGACGAGCTGCTCACCACCGACCAGGAGTACAACGCCAGCCGCAACGCGCTGGACTTCGTCGCCTCGCAGTGGGGCGCGAAGGTGGTGGTGGCGAAGCTGCCCTGGCCAGTGCCCTCAGCGGACGCGGTGGTGGACGCGGTGCTCGCGCACGTGACGCCGCGCACGCGCCTGCTGCTGGTGGACCATGTCTCCAGCCAGACGGCGGTGGTGATGCCGGTGGCCCGGCTCGCCGCCGCGCTGCGCGAGCGGGGCGTGGAGACGCTGGTGGACGGCGCCCACGCGCCGGGCATGCTGCCCCTGTCCCTGCGCTCGCTGGGCGTGGGCTACTACACGGGCAACTGCCACAAGTGGATGTGCGCCCCCAAGGGCGCGGCCTTCCTCCACGTGCGGAAGGACTTGCAGCCGGGCATCAAGCCGCTGGTGGTGAGCCACGGGCACAACTCGACGCGGACGGACCGCTCGCGGTTCCGGCTGGACTTCGACTGGCTGGGCACGCATGACCCGTCCGCCGCGCTCTGCGTGCCCCATGTGATTCGCTTCATGGGAGGACTGGTGCCTGGAGGCTGGCCGGAGGTGATGCGCGCCAACCGGGAGAAGGCGCTGGCCGCCCGGAAGCTCTTGTGCGCCCGGTTGAAGGTGGCGCCCGACTGCCCGGAGGAGCTGGTGGGCAGCATGGTGACGGTGCGGCTGCCGGACGGCTTCCCCGTGCCTCCCGCGCCCCCGCTCTACGTGGACCCCCTCCACCTGCGCCTCTTCGAGGAGCACCGCATCGAGGTGCCCATCGTCCCCTGGCCGAAGCCGCCCGGGCGTCACGTGCGCGTGTCGGCGCAGCTCTACAACACACACGCCGAGTACCAGGCCCTGGGCGATGCTTTGGAAGCGCTGCTGCGTTGAGTAGGCTCCCGCGCATGCCGCGTTTCGCCACCATCGACGTGGGAACCAACTCGGTGCTGCTGCTCGTCGCGGAGCGCACCCCTGAAGGCCGTTTCGAAGCCGTGCTCGAGCGCGCGGAAATCACCCGCCTGGGCCGGGGCGTGGACGCGACGCGCCGGCTGTCCCCGGAAGGAATGGAGGCCACGCTGGCGGTGCTGGAGGCCTTCGCCCGCGAGGCGCGCGAGCTGGGCGCACAGGCCATCGCCGTCTCGGCCACCAGCGCTGCGCGCGACGCGCAGAACGGCGCGGAGTTCCTGGCGGCGGCGAAGGCACGCGCGGGCGTCACGGTGGAAATCATCTCCGGCGCGCTGGAGGCCCAGCTCTCCTTCGCCGCGGTGCACGCGGACTTCGCTTCCGAGGCGGCCGGGCCGCTGCTGGTGCTGGACATCGGCGGCGGCTCCACCGAGTTCATCTACGGCAACCCGGCCGGGCACGTGGACTTCCGGCACAGCTTCGACGTGGGCGCCGTGCGCCTCACGGAGCGCTTCGTCCGCTCGGACCCGATGTCGGCCGAGGACCGCGCGCGAATCGAAGCGCACCTGCGAGAGACCTTCCGGGCGCTGCCCGCGCCGCCTCCGGGCGCCGTGCTGGTGGGCGTGGCCGGCACCGTCACGACTGTCTTCGCCGTCCAGCACGCCATCGACCCGTATGACGCGGAGGCGGTGCATGGCGGCACGCTGTCCATCGCCGAGCTCACGGCGCTGGCGGACCGGCTGTGCCAGACGCCGCTGGAAGAGCGCCGCACCCTTCGCGGCATGCAGCCCAAGCGCGCGGACGTCATCCCCGCGGGCGCGCTCATCCTCCTGGAGTCGGTGAAGGCGCTGGGCCTGGACTCGTGCCGGGTCAGTGACCGGGGCCTGCGCTGGGGCCTGCTCGCTCACCGCTTCGGCGCTGGAGCCACCTCGACATGAATGCCTCTCCCGCCGCGGCCTCGCCGTCAGTGCCCTCGACGCCCGCCGCGAACGCCGGCTACGCGCTGTTCATCCTGACGCTCATCAACCTGGTCAACTACCTCGACCGGTACATCGTCGCGGTGGCCCTGCCGGACATCCAGAAGGAGTTCGGCATCAGCGACACGCAGTCCGGCCTGCTGGGCACCATGTTCATGGTGGTGTTCATGCTGGCCTCGCCGCTGGGTGGCTATCTGGGGGACCGGTATCCCCGGAAGCTGCTGGTGGCGGGCGGCGTGCTGCTGTGGAGCCTGGCCACGGGCGCGAGCGGCCTGGCCACGTCGTTCATCGCACTGCTGGTGGCGCGCTCGGTGATTGGGATTGGCGAGGCGGGCTATGGCGCGGTGGCGCCGAGCATCATCTCGGACCTGTACCCGCGCGACATGCGCACGCGAATCCTCGCCTTCTTCTACACGGCGATTCCCGTGGGCGTGGCCGCGGGGTACGGGCTGGGCGGGTGGCTGACGGAGAAGTACTCGTGGCACGTGGCCTTCTACGTGGGCGGAGTGCCGGGGCTGGTGCTGGGCGTCATGGCCTTCTTCATGCCCGAGCCCCAGCGCGGGGCGATGGACGGGCCCGACGCGCAGACGAAGATGCCCTTCATGGTGGGGCTCAAGGGGCTGGGGCGGAACCCGGCGTTCTGGGCGGTGACGGCGGGCTACACGCTGATGACGTTCTCCATTGGCGGCCTGGGCTTCTGGATGCCCACGTACCTGGTGCGCGAGCGGGGCATGGCGCAGGGCGACACGGGCACCACCTTCGGAGCGATTACGCTGGTGGCGGGTCTGGTGGGCACGCTGGTGGGCGGGTGGCTGGGAGACCGGTTGGACCGCAAGCGCGAGGGTGGCGGCCTGTGGATGTCGGGCGTGGGGCTGCTGCTGGCGGCGCCGGCCATGTACCTCGCGGTGAACATCCAGGACACCCTGCTGACGTTCGCGGTGATTGGCGTGGCGCAGTTCCTCATCTTCCTCAACAGCGGCCCCATCAACGCGGCCATCGTCAACTGCGTGCCGCCCGCGTTCCGTGCCTTCGCCATGGGGCTGAACGTGCTCTTCATCCACATGCTGGGTGACGCGATTTCGCCCACGCTCATCGGCACCATCGCCGACGCGTCGAGCCTGCACACCGCGATTGAGGTGAACGCCCTGCCCGTGCTGCTCGGCGGCCTGGCCCTGCTGGTGGGCGCGAAGCAGTTCCGCGAGGCCGTGCCGCGAGCGCGGTGACTGTCAGACGGTGGCGGGCCCGGACGCCGCGGAGCCGTCGAGCTTCGGCCGGTACTCGTCGGCCAGGCGCTCCACCTCTGAGGCCAGCCGCTCGCCGTCGGCCAGCAGCCGGGCCTTGAGGCGCGTGCGGTTGCCCAGCGTGAAGAACACGCCGATGTCGTGCCGGAGCGTCCCCCAGCGCTCGGAGAAGTAGAGCGTGAAGAGGGCCAGTGGCGGCACCGCGAGGAAGGTGGCCACGCCCCAGGGGATTCCAGCCCACCACCCCGCCGCCACCGTCAGCGCGCCCCACCAGACGAGCGCCACCACGAAGGCGGTGAGGAACTTCACCGTGGCCTGCACGTCCAGCTCCGCCTTGCGGCTGGCGAGGCGGGGCAGCTGGTACGGCAGCCAGAACAGCAGCAGACCCAGGGCGAACAGCGGCAGCCCGAGCACCAGCGCGAGCACGTTCTTCACCACGAAGGGCACCACGTTGCCCGGGCGGTACACCAGGGCGAGGTCCTGCGGGCCCGCGGCCTGCACCAGGTCCATGCGGTGCTTGAAGGAGGCCAGGTGCGCGCGGACGCCCTCGAAGCGCTCGGGCTCCTGCGCGCGGAAGAGCTGCACGCCCCGAGCCCACAGCCGCAGTCGCTCCGCGTCCAGCGTCCCGCCCTGCTTGAAGGCGTAGAGCTGCTCGGCGAGCTGTACGAGCGGCAGGTCCGCCCACTGTTCCAGGTTGAGGGTGACGGCGCGCAGGCCCTCGGCGATGCGCTCGGTGAGGCGGCGCGCGGCGTCCTGTTCGGCCGCGGCGTCCGACGGGAGGAAGGGGCGCACTTCGATGGCGGGGCCCACGTCGATGAGGACCTCGCTGCGGAACACGTGCTTCTCCGCGTAGGTGAGGCCCACGGGGACGATGCGCACGGGGGCGCCCTCCTTCGCCGCGTTGAGGGCGATGCGCGCCGCGCCGGTCTTCAGCTCGGCGAGCCCGGGCTCCGAGTGGCTCTTTCCCTCGGGGAAGATGGTGATGGCCCGGCCCGCCACGAGCGCGCCCTTGGCTGCGTCGAGCGTGCCCTCGTTGCCCCCCATCTTCGAGGGGTCATCCTGCTTGCGGTACACGGGCAAAGCGTCGAGCCCCCGGAGCAGTCCGCCGATGACGGGCATCTTGAACAGCGGCGCCTTGGCGAGGAACGTCACCTTGCGCCGGGTGAGGACGAAGACGAGGGCCGGGTCGATGAGCCCGTTCGGATGGTTGCCCACGAAGAGCACCGGGCCCTCCGGCTCGGTGGCGGGGGCATTCACCTTCACCCGATAGAAGAGCCGCAGGAACAGCGCGACCACGGCACGTACGCACGCGTAGAACACGAAAGGGACTGTAGCGCAGTGGGCGGCGGCAAGCGGCAGGGCCCACGGGCAGGTGCGATGACAGTGTCACCAGTGGGGCGCCGTGACGGGGCCGGCCTAGTTCCTACAGGAGCGCTGCTGCTACGCTGGCTCGATGCGCGCATGTCTGTGGGTGACGCTCACGTGCCTGTGTCTCGCAGGCTGTGTCGGTGGCTCGCGGTCCCTGCGTCAGTCCGTAGGGCCAGGCCCTGGACCGGGTTGCGCGAGTACCCTGGATTGTGCGTGCAAGAACGGCTCGGCGGCGGCCTGTGAGCAACTCGGGACTGCGCCCAAAACTCCGAAGCCGAGAGCACCCAAGCCACCGAATCCGGGCCCGGTCGTTCCGCCCAAGGCCACGGAGACCTCCGGGGAGGACGGAGACGGCAAGCCTTACGACCGTTGCAATGACCTGTACACGAAGTGCATGGAGCAGGCGAAGGTGGCCAACCGGCGGAACTCCGGTAACTGGGGCGGATCCGTCTGCCAGCAGTGCTTCGAAATCTGTGATGACCAAGGGTATTGGCCAACCAGAACGAAAGGCGGCAGAAAATGCCCCGCCGTAGAATGAGTCCCCAGAGGAGACTCGAACTGGAGTTTGCTGAGGCTATCGGCCACTTGGAGATTTCCCTGCGCCACCACGGGCATGAACAATTCAGAGCCGAGATGCTGCGTTTTCTCCGGAGGATGCAGGCCAGAGCGAACACTTCGTTCGTGCGGCGTGAGATGGCCAGACGGGTCGCGGAGAGAATCCTCTCCAGGGCATGCATGCTCCCCGAGCCTGCGGCGACTCTTGCCCTAGAACTCAAGCGCATGACCCGACTCGGATACTCCAGCCTCGACAGAAGAGTCCACATTGCGGCCATGCTCGGCAGATGGATTCAACTGGGTAAAGAAGACTCCCCCGTGGTGAGGCCATTCATCGCTGACGCGGCGTCTCGGGTTAAACGGATGCGCAAGGGCCGCAATAGGAAGGCCCAGCAGGAGTCCATCGAACGAGCCATGGTCCGCACCGGCATGAAGCCAGGCTGAGCCCCGCCCAGGGCTCACGGATACTTGTCCACCACCTGGATGACGCCCGTGTTGTCCTGCACCACGGAGAAGCCCTTCATCGGGCTCGGGTAGGCAATCAATCCCTCGCCGTCCCTGTCCCACCGCGCGTCGAGCAGGATTCCACAGAAGGGCACGGACATCGCTCCGCTCTCCGGCAGGAAGATGCGGTCATACCGGCCGAACACCCGGTGCTTCGTCACGTAGAGCCGCCCGCCGATGCGCGCCCCCGGCAGCTTCTTCTCGCCATCCTCGCGTGGCAGGGCAATCACGAAGCTGTAGTTGTACCGGGCCGGCCCCGGGTGGTCCTGGATGGCGTCCACGATGACGGGGACCTTGTCCCCCGGCTTCAACCCCAGCCGCTCCATCTGCAGCAGCGAGCCCCGCGGACAGTCGCCCTCCGGCGGCATCCACTTCGGCCGCTCCGCCTTCGTGCCCTCCGCCTGCGTGTGCCGGCAGCCCGCGCCCAGAGCCAACGCCACCAGCCCCGCCATCCACACCGGCCAGCGCATGCGCACCTCCCGCCTCCTCAGAACACGCCGATGCTGAAGTGGAACTGCGTGGTCGCCTCGTTCACCGTCTCGTCCGGGTCCAGGTTGAAGCCCACGTCGAAGGCCAGCGGGCCCACCGGCGTCACATACCGCAGCCCCGCCCCTGCCGCGTAGCGCAGCCGCCCCGGGTCGAAGCTCGTCCGGTCCAACCACAGGTTGCCCGCCTCGAAGAACAGGCCCAGGTCCAGCGACGTCAGCGCGGGCAGCCGCAGCTCCGCCTTGCCCAGGGTGAACAACTCACCGCCCTGGCTCGCCGGCACCTGCCCCGCCAGCACCGCCTTCAGCTCCGCCGAGCACCCCGCCGGCGTAATCAACGCCCGGCAGTCCCGCAGCCGCTGCTTCAGCGCTCCACGCACGTCCTCCGGCAGCACCCCATCCTCGCGGAAGCCCCGCAGGCTCGACGAGCCGCCCAGGTAGAACAGCTTCGAGCCGATGGCCTGCGCGTCCTCCTCCAGCGGGATGATGGTGCCCGCGCGCGCCGACAGCGCCATGCTCGCCCGCCGCCCCAGGGGGATGTAGCCACTCAGGTTGCTCGCCAGCTTCACGCCGTCAATCGGATAGCCCGCCACGCGGTTGCCCGCCACATCCGTGGGCCTCACGCTCAAGCCCCGGGTGAACTCCGCGCTGGAGATGAACACCACGCCCCTGCGCGGGTTCGCCGGGTCGTCCCGGAAGTCCAGCGTGGCCGAGGGCCGCAGCGAGTGCAGCGTGAAGTCACCGAAGGGGTAGCGCAGCCGCTCCTGGTCCGCGCGGTTCAGCAGCTCCAGCACGCCCGCGCGCGAGCGCAGCCGGTTGTTCTCCACCTCGTATGACAGCGACAGGGAGAGCCACGACGACGCCGCCCAGTCCAGCGCCGCCGCCGCGGCGAACCGCGTGGACACGTACGAGGGCCGGTGCACCCGCTCACCAATCAGGTCCAACCGCGCCCCCACCTCCAGCGGCAGCAGGAAGAACAGCCGGGGCTGCGCCAGCGCCAGGTTGCCGCGCCCGCCCAGGCCGCTCAGTCCCTGCAGCTCCGCGTCACACCCCGGCGCGACGCCCCCGTCCGGCCCCTGCTGCGAGCAGGCGATGCGCCGGTCCTCCGACAGCGCCTCCGCGCTCCAGCCCGCATAGTTCACCTTCCCGCGCGCCAGCAGGCTCAACCCCATGCCGTCCAGGTTGCGGTAGGCCGTGTCCAGCGTGATTCGCGGACCGTCCACCAGGAAGTAGCCGCCGGACACCTGCCCATCCAGCCGGGGCCGCTCCTGCACCGTCACGATGACGTCCTTCGTCTCCTCGCGCCGCGTGGGGTCCGCCAGCGCCACGTCCACCTGCCGGAACACGCCCAGCCGCGCCAGCCGCCGCTGGCCCTCCGTCAGCTGCTCCAGCGCGACGGGCGTGCCCTCCTCCAGGGCCAGGTTGGCCAGCACCAGGTCCGGGTCCGTCCGCGTCAGCCCCTGCACCAGAATCTTGCCCACCCGCACCTGCGGGCCCGGGTCGGCGCGGAACACCACCGTCGCCTCCTGCCCGTCCTCGCCCACGCCCGTCTCCGTGGTGGCCCTCCCGAAGAGGTAGCCCCACTGCGCCAGCGAGTGCTCCAGCAGCTGCCGCGCCTCTTCCACCTCCTCGAAGCTCAGGGGCTCGCCGCGGCGCACCTTCAGCGTCACCGGCAGCAGCGTCACGTCCTTCGGCACGCCCTCGAAGCGCACGTCCTTCACGCGCGCCTGCGGCCCCTCCTCCACGTCGACGTCCGCCACCGCCGTGTGGCCCTTCAGGTCCAGCGTCAGCCCGCGCAACGAGACGACCGCGGAGAGGTAGCCCTGCTCGCGGTACAGCTCGTTCATCGCGTCCACGGCCTCCAGCCACGCGTCCTCCACGTACACCGTGGCCGGGTCCGGCGGAGGCTCCAATTCGCCCACCTCGGGGCCATGGCGCCCCTCGACGTCCAGCGGGTCATCCAGCAGGCGCAGGTCCCAGTCCGGACGGGGCTCGCCCGCGCGAACCCGCTCCGCCAGCAGCCCGCGCAGCATGTCCGAGGACAGCCCCTGGTTGCCGTGGAAGCGCACCTCCACCACCCGCAGCGGGTGCCCCTCCTCCACGTCGAAGGCCAGCACGGCCTTCTCGCCGTCGGGCCGCACCACCTCGCGAGGCCGCACGCGCACGTCATGGAAGCCGCGGTAGCGGTAGAAGGTCTCCACCCGCCGCGCCAGCCGGCCCGCCACCACCTCGTCCAGCGACTCCGCCGCGTCGTGCGCCAGCACCCGCTCCAGCAGCGCCGCCGGGAAGCGGTGGTTGCCGCGGAAGCGCGTCGAGTACTTCGGCCCCGCCGACAGCGGCACGGACACAGACGCCGCGCTCCCCTC
>JBKGHK010000195.1:0-15276 GCA_046520375.1 Pyxidicoccus sp. 3LFB2
CAGGCCCGTCTTCCGGGTGGAAGGAGCGTTTCCTCCAGGACGTAGCCACCTGAGGTGAGGCTCCTGATGGGGCAGGTGCAGTGGAAGGAACCGTCATTCCGCTGCACCTGGCTCCTGGGCGGAAGGAGCGTTCCATCCAGACGTTGCCGCCCGCTGTGGGGGCCGGGCAGGTGCGGTGGAAGGAACCGTCATTCCGCTGCACCTGGCTCCTGGGCGGAAGGAGCGTTCCTGCCAGGACGCACCCTCCCGCTTTGGGCGGCCGGGCAGGTGCGCGGAAGGAACCGTCATGCCGCAGGCCGCCTCCCGGGAGCGAGCTTCCCGCTCAGGTGGGGCGGAAGGACCATTCCCCGTGTCTCAAGTCAGCCGCGCCGAGTCCCTGCCGCGGCCGAGATACAGGCGCGCAGCCTCCGGAGCCCCTCGTCGATGCGCGCCGTCGCCACCGCGCCATAGCCGAGAACCAGGCCGGGCTTCGCGGACGGGCCGGCGTAGTACCGCGAGAGCGGGACGAGTCCGACGCCCACTGCATTCGCACGCGCCACCACGTCCTGCTCCAACCGCCGGCTGCCGGGCCGGAGCATCGCGCTCAGATGCAGTCCCGCCATCGACGGCACGGGCTGCAGCCAGTCGCCGAAGTCGCGCGTCAGCCGCTCCAGGATGCGCTCATGCCGGTGCTGGTATTCACGCCGCATCTTGCGGATGTGTCGCGCGAGCAGCCCTTCATCGATGAAGCGCGCCAGCGCCCCCTGTGCCGGCCACTGGCTGTGCCCATCGCTCACATGCTTGGCCAGCCGCAGCTCCCGCTGCAGCGAGGGCGGCGCGACCATGAACCCCAGCCGCAGCGAGGGCAGCATCACTTTCGAGAACGAGCCCACGTAGATGACCCGGCCGGAGCGGTCCAGGCTGTGCAACGTCTCCAGCGGCCGGCCTCCGAAGCGGAACTCGCTGTCGTAGTCGTCCTCAATCACCACCGCGTCCCGGCGTCTCGCCCAGTCGAGCAGCGCCGTCCTCCGCGCGGGCGACATGGGCATGCCGAGCGGGAACTGGTGCGAAGGCGTGACGTAGACGAGGCGCGCGTCGTCCGGCAGCAGGCTCACGTCCAGGCCCTCCGCGTCAACAGGGACGGGGACGACGCGCGCGCCCAACGACTGGAACAGCAGCCGGGCGCGGAGGAAGCCCGGTTCCTCCATCGCGACGCATGCTCCCGGCTCAATCAGCACCCGGCCGATGAGGTCCAGCGCCTGCTGCGCGCCATGCGTGATGAGGATGTCCTCCGCTGTCGCATGCACGCCCCGGGCGATACCCACGTGCCGGCCCACTGCGTCCCGCAGTCCGGGATGGCCCGAGGCCTCCGCATAGGTGGTGGGCATGCTGGCGGCCCGGAGCTGGCGCGCCATCAGCCGCCGCCAGACCTCGAAGGGAAAGAGCCCCGTGTCGGGGATGCCCACGCGAAAGTCGTGCAGCAGCGCGGGATCGGGCGCTTTGGGGTCGGGGACCGTGCTCCAGATGGACCGTGCCCGCAGGTGTACCGTGGGGCTCCGTCGGGCCCGAGAGTTGCCTGTGAGCGCCTTGCCCTGCACGACGCTGCCCGTGAGCCCGGCGCCCCGCACGAGCTGCCGTGAGCGCTTGCCCTGCACGAACGCCATCGGTGGGTGGAGCTCCCGCGCGGCGCTGCCCGTGAGCGCCTTGCCCTGCACGAAGCTGCCCGTAAGTCCGGCGCCCCTGCGCGACGTTGCCCGTGATTCCTGCGCCCTGCGCGACGCTGCCCGTGCGCGCTTCACCCTGCACCCAGCCGCCCGCGAGCGCTTCCCCCTGCACGAAGCTGCCCGCTCGGGTGCGGCCCTCCAACAGGCCCTCGGCGGTGAGCCATTCGTAGGCGGCGCCCACCGTGTTGCGCGACACCCCCAGGCGCTGAGCCAGCTCTCGCGTGGGCGGCACCCGCTCACCGCGCCGCAGCCGTCCGTCGAGGATGGCCGCGCGCAGCGCCCGGTATATCTGCCCCGCCAGGTCGCGCCGGCTGCTCAGGTTGACGTGAAGGTCCATGCGGACCGGCACCTTGGATTGGCCCAGCGAGATTCGTCAATCCTGGCCCCACCACCGGGCCATCGCCGGGGCACCCTGCCGTTACCTCTCGATAGAGAAAGCGATGGCTTCCCAGCCCAGCGACACCGACCGCATCCCCTGGATTCCGAGGGGGCCCTCCCGGCCTCTCGTTCAAGCCGCCGCGCGTCTTCCGCGATGACCGCGGCTGGATGTACCTCTTCCGGCTGGACCTGGAGTCACCCGTGCTTTTCCGCCTCGGCGGCGGCTTTGCTGCTGGCACTGCAGAAACGCCCGGCTCCTCCTGTCGCCAGGACGGCATGTCCCCTCGCGGCCCCGGCAGGAGCCGCGGGCCCTGTGTACCCTGATGCGACCGCATGGCCGGCCGCACGTTTGGAATGCGACCGGCACCCGGCGGGCTTATCAATCCAGGGGTGCCCGTATGACTGCTCAAGAACGTGTCGAGCGCGCCGCCAGCGCGCTGAAGGTGTTCCCGTTGCCGTCGGCGGTGCTCTTTCCGCACACCGTCATCCCCCTGCACATCTTCGAGCCGCGCTACCGCGCCCTCGTCCGTGACGCCCTGGCGGGAGACCGCATCATGGCGCTGGCCCAGCTGGAGACCGGCTGGGAGGGGGACTACGGCGGCCGGCCGCCCATGCAGCCCATGATGTGCGCGGGCATCATCATCTGGGACGAGCAGGTCGAGGAGGGGCGCTACAACATCCTCCTCCAGGGCATCTGCCGCGTCCGCCTGGCCTCCGAGCTGACGGGCGAGAAGGCGTACCGCGAGGTGGCTGCGGAGGTGCTGCCGGACCTGCCCTACGCGGGCCCCGAGGAGGAGCAGCTGCGGCAGGCCGTCTTCGAGCTGGCCGGCCGCGTCCCGCCCTCGTTCGCGGAGAACCTGCTGCCGGTGGCCGCGCGCGCCATGGGCGGCACGCTGGCGGACGTGGTGGCCTCGGCCGTCGTCCCCGAGCCCGAGCGCCGTCAGGAGCTGCTGGGCGAGCTGGACGTGAAGCGGCGCCTGGAGGCCGTCATGGCCGACATCGGCGAGCTCATTGCCCGCCTCCAGCCCGTGCGGCCCACCGGGCCGATGAACTGAAGGACAGGGGCCCGCGCCTCCCAAGCGGTAGCGCTTGCCTTGGCGGGCGGGCCGGGCATTGCTGGGCCCCACACCGGTGCTGGACTCCGCGCCCCTTCCCGGGTGCGTCCGGCCGAAAGAGGAGTGGGAACAACCATGCGGCTCGTGAAGATCGGGCTTGCCAGCGTCAACACCACCGTGGGCGCCTTCACCCGGAACACGGACAGGGTCCTCGCCCAGGCGAAGAAGATGGCGGCGGACGGGGTGACGCTGGGCGTCTTCCAGGAGCAGGTCATCGCCGGCTATCCGGCCGAGGACCTGGTGCAGTGGCAGGGCTTCATCGACCGGCAGTGGCCGGAGCTGGAGCGCTTCGCCCGCGAGACGGCGTCGCTGTCCACCGTCTTCATCCTGGGCGTGGGCATCGCCCAGCAGGGCCTGCGCCTCAACTGCGCGGCGGTGGTGGCGGGCGGGCGCGTGCTGGGCCTCGTGCCCAAGGAGAAGCTGCCCACCTACAGCGTCTTCTACGAGGCGCGCACGTTCGGCCGCGGCCACCCGGGCATGGCCGAGGTCCACCGCGGCGTGCCGCTGGGCGACTACCTCTTCCAGTTCGACTTCGGCCTCGTGGCCCCGGAGGTCTGCGAGGACATCTGGAGCGCGGACGGCCCCATGCGCCGGCGCACCTATTCCGGCGCGGAGCTGGTGGTGAACCTGTCCGCCTCTCCCTTCCGTCTGGGTTTCGTCGAGACGCGGCGCGAGCTCATCGCCACCCGCGCGGCGGACCACCAGTGCACCATTGCCTACTGCAACGGGCTGGGCAGCAACGACGGCCTCATCTTCGACGGCGGCGGCTTCCTCAACCAGAACGGCCGCCACGTCATGGAGACGCCCCGCTTCCAGGAGGGCTACGCCGCGGCGGTGGTGGACCTGGACCGCACCCTGCGCCTGCGCGGCGAGGCCACCACCTGGCGCGTGGACCGCGAGGACTGGCTGGGCAACGGGGGCCAGCGCGTCCCCGTGCTGGACTGCACCGGCGCGGTGAAGACGCGGCGCGAGGCGCTCACCTACCCGGTGCCCCCGCACCGCAGCTTCTTCCTCCCGGGGCCGGACCAGCGCCGGCCCGGCCGCGAGGCCCTGTGCGAGGATTTGCTCGACGCGCTCGCCCTGGGAGTGGGCGACTATTTCGAGAAGACGCGCGCCTTCAAGGTGCTGGGAATCGCCCTGTCCGGCGGCCGTGACTCGCTGCTCACGCTGCTCATCGCCCACCGCTACGCGAAGAAGGCGCGGCCCGAGGACCCGGGCTCGCTCCTGCGCGCGTTCTACATGCCCAGCCGTTATTCCAGCAACGCCACCAGCGACGCCGCCGAGACGATTGCCCGCGAGCTGGGAGTGCCCTTCCAGGTCGTCTCCATCGACGAGGCCTTCGAGCGCGAGCGCGCCGTCGCCCAGAAGATGCTGGGCGACGCGCCCGTCACGCCCATCACCGAGCAGAACATCCAGGCCCGCCTGCGCGCCCAGCGCATGTGGAACTGGAGCAACTCCTGCGGCGGCCTGTTCCTGCAGACAGGCAACATGAGCGAGAAGTCGGTGGGCTACACCACCATCGGCGGAGACCTCATGGGGGCCCTGGCCGTCATCGCCAACGTCCCAAAGACTGTCGTCATGTACCTGCTCGACTACCTGCAGGAGACGACAGGCTACGAGGGCATCCGCAAGGTGCTCGCCAAGCCCGCCGGCCCCGAGCTGGCGCACAACCAGGTGGGGGAGGAGGAGCTGATGCCCTTCCCCGTCCTCGACGCCTGCTTCTACCTGCACGCCGGCGAGAAGCTCACCCCCGCGGAGATGCTCCAGGCGCTCACGCCGATGTTCCCCGAGGTGGATGCCGCACGGCTGAGCGGCTACGTGGAGAAGTTCGTCCGCCTCTTCCAGCAGTCCATCTACAAATGGGTTCAGTCCCCGCTGTCGCTGCACATCGGCAACCTGGACCTGGATCGCGAGCGCGCACTGCAATTGCCTGTCGTCACGGGCACCGAATGGATGCGCGGAGGGTAGGGCGCACACGTCCTGTTGCCTCCGCGCCACGCCTGGCTGCCCTGCATGCGGGTAGTCACGCAAGTGGGTGATCCTCCTCGCGCAGCGCCTTGCCGGATGTGCCTTCGCCAACAACCTTCATGTCAGCCACTCGACGATGGAGGGTTGGATGAAAGCGAAGATTCTGGCAGGCGCCGTTGCGGCGCTCATGTATGGGACGGCGGCGGTGGCCGCGGATGGTGATTGCCCGCCTTCAAAGGCAAGCGCCGACAAGGCCACGCAGGGAATGACGCTGGCCTCGGCACAGGACGAAATGCCCGTGGAGGGCGATGCGGCGCAGCAGGGTGACAGCGTCATCATCGAGACGGAGCCCGTGCCTGACGCCAGCGGCGCCATGCAGGACCCGCTGCTCGACGAAGGCGTGGGCGGCAGCGGTGACGTCGGACAGGAGCAGGGCATCGGTGGCAGCGGCCAGGGCGACGTCCTGCTGCGCTGCGAGCCGGTGAACCAGGGCGTGGGCGGCAGCGGGGTCATCCCCGAGGCGCAGCCGATGGAGCCCCAGGCGCAGCCGATGGAGCCCCAGTCCCAGGCGTATCCGCAGGATGACGCCACGGGTGGCAGTGGCCTCGCCACGCCGCCTCCGTCCGACTTCCGGCCCTCGGCCGAGGCGGCGGAGCCGATTGAGCCGCTCGAGGTAGAGGAAGAGAACAAGAACGACACGCGCGGCCTGACGCTGTTGGTCGGCGGCGGCGTGGAGGGCTACACCGGTGAGCTGGCGCCGCAGATCAACCCCGGCGCCACGGCGGGTGTGAGGGCGGCCCTGAAGCCGTCCAAGATCCTCGGGCTCGAGCTGGGCTACAGCGGCTCGCTGAACAACCTCGACATCGGCGGCGAGGGCGGCGCGGTGGACGGCCCGGACCTCATCCGTAACGGCGGCCAGGCGGTGGTGACGCTCGGCCTGACGGCCACGGACTGGCACCCCTACGTGCTGGGCGGCATCGGCATCAACGACTACAACTTCCGCGGCGGCGAGGTGCTCGGCTACGAAGACGACACGGTCGGCAACGTGCCGGCGGGCGTGGGCTTCCGGGGCCATGTCGGTGACTTCACCGTGGATGCGCGTGCCAACTACAACTTCCTCTTCGACAAGGAGTTCGCGCCGGGTGTCGCTTCCGGCGGCGGCGACTTCGATGAGGGTGGCAGCTACCAGGGCACCGTGAGCGTCGGCGGTACCTTCTGAGCAACGGGCTGCTGAAGTCCCAGTGGGTCGACACGGTGGCGCGGTGCCCGGAAGCTGACGGGCCCCGCGCCACTGCGCGTTTTCCGGTGCGGCGCGTGGGCGACTTGCGCATTAAGGTGTTCCACTCCAGTTGAACGAGGAGCGGTGAATGAGCCTGAAGGTGGAAGACGTGAAGGTGGGCACCGGCGCCGAGGCGACGTCCGGCAAGTCGGTGACGGTGCACTACGTGGGGACGCTGACCAGCGGCTCCAAGTTCGACAGCAGCCGGGACCGGGGCCAGGGCTTCACCTTCCGGCTCGGGGCAGGTCAGGTCATCGAGGGCTGGGACAAGGGTGTCGCCGGCATGAAGGTGGGCGGCGTGCGCAAGCTCACCATCCCCCCGGAGATGGGCTACGGCGTGCGCGGCTACCCGCCCGTCATCCCCCCCAACTCCACCCTCCTGTTCGAAGTGGAGTTGCTCGAAGTCCGCTAAAGGAAGCGAGGCGCGTCATGGCGGCGGTGGAAATCACGAAGGACAACTTCAAGGAGACGGTGGCCAAGGAAGGCATCGTCATCCTGGACTGGTGGGCGGCATGGTGCGGTCCGTGCCGCGCGTTCGCTCCCACGTTCGAAGCGGCGTCCACGAAGCACCCGGACATCGTCTTCGGGAAGATTGATACGGAGGCCCAGCCGGAGCTGTCCGGAGCGTTCGAGATTCGCTCCATTCCGACGCTGATGGTCTTCCGCGACGGCATCCTCCTCTTCGAGCAGGCCGGGGCGCTGCCCGCCGCGGCGCTGGAGGACCTGCTGAAGCAGGTTCGCGGCCTCGACATGGAGCAGGTGAAGAAGGAAGTCGAAGCGCGCCGCAACGAGCCGCCCCAGGCCTGAAGCGGGGCGCGCCGTCGCGGCAGTCCCTTCCACCCGCCGCTGGCCGGGCTCCCCTTGTTTCGCGGAGCCCAGGCCGTCGGCGGCGTGGCGGGGGCTACCAGCTCAACAGCAGCGTGAAGTCCTTGTAGGGCGGCTCGCCGGACTCCAACTCCGAGCGGTACTGGAGCTCCGGGTTCACCTGCCGCAGCCCGGCGAGGCCCATGGCGCGGCTCCAGGCGGGGCCGAAGTACTCATCCCGGAAGATGAGCCGGGCCGAGCGGTCCGAGACGCGCTCGTACACGCGCTCCCCGTAGGTGCAGGTGGCCCCGGCCATGCCCTGCGTCACCGACAGGCCCTGGTGCGGGTCCTTTCCCGCGACGGCCAGCACCATCTCCCCGGTGGGCGCGGCGAAGATGCGGCCGGCCGCGCTGGCGGAGAGCGTCTCCACGGCATCCGAGTACGTCAGGCCCGTGGCCTCCAGCGCGAGCGCTCCCTGGTGGAGCAGCTGGAGGTAGTCGCGCGCCGGGCGGAAGGCCGAGGGAGCGCGCGCCCCCATGCCCTGCGGCCCCGAGAGCCCCTCCATGAGGACGGGCCGTCCCGTCAGCTGGGTGATGCTCTCCAGGAGGCCCTGGAAGAAGACGTCCAACACGGTGTGCTCGGGCTGGCACAGGGCCATGCGTGCCTGGAGGAACTGGGCTGTGTCCATGGGCTGCGTATCTACCCCAGGGGGCACAAGCCTGGGGAGCAGGCAGCGGGAGGAGGGGTGGCGCGACGAAGTCGCGCCAGGGAACGGGAGCGCCCGCCGCATGTGTTGAGAATCGGCGCTTGTTGGCGGACGGCCCGCCAGGCGCCCGCTCCGCTGCTCCCCCTCACCACGCGGCCTTGCCTCCGCAGACGGATTCGAAAGGTGCCTTCCTCCCTGTCTCGTCTTCCCGCGGCCCCTCCCGACGTGTCCACCGACTTCGCGCCGCCTCGCGCGCGCATCCTCCTGGTGGACGACATCCCCGCGAACCTGCTGGCCCTGAAGGCCATCCTGGAGCCGCTGGGACAGGTGCTGGTGACGGTGCGCTCGGGCGAGGAGGCGCTGAGGGAGCTGCTGCGCGGGGACTTCGCCTGCATCCTGATGGACGTGCAGATGCCCGTCCTGGACGGCCTGGAGACAGCGCGCCTCATCCGCGCCCGCGAGCGCACGCGCCACCTGCCCATCCTCTTCATCACCGCGCTCAGCCGCGAGGCGGCCTACGTCACCCGGGGCTATGCCCAGGGCGCGGTGGACTACCTCCTCAAGCCGGTGGACCCGGACATCCTGCGCGCCAAGGTGCAGGTGTTCGTGGACCTGTACCTGCGCGGCGAGGAGGTGAAGCGCCAGGCGCTGGAGCTGGCGGCCCGGCGACGCGCCGAGGAGGAGCTGCAGCGCGCGGCGGAGCTGGAGCAGCAGCTGGTGGGCATCGTCGGCCATGACATCCGCACGCCCCTGTCCGTCATCCTCACCACCGCCAACTCCCAGCTCGCCTCCGGCGGCCTGGACTCGCCCCAGCGCAAGGCCTTCGAGCGCGTGGCCCGGGGCGGCGAGCGCATCCAGCAGATTGTGGACCTGCTGCTGGACTTCACCCGCGCCCGCCTGGGCGGAGGCATCCCCGTGGTGGCGCGGGCAGGGGACTTGAACGACTTGTGCCACCGCGTGGTGGACGAGCTGCACGTGACGCGGCCGGGGCGGGCCATCCGCTGCGACTTCGCGCGCGACTGCCTGCCGGGCACGTGGGACTTGGAGCGGATGGCGCAGGTGCTGGCCAACCTGCTGGACAACGCGATGAAGTACAGCCCCGAGGGCTCGCCCGTCCGCCTGTCCACCTGGGAGCGGGGCGAAGGCGTCTTCCTCGAGGTGCACAACGAGGGCGCGCCCATTCCCCCGGAGCTCCTGCCGCACCTGTTCGAGCCGTTCCGCCGGGGCGAGGGCTCCGAGGCCACGGCCCGGGAGAGCCTGGGGCTGGGCCTCTACATCGCCCACAGCATCGTCCAGGCGCACCGGGGCACGTTGAGCGTGCGCTCCAAGGCGGGCGAAGGGACGGCGTTCCGCGTCTGCCTGCCCCGTCACTCGGGCGTGCGTCAGGCCAGCCCCTGTGAGCAGGCCGCCGAAGCGCTGCCCATGTCGGCCTGACGTCGGCCCGGCTACCGGGGCGTCTCTTCCTTCTCCGGGGCCTGCTGCTCCAGGCGTTGGACGGTGAGCGCCCGGAGCGAGGTGTCGACAGAGAAGTAGATGCGGGTGGTGCCGACGTTGGCGACGAAGCCGTCGTCCTCGCGCGCCAGCCGCGTCAGCAGCGCCTCCGGGGCGTCCTGCTCCAGCACCATGACGAGGTTCTCCAGGTGCGTCTCGATGTGCAGACGCATGTCCTCAGGCAGGCGCTTGAGCTGAAACTCGGCGGACTGGGCGATGAAGATACGACCACGACGCATGGGGGGGCCCGGGTTGAGAACAGTTCCACAGTGGGCACTGCGACCCTGACACGCCAGCGGAGAGGGGTGGGGGCTGACCCCGGACTGTTCAGCGGTGCACAGCCCCGCCGGGCCGCGTGCTCCCCTCAAGCCCCCCAATCCATGGCATGCATCGGAAACCGGACACTTCCCGGGTAAGGGCTTTCCCATACATTCTCAGGGAATCCCCTTACGAATTGGCTGATACATGGCCCATTCCGGGGCTGTGTTTGAATCAGCAGTGGAAAAACATGCGTTGAGACGCAAAAACAGAAGTCACTGGAAGAATGCCCTTTCAGGGCTATTGCTAAAATCGCTTGCAGAGACATTCACTTTGAGTACGATGGGTCGTGCTGAAGGGAGGGGGAACATCGAGATGGGAACAGCTTCAGCCGGGTCACACTCAGTGAAGATAGCCAGTCCCCACCTGCGAGGTCTCTCGCGACGTGGGGAGTAGGTCTTTCAGCTAGAGATGTCTTGCTCGTTCTTGTGCATTTTTATCAACGTCTCCATTCAATACACACCCGTCCCACCCTCAGCGCAACCCGTCTGAGTGGGAGGAGTCCGGTCTGGGGCCGGCTCCTGTACTCAAAAACCCTTTCATCCTGATTCAGGCGCAGGCCCCCGACTGGCTTCATGCACCGGGAGCGGCGCTTCATGTCGCAGCCATTGACTGCTCACACAAGCAGCACGTGAGGGGTGTGGCCACTGCATGGGCAACGGTCCCTGTCGTTCTCACGTTCTCGACGACAGGGAACGTGGTCATCCACATACAGGAGGATGTATGAAGAAGCTGTCTCTCCCGACCCTCGCAGTTGTTCTGGGTTTCGCGACCCAGGCCACCGCGGCCTGGGCGCCCAGCCACTACCGCTGCGCGTTCGACCAGATCGTGGACCCTGACCAGGCCCGTGGCCGCCAGCAGTGGGCCAAGAAGTGGGCGGACGCGGACCCCTACAACCTCTCGCCCGGCAAGGACCAGAAGTTCTGGGCGGGGGTCTTCGACCAGGACGCCGACACCGCGCGGGGGTACAACATCTGGCTCTACCCCGTGTACGTGGACCCCAACCAGTTCTACGACCCGTGGATTGGTCCGGGTGGCGCGGGCACGGCCACCTCGGGCCTCACCGGTGACCAGCTCCTCAACCTCGCCCACACGGAGAAGCCGGCCCACATCCTGATGGATGGCGTCTGCGAGCCGGGCTGCTACACGCCCGACCAGCGCGTCCTCTTCCAGGGCGGCCTCGTGCCCATCCGCAAGGCCCAGCAGGCGGGGGCCACGGACCTGGTCACCCTGTCTCCCGACGCCTCGTTCGACCAGGTGACGCTGACGAACAACACCGTCGAGAGCTACACCCTCGACCGGGACCCGGTGCGTCAGGACGTCTACTTCTTCCGGATGCAGTCCGGTGGCCGGCTCAACGTCACGCCCGAGCACCCGCTCGTCACCGCGGACGGCACCCTGAAGAAGGCCAAGGACTTCGTCGTCGGTGAGCACCTGGTGCGCCAGGACGGCTCCACCGACGAGATTGTCAGCCTGCGGCGCGAGCAGCGCTTCGGGAAGGTCTACAACCTGCGTCCCGTCACGAAGGATTTGACGTCCAACATCCTCGTGGCCGAGGGCTACCTCAACGGCTCCGCGCGGTTCCAGAGCGAGTACGTCGAGGAGCTCAACCGCATCATCATCCGCAAGAACGTCCCGGACGCGCTCATTCCGTAGCGCCCGGCCCGTTTCCCCATCAATCGCTGACCGGATGGCCCCGCCCGTGAGGCGGGGTCCGTCCCCCGTCTGTCTTACCCGGAAGGGAGGTCTCCCGCATGGCGCGTCATACCCATACACGGAAGGTGGCATTGCTCGGCCTGGGGCTGCTCTGTCTGGGCGCCGCGCTGTACGGGTGGCCTGAGGCCAGGGCGCCGGAGACCGAGGGCACCGCGGAGCTGCCGCTGTCCGAGCCCCTGCCGCCTCCCGCGACGTCCGCCCTCTCGCCCATGCCTCCGCCGTCCCACGAGGTGGTGCCGGCGAACGCCGCGCAGCCGGTGGTGGTGGTGAGCACGCCGCTGGCCGCGGGGGGCGAGACGCCCGACGCGATTTCCCGGCCCGGCACGCCGCTGGACTCGCTGCGCCAGCGGGTGATGGCGGCCAATCCCGACATCGCCCAGTTCCGCCAGCTCCAGCGCAAGGTGCTGCGCAAGTCCACGGAGCGCGACCTGCTCCAGGACATCTACAAGGACCGCGAGCTCATCGAGACGGCGAAGAAGGACCTGCTGGCCGAGGGCGAGCGCGTCTTCTCCGACGAGGCGGAGTTCCGGCGGCTCTACCGCGTCGAGTACCTGGGCATGGGGCTGGAGTGGAAGGAGAACCCGGAGCGCCCCGCGCTGCTGGGCGACATCGAGCAGCTCGTCCGCGCCAACAACATCCACCCGGAGATGGACCTCGAGCTGCGCCGCTCCCTGGCGGGAGACAAGGTCGAGCTCTTCATGATTCTGCTGCACAACGACCGCGCCCGCGCCGACGCGCTGCTGGCCAGCGTGCAGGGCACCCGCCTGGAGCCGCTCCTGGCCCATGCCCGCACCCGCTACGACGCGCTCTGGGCCCTGGCTCCCAAGCAGTGACGCCCTCCGCCCCCACGACTCCAGGAGCCCGCATGTCCCCCCGCCCCTCCACGCCCCTGGCTGCTCCCGGCCGCCGCGCTGCTCCTCTGCGCCTGCCAGGCCCCGGGGGCCAACGCCGCCGCCTGTGACACCCCGGAGGGGCTGCTCTCCGCGGCGCACGGCGAATGTGGCGAGCCGCCCCCCGCCCCTGGCGGTGAGGGCACCCCGTGGGAGCCCGGGTGCCTGGCGCCCACCTGGCGCGTGCACCAGTTCGGCACGCCCGAGGACGACCTGGGCGTGGTGGCCGGGGTGGACCAGGAGTGCAACGTGTACGTGGCGGGGACCACGCGGGGCATGCTGAAAGAGGGCCCCCAGCAGGGCGCCTTCCAGGATGCCTTCCTGGCGAAGCTGGACCCCGGGGCCAGCCTCCAGTGGGTGCGCCAGCTGGGCTCGCGCGAAGACGACACCGTGCGGGGCCTGGCCGTCTCCCGCTCGGGCGAGTCCTTCGTGGTGGGCAGCACCCTGGCGGACATGCCGGGGGGGACGCGCCTGGGTGGCAGTGACGTCTACGTGATGAAGCACGACGCGTCCGGCGCGCTGGCGTGGCTGTCCCACCGGGGCTCGGCCCAGGACGACCAGGGGCTGGCGGTGGCGCTGTCGGAGCGCGACGAGCACGTCATCGTGGCGGGCGCCACCATGGCGAAGCCCGAGGTGGGGCTGGACGTGCTGCTGGACGTGCTGCACATGGCGGACGGGGCCGAGGTGCGCATGGAGCAGTACGGCACCGACCTGAGTGACCGCGCCGAGGGCATCGCGCTGGATGGCAGCGGCGGCGTCTACGTGACGGGCTCCACGCTGGGCCACCTGGGGGCCACCAACACGGGCTCCTTCGACGCGTTCCTGGCCCGGTTCGACGCCGGCCTGAGGCCCAGCTGGGTCTCCCAGCGCTCCACGCGCGACATCGACGCGGGGATGAAGGTGGCCACCGACGCGCAGGGGAACGTCTACGTGCTGGCGCTGTCCTTCAGTGACTTGGAGACCGAGCGCTTCGAGAACGACGGCATCTCCTCGCCCTTCCTCCTGAAGTACGGCCCGGAGGGCGGCCTCCAGTGGGTGCGGCGCATCGGCCCGGCGCGGGAGCCCACCCGTGGCGCGGGGCTGGCGGTGGATGGCGATGGCTTCGTCTTCGTCGTGGGCTCCACGCCCGGGGCCCTGGCGGGGCCGAACCAGGGCGGGCGGGACGCGTTCGTCGCGAAGTACGACGCGCTCGGCAATGCCGTCTGGGCACAGCAGCTCGGCACCCGGGGCCAGGACGAGGCCCAGGACGTTGTCATCACCGCGCGGGGGACCTCCTCCTCGTGGGCACCACTTCCGGCGACTTCGGTGGGGGCAGCAGTGGAAGGCAGGACGTGTTCGTCGCCCGCTTCGCCCGTAACGAACAGCAGTAACCAACCCAGGAGACGTCATGCACGACAGAAGAGGAACCCGGCGTGGTGGGTTTGCGCAGCGCATCGTGGCGGTGCTGGCCATGGTGCTGGCCCTGCCGGCGGTTGCCGCCGAGAAGGATGAACTGACGCCTCGCGTGCTGCCGCGCAAGGGGCTGATGGACCTGAAGCGCGACGTCCAGATTCCCCGCGTCGTCGTCAAGTTCCACGAGGGCACCCGGGTGCGCCTGCGGGGCGGGCGGCTGGCGCAGCTCGCGACGAGCGCAACGAGCGCGAGCGCACCCTGATGGACCGGCGCGGCCTGTCGGGCCAGCAGGTGGAGACGGACCTCCTCACGGTGGACCGGCTCGTCTCCGGCAACGCGAATGCCCGCGGCGACTATGGCCGCATGTTCTCCGCCGACGAGAAGCTGCTCGAGGCGCAGAAGGCCCAGGGCGAGCTGCGCGGTGGCCGGCAGCTGGCGGACCTGAACCTGTACATGGAAGTACCCCTGCGCCCCGGCACCACCTATGCCGACGTGCTGGACCTGGTGGCGCGGCTCGACGCGCTGCCCAGCGTGGAGACCGCCTACGCGGAGCCCGCCGCGGAGCCCGCCGCGGTGAACTGGCCCAACGTCCTCATGCCCGTGCTGATGGGGGCCACCCCGAACCTGCAGGGTGAGCAGGGCTACCTGGGGCCCGCGCCCGTGGGCATCGACGCGTTCCACGCGTGGACGGTGGCCGGCGGCAACGGCGCCGGCGTGCGCATCGTCGACGTGGAGGGCGGCTGGCGCAACACCCACGAGGACCTGCCGGCCTTCTTCCACACCGGCGGCACGCAGTACAACGACATCGGCTGGCGCAACCACGGCACGGCGGTGATGGGTGAGATGGTGGGCCGGCCCAATGGCATCGGCGTGACGGGCATCGCCCACGGGGCGCAGGCCGGCTACGAGTCCATTGGCAGCCAGACTCCGGCCAGCGCCATCGCCAACGCCGCCACCGCGGCGGGCGCGGGCGGCGTCGTCCTCATCGAGCTGCACCGCCAGGGCCCGGCGAACAGCACGCCCTGCAACTGCAACTTCGGCCAGTGCGACTTCATCGCCATGGAGTTCTGGCAGGCGGAGTTCGACGCCATCCTCACGGCCACCTGGAACGGTGTCACCGTGGTCGAGGCGGCGGGCAACGGCAGCTCCAACCTGGATGACGCCGCGTACGGCGGTGTCTTCAACAAGAACGTGCGGGACTCGGGCGCGGTGATGGTGGCCGCCTCGTCCGCGCAGGGCCGCGTGCCGATGTGCTGGACGAACTTCGGCAGCCGCCCGGACGTGCACGGGTGGGGCGAGCTGGTGGTGTCCACCGGCTACGGTGACCGCTACAACGGCGGCAACGAGAACCTGTACTACACCGCCACGTTCAGCGGCACGTCGAGCGCCTCGCCCATCGTCACCGGCGCGGTCGCCGCCCTGCAGGGCGCGATGATGGGCCGTGGGCGCCAGCCGCTCAGCCCGCTGGCCATCCGGGACGTGCTGAGCAGCACCGGCACCGCCCAGGCGCCGGACG
>JBKGHK010000196.1:0-15170 GCA_046520375.1 Pyxidicoccus sp. 3LFB2
CCGCACCTCGTACACGGCGCCAGCGCTTCCGGCCCGGGGCCAGGGACGCGCTGCGGTGGGTGCCAGGGAACGGGACGGGGGGCCGGCGGACGCCAGCGGAGGGATGGGCGCTCATTCGTGGGACGGAAATCCGGCCCGGAGCATGCCCGGTGGGACACGGGGACGCCAACCCGCCCCGGGCCCGTATCATTATATGCGGGCCTGGAGGGCCCTCTGAGCCACCTGGGTGGGGAAACGTGTTCCCGCGCGGAGCTGCGCCGCTCCCGAGGGCTCAGGCCGTCACGGCGCGCGTGCGCTGGCTGGCGTCAGCCGTCCTGGGACTGTTGCTCCCGGATGGCTTGCAGCAGCTGCTCATCGGAGAGGTTCTTCTCCCAGTCGCCGGGCAGCTCCACTCGCACCGACTTCGCGCCACCGCTCGGCGTGCAGACGACGTGGTAGCGATTGCGCGCGCCATCGACCTTCGCGGCCTCCGCCTTCTCCTTCTCCTCGGCGCCTCCCAGTCCGGAGAACGCCTGGATGCAGCTCCACGTGATTCCCTCGCCGTCCTTCACTTCCCGGGGCATAGACCTCCTCGTGGACTCAACCTGTCCACCGGACACCCTGACTCCAAGCGGGAGCGCGGCGGCGTCGCGCCCCTGTAGCAGGCTGCCAGCCGAGCGCCTGTTGGGGGAACGCCTGCTCATGCGCATCGTCCCTGCGGCCGCCTTCAGGGGGCACGAAAGGACGGGGGACACATGGCGACCGGAACACTGCGGGGGCCCGACTTCCAGCGGGCGACCCATGCGGGACGGCAGGCAGGCAGAGGCGGCGTGGAGCTGGCGGCGCGCGTGGGCTACGCGTCCCGCGCCGCCGTCTACGCGGTGATTGGTGTGCTGGCCCTGATGCTCGCGGCGGGTGAGGGCGGCCGCGCCACGGACACGCACGGCGCGGTGGAGGAAGTGGCGCGCCAGCCCTTTGGCTCGGTGCTGCTGGTGGTGCTGGGCGTGGGCCTGCTGGCCTTTGCCGTCTGGCGCTTCGTGCAGTCGGTGATGGACGTGGAGGGCAAGGGCCGCTCCGGCAAGGGGCTGGTGCAGCGCAGCGTGCTCGGCATCAGCGGGGTGATTCACGTCAGCCTCGCGCTGTTCGCCTTCAACCTGCTGCGCGGCCGTGGCGGCAGCGGTGGCGGCGGCACGAAGAGCATGACGGCGGAGCTGATGTCCAAGCCCTTCGGCCAGGTGCTGGTGGCGCTGGTGGGCGTGGCGGTGATTGGCTTCGCCGTGTACCAGTTCAAGCAGGCCACGTCGGGGAAGATGCTGGACAAGCTGAGCCTGACGGGCCTGGCCGCGCGCCAGCGCACGTGGGTGGAGCGCATCAGCAAGGCCGGCGCGCTGGCCCGCTCGGTGGTGTTCCTGCTGGTGGGCACCTTCTTCCTCCAGGCCGCCGTGCAGGCGGACCCGGGCGAGGCGGGCGGCCTGGGCGAGGCGCTGACGACACTGGCGAAGCAGCCGTTCGGCCCGTGGCTGCTGGGGCTCGTGGCGCTGGGACTGGTGGCGTACGCCGTCTACCAGCTGCTGGAGGCGCGCTACCGCCGCATCGCCACGCCGTGAGGCGCGGCACCCACGGATGACAGGAAGGCTTGCCTCCCTGGACGCTGGCGCATATCCAACCCGCGCCGGACCTCCAGGGAGGCGTCATGTCGGGACATGAGCACCGCTACACGGTGGCGTTGAAGTGGACGGGCAACACGGGCTCGGGGACGTCGAGCTACCGGGGCTACGAGCGCGCGCATGAGCTGAGCGTCGAGGGCAAGCCCGTGATTCCGGGCTCGTCGGACCCGGCCTTCCGCGGAGACCCGAAGCGGTGGAACCCCGAGGAGCTGCTCGTGGCCTCGCTGTCCGCGTGTCACAAGCTCTGGTACCTGCACCTGTGCGCCACCGCGGGCGTGGTGGTGACGGACTATGTGGACGCCGCCGAGGGGCTGATGGCCGAGGACGCGGAGGGCAGTGGCCGCTTCACGCGAGTGGTGCTGCGGCCCCGAGTCACGATTGCCGCCGGCTCGGACCGGGAGAAGGCACACGCGCTCCACCATGAGGCGCATGCGAAGTGCTTCATCGCCAACTCGGTCAACTTCCCCGTCACGCACGAGCCCACGACGACGGTGGAGCCAGCGCGCGGGTAGCCGCGAGCTTTCAGCAGGTCAGAGCCGGCTCTCGAACGTGGAGACCGCCGGCATCAGCGCCTCGGGCGCCACGTGGGGCCTTGGCTGGGCCAGGGCGGGGTATGCATCGACGGGGGCGGCGCAGCCCACCACGAACTCGGCGGCGTCCCGCAGCTTCGCCAGCGCGTAGTCCGTACAGTGGATGGTGATGATGGGAAGGAAGCCCGGCTCGCTCATCCACTTCACCGCGTCGGAGAGCTGGTGGTCGCTCAGGAAACCCTGCACGGCGTTACGAAGTGCCCGCCCCTCGTCCGCCGCGGCCTTGAGGACGTTGCGCCGGTCCCGCTGCTGCACGGGGACATAGGGCTCCGACTCCTCACGCGGCATGATGATGGTCTCAATCCACATCTGGGGCTCCTCGGAGCGGAGGACCTGACGACGCGGGGGCACCCTGGACTGCGAGCCCTCCGAGCCTCGGTTGATGGCAGGATGATGCGCGATTCAGCCCCGCGTTGTTTCACTGCCGGCGCCAATTCATTCTCGAAAGGCGTCAGCATGTAAGAAACTGGAGTGTGCGAGCGTCGCACCCGGTTGCCGAAACACATCCGCGGAGCGGTACGGCCGGGGGCTCGGCCCCGCATGTATACGGGAGCCGACACACGCGCCTGACGTGGCACTTCCGGCGGGGCTTGCGTCCGTACCGCGCGGCCAGGGTCATTTCGACCCTACAATGGTCGGGAAATGCACACGTCGTCTCGCCAGAGCCTCGGGCCTCCTGCTGTCTTCGTGGGTCGCGCCGAGGAGATGCAGCGCCTGGGCAGCATGCTGCGGCGTGTCCGGACGGGCGTCGTCTACGGCCTGCCCGGCGTGGGCAAGTCCGCGCTGGCGGCGGCCGTGGCCGCGCGCTACCGGGGCCCGGTGGTGCACCGGCGGATTCGTCCTGGTGCTCGTACAGGTGCTCCAGCGCCTCGGGGCCCCCCAGCGACTTCAGCTCGTCCACCACGCGCTGGCGGGCCAGGCCCGCGTCCGGCGCGGAGAGGTACACCTCCACGCGGTTGCAGGTGGACACCCACAGCGCCTCGACGGGCGCCTGGGCCAGCCGTTGGAGCACTTCCACCTGCCGCGACTCGGACAGGGCCAGCCGCTCACGAACCGCCAGGGGCGCCGTCCGGTGGGACAGGCCGATGCAGATGAGCTCCATACTCAGGGCAACCTCATCGCCGCGGCCGTCGGCGCCGCCAGGTCATAGGAGGAGAGGAAGGACACCAGCACCAGGCAGAACCCGGCCATGGTGAGCAGCGCCACCCGCCGCCCACGCCAGCCCGCGAAGATGCGCGCGTTCACCAGCGCGGCGAAGACGGCCCACGCCACCAGCGTGGCAATCACCTTGCCGTCCCAGTGCCAGCCCAGGTCCGGGGCGGTGCTGACGAAGAAGGCGCCGGTGGCCAGCGTCACCGACAGCGCGATGAAGCCCCACACCACCAGCCGGCGGTTGAGGGTGTCCAGGAACTCCAGCGAGGGCAGGCGCGAGAAGAGCAGGCCGAAGCGCTTGGCCTTCACCTGCCGCTCCATGAGGATGTACATGACGCCCACCCCCGCGGCGACGGCGAAGGCCGCCAGCCCCAAGAGCGCGAGGCTGATGTGCAGCGGCAGGAGCGGCTGGCGCACCCCGGGGGGCAGCGGCGCCTGGCCGCCCTGCAGCAGCAGGCCCGGAATCAGCACCGTCACCGCCAGCGGGGTGAGGAACGCGCCGATGACGGGCCGCCGGTAGCGCACGTCCAGCGCGAGGAAGATGGCCAGCAGCAGGAAGGCCAGCGCGGAGAAGCCCTGGGCGAGCCCGACGGGCCGACCCTCCTGGGCGCCGAGCAGCTCGAAGAGGGCCACGCCATGAAGCGCCAGTCCGCCGCCCACCAGCACGCGGCCCACCGTCGCCAGCAGCTGGTTCTGTCGGACCAGGTAGGCAAGGTAGAGCACGGCGGCGATGCCATAGGCGTGGCAGGCGAGCGAGACGAGCGTATGGCTCATGGGCACAGGCTCTTAACCACGTGAGACGGGGGAATCAGCCCGTCATGTTGGAGATGGGCGAATGCGGCCCATCGTAAATTGGCGACGGGTGGATCAACCCATCTTGTTGAGGATGAAGGCGGCCAGCAGGTCCGCCTCGGAATCGGGCTTCTTGGCCGCCCCTTCCAGCCGGGGGGCCGAGACCTCCGTTACATACCCCGGGACCACCTCGTAGGCGTTGTCCCCCACCAGCACCGAGTCGGCCATCTGCTCGGCCCCCAGGCGGGAGAGCTGCTCCTCGGTCTTCACCCGGGCCACCAGCCCCTGAGTGTCCTCACCCGACACGAGCTGGACGAAGTGCACCGCCGGGGTGAGGGGGAAGGTCGTACCTCCCTCCGCCATGACCACCAGCTTGCCTTCGCGCAGGTCTGCTTTGTCCGCCAGCGCCCACTCCTCGAGCTGGGCCTGGGGCAGGAAGAGCTTCGTCACGCCCGCCAGCTTACACCACCCTCCCCTCGTGCGGGGGGCGCTTGAGGGGGAATGGGTTGAAACGAGGCCCCTCCGTCCGCATCTGTCCGGCCAGATGGGCTGATGCCCGGCCCGTTCTTGCAGGGCCACTGGACGCGTACTACAGACGCGCCGGATTTGGCCGGAAGAGGGCCTGGAGGAGACACCATGGCAGGCGCTGACGTGACGAATATCGGGGATGGCGACTTCAAGCAGCAGGTGCTGGACTCCCAGGAGCCCGTGCTGGTGGACTTCTGGGCCACCTGGTGCGCCCCGTGCCGGGCCATCGCCCCGGCCCTGGACGCCCTGGCCACCCAGTACAAGGGCCAGGTGAAGTTCACCAAGCTGAACATCGATGACAACCAGGACACGCCGCAGCAGTACGGCGTCCGCTCCATCCCCACCCTGCTCATCTTCAAGGGGGGCCAGGTGGTGGAGCAGATTGTCGGCGCGGTGCCCAAGGCCCGCATCGAGGCCGCGCTGCAGAAGGCCCTGTAGTCCCAGGGCTTCCGGAGCTTGTGCGCGCGGGAGAGCGAAGTGCCCTCCCGCGTACCGCTCCACCCGATTACTCCAGCAACTTCGCGCACCGGCGCAGCACTTCCAGCCGGGCATGGCGCTTGTCGTTCCCCGCCACCACGTGCCACGGCGCGTCCGGCCGGTGGGTGCGGTCCAGCATCTCCTGGATGGCGCCCTCGTACTTGCGCCACTTCGAGCGGTTGCGCCAGTCCTCCGCTCCCAGCTTGTAGCGCTTGGAGGGGTCCTTCTCCCGCGCCTTGAAGCGCTTGAGCTGTGTCTGTTTGTCAATGTGGATGAAAAACTTCGCCATACGCACGCCGTCATCGGTGAGCATGCGCTCGAAGGCGTTGATTTCGTCATAGGCGCGCCGCCACTCGGCCGGCTTCGCGAAGCCCTCCACCCGCTCCACCATGACGCGCCCGTACCAGCTCCGGTCGAACACGCACAGCTCGCCCGTGCCCGGCGTCTTGCTCCAGAAGCGCCAGAGGTAGTGGTGCCGCTTCTCCTCCTCGGACGGCGCGCTGATGGGCCAGACCTTGTACCCGCGAGGGTCCATCAGCGAGGTGAGCCGGCGGATGGCGCCCCCCTTGCCCGACGCGTCCCAGCCCTCGAAGACGAGCACGGCCCTGCGCCCGGCCAGGTAGGACTGAATCTGGAGCTGGAAGATTCGCTCCTGGAGTGACTCCAGCTCCTTCTCATACGCCTCGTCGTCCTCCACCGAGGCCGACAAATCCACGGCGCTCAGCGACACGGTGCCCGGAGGACTTACGGGAAACACGTATCCCTTTGCAGTCTTGTCATCAATTTTCTGAAAACGTTTACGAGTCATGACAGACCCTCCAAGGTTGTATTGACAGCGATGACTTCACCCGCCAAATAGGCACAGAGCAGTGTCTGTATTCATTGACTGTTTTCACTTGGAGTATTCATGGCACGTCCACGCAAAGAATTGTCCAACGTCCCGCTCACACCAGCCATGGTGAACTGGGCGGAGGCGCTGGGAGACGCCATCGGCCGGGGCATGCTGCGCGCGCTCAATACCGGCATCCCGTCACTGGGTGGCAACGGTACGGGGCATAACAACGCCATGACGGCCGGGCGCCGCCGCGGCCGTCCGCCGAAGATGCTGGCGGGCAGCACCCTGGTGCCCTCGGACCGCCGCTGCACGGTGGATGGCTGTACGCGTGAGCAGCGCTCGAAGGGGCTGTGCTCGGCGCACTACCAGGCCGAGCGTCGCCGCCAGCTGGGCGGCAAGCAGGCCTGATTCACCTGACGGACGCGGAAGTTCGCCCACGGCCCTGGGCGAATGCTGACGTCATGTCCCAGGCGCACCCCACACCCCGTGTTTCGCGCCAGGGTGTCGAACCGCCGCAAAGCCCGACTCGGCCCTACCCTCCCTGCCAGGGGTCCACGGTGGCGGTGGTGGCCTTGAGCAGCTCCCAGGCGGCCAGCACGTCCACCACGCGCTCCACTTCATTGGGCAGTGAGCGGGCCCGCTGGGACTTGAGGTAGTCCTCCGCGAAGGCGCGAAGGCGCATGCCCACGAACAGGCGAGCCAGCGCCACCTCCGTCTGCCCGCTGAAGTCGATGAAGCGGATGCCGAAGCCGGTGCGGCCTCCCGGCCCGTCGGAGCGCTCCTCTCGGACGATTTCCGCGCGCGCCAGCACCGGCGCCGCGCCGGGCTCCAGCGAGAAGCGCACCCCCAGCACCGTTCCCATGGGCAGGTAGAAGGTGCTCTCCAGGAAGGCCCCGCTGACGCTGACGTTGACGGAGGTGAAGCTCGCCGCGAAGCGGCGCGTGCCCTCCTCCCCGTCCACCCACACCTCGAAGCGCGTGGCCAGCTGGGCGCGGGGAAACTGCCGGTGCTCGGCCTCCCCCTGGTTCATCTCGATGAGCGGCGCGAAAGTCTTGCGCGGCTCCACGGCGCTGGCCGGTACCGGCAACGGCCGGGCACTCATGGCGCTGACCGCGGGACGGGACTCCCGGACCGCCGCCGGCGCCTCCGCCACCCCCGCGCGCGCCGTCCCACTCCCCTTCTGGGCAACCTTCCTCTGCATGGCTCGACCTCCACCTGCCCCGGAAGCTACCGCCTTCCCACCCGGAATGGTGGGGTGATTCCTACACCCCCTACCTCACGGAGCCGAGGGGGGAGGAAGGGGCCGCCCCGGCGGGGGGCCCCTCGGGCTCAGAACATGTGCCGGCGCATGCTGATGTTCACCAGCAGGCCGATGCTGAGCATGACGGACAGCATGGACGAGCCGCCGTAGCTCATCAGCGGGAGGGTGATGCCCGTCACCGGCAAGAGGCCGATGACCATGCCGATGTTCTCGAACACCTGCCAGAAGAGCATCGCCACCACGCCCACCGCCACGAAGGCGCCGAACCTGTCTCGGGCGCTGAACCCCACGCCCAGGCCGAAGATGAAGATGGCGCCATACAAGACGAGCAGCAGCACGCACATCATGAAGCCGTGCTCCTCCGCCCACACGGAGAAGATGAAGTCCGTGTGCTGCTCAGGGAGGAAGCGCAGGCCCGTCTGCGTCCCCTCGCGCCAGCCCTTGCCGGACACGCCGCCCGAGCCCACCGCGATTTTCGACTGCGCCGCGTGGTAGCCGCTGCCGCGCAGGTCCGCCTCCGGGTCCAACCACCCGGAGATGCGCTGGCTCTGGTGCTTCTTCAGGTGGTGCCGGACGATGGTGGGCCGGGGCTCGGGCACCTCGCGGATGTAGTCGTTCCAGATGACGATGGCGCCCGCGAGGATGCCGGCCACCAGCGTGGCCACGAGGTACCAGCGCACCTTGCCGAAGAGGATGACGGTGAGCGAGGACAGGCCAATCATCAGCGCCGTGCCCAGATCCGGCTGCACCAGCACCAGCGTGAAGGGCACGAGGACGACGAGCACCGGCTTCCACAGCCGCACCAGGCCGTAGGACGGCTCATTGGGCCGGAAGTCGTCGTGGTAGATCTTGGCCAGCATCAGCACGACGCCAATCTTCATGAACTCGGCGGGCTGCAGGCGGAACGGGCCGATGATGAACCAGCTCTCGGCGCCCTTGGCGGTGTGGCCGAAGACGCGCAGCGCCAGCAGCGCGACGATGTTGGCGATGTAGATGGGCAGCGCCATGCGCTGAATCCACCGGTAGTCCACCAGGCACACCACCAGCACGGCCACCAGGCCCACGCCCAGGTACAGGGCCTGGCTGGACCAGACGGGCGCGAGCGGCGGCCGCGAGGCCGACGCCAGATTCCAGATGCCCAGGAGGCATACCGCCAGCACGCAGAAGATGAGGCCCCAGGGAATGTGGGGCACCATCCGGCGCTCAATCCGCAATTGCACGCGTCTCGTCCTCTTCGTCTCCCGGCAACCGCGCCGGAGGATGCACGCCCCGCGTCAGCGCCGCCTCGTCGGCGCTCGGCGCGCGCGACAGGGACGGCGTGTAGGGCTGGTTGGGACGCGGCGGGGGCGCCGTGGCGTCCTGCTTCTTCAAGTCGAAGTACTTCTGGATGACGGCCATCGCCGTGGGCGCGGCGTCCGAGCCACCATGGCCGCCGTGCTCGTTGAGCACGACGATGGCGAGCTCCGGCTTGTCCGCCGGGGCAAAGCCGGCGAACCAGGCGTGGTCTCGCTCGAAGTAGCTCATCTGGTGCGTCTTCAGACGCACCGTGCCCAGCCGGGCCACCTGCGCGGTGCCCGTCTTGGCCGCCACCTTCATGTCCTTGTCGGTGATGCCCGCCATGCGCGCGCGGTAGGCGGTGCCGCCCGGCTCCTGCGCCACCTTCACCAGGCCCTCAATCACCGCCGTGCGGTGCGCGGGGGGAATGTCCACCCGGCGCACCACCTCGGGCTTGAACTCCTCGACGACCTGGCCGTCCAGGTTCTCCAGCCGCTGCACCATCTGCGGCTTGTAGAGCGTGCCGCCGTTGGCGATGGCCGCGTACACGAGCGCCAGCTGCAGCGGCGTCACGTTGTCGTCGCCCTGGCCGATGGCGCTGTTGAGCGCCATGCCCTTGGTGTAGCCGCCGGGCGACGCCTTGTCGTGGTACGCGCTGGTCGGCATGATGCCCGGCACCTCGGCCACCACGCTGATGCCCGTGGGAGCGCCCAGGCCCAGCGCCTTGCCCATCTCTCCGATGGGGTCCAGGCCGATGGTGTCCGCCACCTTGTAGAACCAGGTGTCGCAGGACGTCTTCATCGCGTGGTAGCCGTCCATGTGCCCGTGGCCGCTGTCCTTGTGGCAGCGCCAGGTGCGCGCGCCCAGCCGGTAGCCGCCGGGGCAGTTCACCGACGTCTCCGGGCGGAAGGCGCCCGACTTGTAGGCGGCCAGCTGGGTGACGACCTTGAAGGTGGAGCCCGGGCTGTAGTGCTCGGCGGCCACGCGGTTGATCATCGGCTCCAGCGGGTCTCTGGACAAGAGCGCCATCTGCGCGGGCGTCACGCGGCCGGTGAGCAGGTTGGGGTCGAAGCCCGGCCGGGACACCAGCGCCCGGATGAAGCCGGTGTTCACGTCGATGGCCACCACCGCGCCCGTCACGCCCGGGAAGGCGCGCTCGGCCTCTTCCTGCAGGCGCATGTCGATGGACAGCACCAGGTTGCTGCCCGCCTGGGGCGACACCACGGCGTTGTCGCCCAGCTTGTCGTTCAGGTCGTCAATGCGCTTGCCACGCGCGTCCACCACTTCCTTGCGCACGCCATCGGTGCCGCGCAGGCGCTGCTCGAAGTAGCGCTCCAGGCCGCGCCGGCCGATGTAGTCGCCCAGGGCGTACCTGCCACCGTCGGCGTTGAGCCGCTCGAGCTCCTCCTGGGTGATTTCGTTCATGTAGCCCAGCACGTGCGACAGCACCGTGTTGGTCCGGTAGAAGCGGTGCGGGACGGGCGCCACCTCCAGGCCGTCCAGGATGTCGCGCCGGGCGGCGAGCCGGTCGTACTCGTCGCGCGTGAGGTCCACGCGCACCGGCACCGGCTGGAAGGGGGCATTGCGGCGCCCCATGCGCACCATGTCCTCCACCTTCTTGCGCTGGTCCGCGTCCCACTGGAGCAGTTCGGCCAGGCGCGGAATCACCTGCTCGAAGCAGTCGGTGCAGAAGGCCGGCGTGACGACGGCGTCGAAGGACGGACGGCTGTCCACGAGGATGGTGCCGCGCGCGTCCTTGATGACGCCACGGTCGGCGCGCAGCCGCACCTCCTTCACGAAGTTGGCCACGCTCTTGGCGGAGTACTCCTCGCCCCGGGTGATTTGCAGCCGGTAGAGCTGGATGGACAGCATGGCCAGGCCCAGCGACATGGCGAGGCCCAGCCACAAAAAGCGCCGCTTGAGCTCGCGCCCCGGCGTCGTGTTGCCCAGCGTGGGAGGTGTCACCGCAAGAGCCCCATGGGACGTTCCTGGCTCGCCTCGAAGCGGCGCAGCAACGGGAAGAGCGCCAGCGCGGCGGCCCCCGTCAGCATGACCTGCAGCGGCACGCCCGCGAGCAGCGAGGACGTGCTGCCATCCTTCACCGTCAGCCAGGTGAAGAAGGAGGCCAGCAGGCTGTGCCCCACGTCCGCGCCCATGGCGAACAGCGCGAAGGACATGGCGCCGCGCACGTCCACGAAGGTGGAGACCAGCCGGCCCACCAGGAAGGTGAAGACGGCCAGGAAGGTGTACAGCCCCGTGGGCTGACCGCTCATCAAGTCCAACAGGTAGCCCACCGCGAACGCGGTGACGGCCCCTTCGAGCATCGTCGCGCGCAGGGCCAGGAAGGCCACCAGCACGACGGTGACGTCAATGCGGCCGAGCACCAGGCCCGCCTGCTTCACGACGACCGACTCCAGCGTGAGCAACGCCAACGCGAGGCCCACTGTCACCAGGAACTTCATTTAGACGCGCCCTCCGCGGTGCTACCCGGCGCCATGGCGCTGTACGGGCTGCCTACCACCAAGACCTCTTCCAGCTTGCTCGTATCCACTGCCGGGACGATGTCCGCGCCCTGGAACATGCCGTGCTCCTTCTTCTCCAGGTTCGTCACCCGGCCCACCACCACGCCCGGCGGGTAGATGCCATCCGTGCCCGCGGTGATGATGAGGTCCCCGTCCTCCACGTCCTCGGTGCGCAGCATGTTCTCCAGCTTGAGGGGCCCCGCCCCCGTGCCCGAGGCCGTGCCCCGCGCCCGCGAGCGCTGCACCCGCACCGCCACCCGGCTCTGCGGGTCTGTCACCAGCGCCACGTCCGCGTAGCCGCCCGTCGCGCGGATGACCTGCCCCACGATTCCGTCCGGCGTCACCACCGACATGCCCCGGTACACCCCGTCCTTCTCACCGCTGCTGATGCGCACCGACAGCAGCTTCGCCACCGGATTGACGCCCACCACCCGCGCCGGAATCTCCGGCCCGGCCTCCGTCTCCGCGTAGTTGAGCAGCTTGCGCAGCCGCTCGTTCTCGGTGCGCGACTCGCCGAGCGACTGCACGGCCGCCCGCAACTGGAGGTTCTCCAGGCGCAGCGCGTCATTCTCCTGCCGCACGCCGCGCAGGTCCATGTAGCCGCGCACGGCGGCCACGGTGCCTTCAATCGTGGTGGTGAGCGCCTGCTGCACCGGGGACGTCAGGGCGATGACCGCCCGGTCGATGGGATTCGGGTCCCTGCCCTTTCGCCCGCTCAGCAGGAAGGCGACGAGGGGGTAGAGCAGCAGGACGCCTACGATGAGGAGGCGGCGGTACCGCTTGAGGAGCGACAACAAGGGGCGGGAATTCCAGGGTGGAGGGGTGGGACCAGGAGGGGCGGGGGCGCGCTAAACTCTCTAAATCGCTTGCATTTTCCGGTGCGTTGTCCTAGGCAGTCAAGGCCCTGCATCGGTGGTGGTCGAAGCTCCACCACCCACCGGCCGGGCTACCAACAACACCGCGTCGCGAGTCCTTCCGCACGGGTTTTCTCGGCGCGTTTGCCCTCGAAGTGACGACAATGGACGGTCTGAATCCCCGGAAGGTCTTCTCCCTGCTGTTCATCATCGCCATCGCGGTGGTGTTCACGCTGTCGTTCGGGCCGGGCAGCAGCGGCTTCGGCGGCACGGGCACGGGGGCGACGGCGCCCGGCTCGGTGGCGACGGTGAATGGCAAGGAAATCCCGGTACGCGACTTCGCGACCCAGTGGGCCCGCCAGATGAACTTCCTGCGCTCGCAGGGAAGCCCCATCCCGGAGTCCATGGCCCGCCAGTTCGGCATGCACAACCAGGTGCTCGACCGCCTGGTCAACACCGAGCTGCTCGCCCAGGCAGCCGAGCGTCACGGCATCACCGCCTCGGACGACGAGCTGCGCAAGCTGATCCACCAGAACCCGGACTTCCACAACAAGGAGGGCCAGTTCGACATGCAGCGCTACTCGCAGGTGCTGCGCGACTTCTACCGGAAGACGCCGCCGGACTTCGAGCAGGAGCTGCGCCGCCAGCTGGCCGCCCAGAAGATGGTGGACGTGGTGCGCGCCAATGCGGTGGTGTCGGACGACGAGGTCCGCGCCCGCTTCGAGAAGGAAGGCAACCAGGCGAAGGTCGTCTTCGCGCGCTTCCTGCCCACCATGTACGCGGAGAAGGTCCCCGCCCCCACCCCCGCGCAGCTGACGGAGTGGAAGAAGGCGCACGAGAAGGAGATCAAGGACTACTTCGAGGCCAACCGCTTCGTGTACCAGCAGCCGGAGCGCATCCGTGCGCGGCAGGTGCTGGTGAAGCTGGCCCCGGACGCCACCGCCGAGCAGAAGGCCCAGGCCAAGGCGAAGGCCGAGGCGCTGCGCAAGGACATTGCTGGCGGCAAGGACTTCGCCACCGTGGCGCGCGAGAGCAGCGAGGACCCGGGCAGCAAGGCGCGCGGCGGGGACTTGGGCTGGGTCGAGCGCGGCAGCTGGGAGCCGGCGCTGGCCGACGTGGCCTTCGCCCTGAAGGCGGGCGAGGTGACGCAGCCGGTGGAGACGAAGTTCGGCGTGCACCTGGTGAAGGTGGAGGAGAAGCAGGCGGCCCAGGACAAGAAGCTGGAGGAGGTCCAGGACGAGATTGCCACCACGCTCTTCAAGCAGGAGCGCGCCAAGGAGCAGGCCCGCGCCGAGGCCGACAAGGCCCTGGCCGCCGTCAAGGGTGGCAAGACGCTGAAGGAGCTGTTCCCTTCGGAGAAGGAGCAGCCGGCCCTGCTGCGCTTCGAGACGGAGACGCGTCCGGAGGCGGTGGAGACCGACAGCTTCACGGCCGAGGGTGAGGCGGTGCCGCACCTGGGCCCCGCGCCCGCGCTGGTGAAGGCGGCCTTCGCGGCCAACGGCCCGCAGGCGCTGGACCAGGCCTTCCCGGTGGGCGAGGGCTTCGTGGTGGCGCAGGTGGTGGAGCGCCAGAAGCCGGACGCCGCGGGCTTCGACAAGCGCAAGGAGGAGCTGCGCGCCCAGGCCCGTCAGGCCAAGCAGATTGAGCTGACGGAGTCCTTCCTCAAGGCCCTCAAGAAGAACGGCACCGTCGTTACCAACACCGAGGCCATCGACTCGGTGGTGGGCGCCGGGTAGTCCAGACGCTTCAGCAAGTGAAGCCCCACGGGGGCCGGGCCGAGGGTGTTCCCCTCCCCGGCCCTCGGCCTTTTTGGAGGGGCGCGTGAGGCCCGCTGCCGTCAGCGCGCGGGGAAGTCCGAGGAGCCGGTGTCCGGCGTGGTGGGCACGGCCACGCAGAGGCCGTCGCGGCCCCGGGCCTTGGCCGCGTACATGGCGAAGTCCGCGGCGCGGATGAGGTCCAGCGCGGACATGGCGTGGTCCGGGAAGGTGGCCACGCCGACGCTGGCGGTGAGGCGCGCGTCCAGGCCGTGCTCGCCCAGGAAGGAGCGCCCGCGGAAGGACTCGCAGATGCGCTGGCCGATGTGGGTGGCCCCTTCCAAATCCGTCTCCACCAGCAGCACGGCGAACTCGTCGCCGCCGTAGCGGAAGACGGCGTCCAGGTTCTGCCGGCCCAGGGTGATGAGCAGCTCGCCCACCTCCTTCAGGGCGGCGCTGCCCATCAGGTGCCCGTGGCTGTCGTTGATGCTCTTGAAGTGGTCCAGGTCCAGGAAGACGAGCGACAGCGGGTGGTTGAAGCGCGCGGCGCGCTTCACCTCGTGGTCCAGCAGCGCGCGCAGGTGCCGGGCGTTGTAGCAGCCGGTGTGCTCGTCGGTAATCGTCAGCTCCTGCACCCGGCGGAAGTTGCGCGCGTTCTCAATGGCAATCGCCGCGTAGTCGGCGATGGCGGTGAGGATGGTGAGGTCCTCGTTGGTGAAGGGCGGGTCGGCCGGGCCATTGACCAGCTCGATGATGCCCAGCACCCGGCCCCGGGCGAGCAGGGGCACGGCGAGGATGGAGCGGGTGTGGAAGGCGGAGGCCTCGTCGAAGCGGGGCGAGAAGCTGGGGTCCCCGCCCACGTCATGGACGAGGCGGGCGACGCCGGAGGTGAAGACGGCGCCGGCAATGCCCTCGCCGGGGTTGAGCTGGAGGCCCTTGAGGACGTCCGCCCCGTCACCCACCGCGATTTCGAAGTAGAGCTTCCCGGAGCGCTCGTCCTGGAGGATGAGGGACCAGTTGCGAGGCAGCAGCAGGCTGCTGACCTTCTGCATGACGAGCGCCAGCACCTCGCGCAACTCCAGGGTGGAGGTCAGCGCTTTGGCCATCTCGTTGAACGCGGCCAGCTGCTCCACCGTCCGCTTCATGGCCGAGAGGTCTGCGGGCTTCATCCGTAGAGTCCACTCCGGGGCACAAGTCTGCTAAGGCCGCCCCGAGCCGTAACACGCACCCGAACGCGGAGCAAACGTTGCTGATTCTCGCCTCTGCCTCGCCCCGACGAAGGGAGCTTCTGTCACAACTGGGCCTCACCTTTACTGTCTCGGCGGCGGACATCGACGAGACCCCCCGTGAGGCGGAAGCCGCCGAGGCCTACGTGCTGAGGCTGGCCCGGGAGAAGGCCCAAGCCGTGGCGGCCCGGCACCCGGGCGCCTGGGTGCTGGCCGCGGACACCACCGTGGCCCTGGGCCCGGAGCTCCTGGGCAAGC
>JBKGHK010000197.1:0-15170 GCA_046520375.1 Pyxidicoccus sp. 3LFB2
CCGAGATGCTCAACACCTGGCTCTGGAAGCGCGTGCGCGAGCAGCGCGGCGCCACGTACGGCTTCGGCGTGGGAGTGTCACTGGCGCGCGGTGGCGCGGCGCATCTTCAGATTTCGGGCGCCGTGGGCATGCTGGAGCTGCGGGGCACGGTGGCCGCACTCCAGCAGCAGCTGGGCCGGTACGCGAAGGAGGGCGTGCCGGGTGCGGAGCTGGAGCGAGCCAGGGCGCGACTGCTGTCCCTCGATGCGGTGCGCTTCGTCTCCACGCGCAACTGGGGTGAGCAACTGCTGGATGCGCGGATGCTGGGCTTCGCGCCCGACGCGCTGTCGCGGCGGCCTGAGTACCTCCAGGCCGTGACGTCCGACGCGCTCCAGCAGGACTTCGCCGGCTGCCTCCAGCGGCTGGTGGTGGGCGTCATCGCCGATGAGGGCCGGGGGCGCGCCGCGCTCCAGGTGATGGCACCCCAGCCCTGACGCCCGCCGCCTCCTCGCCTGGTGTCCTTTCTTCCAGGCGAGGGTGAGCAGGGGCGACCGCTACGCCCCGGAAGACTGCCTACCTTCCTGCGAGCGAGGACCCACAGGAGGGCAGGCTGCATGAGGTGGCAGGGTGGACGTCGCAGCTCGAACATCGAGGACAGGCGGGGCAGTGGCATGGGCCGCCCGCTGGCGGTGGGCGGTGGGGCCGCCTCCATCGTCGTGGCGCTGCTGGTGATGCTGCTCGGAGGCGACCCCTCGGACATTGTTTCGGGAGGCGGCGGCTACCAGGACCCGGGCACGGGCGGCTCGGGGCAGCCGGTGGACCCCCGGCAGGACGAGATGAAGGACTTCGTCTCCGTCATCCTGGCCGACACCGAGGACACGTGGCCCGCCCTGCTGCAGGCAGAAGGGGTGACGTACCAGGCGCCGCGGCTGGTGCTCTTCAATGACATGGTGCAGTCGGCGTGTGGCACGCAGGAGTCCGCGGTGGGCCCCTTCTACTGCCCGCCGGACCAGCGCGTGTACCTGGACCTGGGCTTCTTCGACGAGCTGGACCGGCGCTTCGGCGCGCCGGGTGACTTCGCGCAGGCGTACGTGGTGGCGCACGAGGTGGGGCACCACGTGCAGAACCTCCTGGGCATCTCCGACCAGGTGCACGCGCAGCGCAGCCGCATGTCCCAGCGCGACGCCAACGCGCTGTCCGTGCTGATGGAGCTGCAGGCGGACTGCTTCGCCGGCATCTGGGCGCACCACGCGCAGAAGCAGCGCAAGGTGCTGGAGGAGGGCGACGTGGAAGAGGGCCTGGGCGCGGCCACGGCCATTGGCGACGACACGCTCCAGCGCCGTGCGCAGGGCCGCGTGGTCCCCGAGTCCTTCACCCACGGCTCCGCGGCGCAGCGCGTGGAGTGGTTCCGCCGGGGACTGGACCAGGGAACGCTGGCGGCGTGTGACACCTTCAACGCCGCGGGCGGCTCGCGACGGCGCTGAGCCGGCAGGCTCCATTCGACTCCGGGCATGAGGGGTGGGTGCGGACAAGCAGGTCCGCACCCACTTCGCGTTTTCAGGGGGAGCCAGCACCCGGCTGTTCCGCCGCCCGCCCGACGGCACGGTTCGCCCCCAGGTCGGGAATCCCGAGGAGTGGCGGCACTTTCCGTTGCCTTGACGATTCCTCCGCCATAACGGATATTGCAGTCATCCGTTTTGACGGATTTCCGTCCGGTAACGAAGAGGTCCCTTCCATGAGCGCAGCCGTCATCGACCTGCAGGCCTTCCGCAAGAAGCGTGAAGCCGAGCAGTGTCAGATGATGCGCCCCGCGCCGGTACGCCCCTGGATGCCCGTCTGGGTGTGGGTAGTAGTCTGGCCGGTATGAAGTCGGTTCGGGAGAACACGGGTCGGCGCAAGTCGGACGCTTCGGAGCGCAATCGTCGCGAAGTGCGGGAGCCGGAAGCCGCCAAGGTGACGGCGCCCCGACCGCCCGAGGCGCCTGCGTCCGCCTCCCCGGAATCCTCCGCGCCCACGGACACGGCCTGGGCCTACGAGGTGGCCTCCGCCGACGCGGACCAGGACCTGGCGCCGGTGGTGGGGAAGAACCTGCGCCGGCTGCGCAGCCAGCGGGGGTTGTCGCTGGAGCGGCTGGCGAAGGCGTCGGGCGTGAGCCGGGCGATGCTGGGGCAGATTGAGCTGGGGCAGAGCGCGCCCACCATCAACGTGCTCTGGAAGATTGCCCGCGCGCTGGACCTGCCCTTCTCGGCGCTCATCACCATGTCGGGTGGCGCGGGCACGCGGCTGATGCGGGCGCGGGAGGCCAAGCGGCTCACCTCGCACGACGGCGGCTTCGTGTCGCGGGCGCTCTTCCCCTTCGACGAGCCCCGGCGCGTGGAGTTCTACGAGCTGCAGCTGAAGGGCAACAGCGAGGAGCGCGCCGAGCCCCATCCGCCGGGGACGATGGAGAACCTCATCGTCACGCACGGCACGCTGGAGCTGGAGGTCGGCACGGAGCGCCACCTGCTCACCGCGGGTGACGCCATCCTGTTCGAGGCCGACAAGCCCCACGTCTACCGCAACGTGGGGCCGGACGAGCTGCGCATGTATCTGGTGATGACGTACGCCGAGGAAGTCGGCTGAGGCAGGCCCGTCAGCGGGGCATGCACATCATCATCGGCATGCCGTTGCACATCATCATCACCGGCGCGCCCATGGCCATCATGGCGTTCATGGCGTCGCAGCACTCCTTCATCATCGCCATGTCCTGACCTTCCATGGGCATCATCCGGCACATCATGCCGTCCTTGCCCATCTCACACGTCATCTGCGCCATCATCGGCGCCATCTGACGCATCATCATGGGCATCATCATCGGCATGCCCATGCTCATGGGGTTCATGCCCATGCCCATCATCGGGTTCATCGGCATGCCCATCATCGGCATGCCCATCATGGGGTTCATGCCGGTGGGCATGGAGGAGGAGGACGTCGTCGGCATCGGGTTCGTGGCGGCCATGGGGAGTGCTCCGGGTACGGGTGGGCGAGGGCTGCTGCGTACGGCAGCAGCGATGGGATAGGGCGGCGCTCGTGAGAGCGGAATGTGACGGGAGGGCACCCTCGCGCTTTTCCTCCGAGGCAGCGGAGGACTGGCTGGCCCGAGCGGAGGCGCCGCCGTGTGGAGCGGACGGGGCTCCGCTGTCGCGGACGAAGTGTCCTGCGTGTCACGCCGGTGTGGGGGAATGGCTCCGCTGGGATTCGGACACCGGCCTCGTCCTCAGGTGAGGCGGTCCACGGGGACGAGCCGCACTTCACGCAGCCGCCAGTCCAGACGCTTGAGGTCCTCGGAGGCGTTGCTCAAGCGGGTGACGAGCTCCGGTCCGCGCTCGCGTGGGACGAGGAGCACGTCGGCGCAGAAGACATGCCCGTCCTCGCGCACGCGGACCTCGGCGGATTCCACCCACTCCAGGCCGCACACGGCTTCGCGGAGCTGGCGGGGGAGCTGCTCATGGTGCTTGGGGTCCAGCGTGCGAGGGGCGCGGTCCATCAGGTCGCCCAGGGCGGTGCGCAGGTGCTGCTGTCCATCCCAGGCAATGTCCACGGCGATGATGCCGGCGGCGACCGCGTCCGCCCACCACCAGCCGAGGCCAATGCCGACCACGCCGAAGATGGCGGCGAGGGCGGTGAGCCAGTCCGCCTTGTTCATCAGCGCGTCCGCATGGAGCACCTTGTCGTGGAGCTCCTCGGCCAGGGGCAGCTTCGCGCGGCCCAGGAGCACGGAGGGCACACCCGTCCACACCAGGGCCGCGAGCATGAGCCAGCCCATCCAGATGGTGTGGCCGAACAGCTGGACGCTGCCGATGGAGGGGTGCTCCATGCGCACGAGCTTGAGGACGGACTCCACGAGGAGCCACAGGCCCATGGTCAGCAGCGTCACCGAGCCCACGAGGTACGCCACGGTGGTGGCGCGGTGGTAGCCGTACGGGTACTCGGCGTTGGGTTTGCGGTGGGCGACGCGGCTGGCGACGAGGAAGGAGATGGGCGGGATGAGGCTGAGCAGGTCCTCCAGCCACGCGGCCTTCATCGCCTGGGACGCGCCCAGGGTGAGGTAGACGAAGGTGATGGCGGAGACGAGATAGACGAGCGTCCACGCCTCCAGGCGCTGGGCGCGCTTGAGGACGCGCTGCTTGTCCGGGGGCAGATCCTCGGTGTCTCCATTTGAGGGCCCGGTGCCGGCGCGAGACTTCCTCGGGAGCCACTTCATGGCCGGGTCTCCTCCGGGCTTCCGGGGGTGGGGCCCGAGCGGGCCAGCGCGAGCAGGCCCTGGCGGATGTTCGTCGCATGCGCGAGGACGAAGCGGTCCACGGTGAGCAGCCAGCGGTTCTCACCGGAGGGGACGACCCAGACCCACTTCTCCTCGCGCAGGGGCTTTGCGCCGGGGACGTAGCCCCAACCTTCGAGCTGCCAGTCCCATGCGGCGCGCAGGCCGGGCGCCTGGCCCAGGCTGTCGGTTTCGTGGACGCGGGCGCCCTTCTTCTCGAGCAGGGGGCCGGCGACGCTGCCCGGCGCCACGGCGATGGAGGCGCCCTGGAGCTCCTCGGGGACGGACTGTCCGGGAGGAGCGCCCACGAGCATGCGCGTGGTGAGGAAGGGCTGCCCGGCCCCCAGCTCCTTGACCCAGGGCGTCTTCGCGGACACGCCGCCGACCACGAGGTCCAGGGCATGCTCCTTGAGTCCATGGATCAGCTCGGATTCAGGGGCCACGGTCCAGGCGACATGCGCGCCGAGCGTCCTGGCAAGCTGCTCCACCGCTTCGACTTCGGGGCCCGCGGGCTTGCCGTCACGGAGGTAGGCCCAGGGTTCATGGCGCACGAGGCCGGCGCGAAGCACACGCTCCCGCTGGATGCGCTCCTGAGTGCCATCGGTGTCCCGAGGCAGGCCACAGGCGCCAACGGTGAGTGCCAACAGTCCCGCCGCGAGCGCACCTGACCTTGGCAACCTTCGCCCGGTCCGTCGCAAGGCTCCCTCCTCTGTGCGTGGGTGGTCCCCACGAGATGTGCCTCATAAGGTTGGGCACGCGACAAGCAGGGGGCCAGGACATGAGGAGCGCAGCGCGTCCCCGGGAGCATGGGCCTGCCAGGCTGCCTGCACGCAGTTGCGATTTTTGCCGGGCCCCGTGCCTCCGGCCGCCGTCCTTTCGCCTTCCGGCCGGAGCGCCTTGCTGATGCGGACGCCAATCAGCCGTAGCGGAGGGTGGATTCACGCTTTGAAGGTACTGTGGGCTCATGCCAACAGTCCTCCGGTGGTGGGCCCTCGCACTGGTTCCCTTGCTGGTGGGCTGTGCGAGTGCGCGCGTGGTGCGTCTGGACACGGGCACGGGCAAACCCACGGAGTACACGCCGCCCACGTGGGGCCGCTCTGTCGAGATGGGCGAGGGTGATTTCCAGGACGCCCTCTCGCGGCTGGTGCTGGAGTTTCCCCTGTCCCTCCATCCCCCTGAAGCCGGGCGGCTGGTGCGTGCCTCGGCCCATGGACGCACCATGGACAAGGCGCTGCAAACCGCGCTGCGCAAGGGCTATGGCCGTTGGTGCCAGTCGCACGAAGGGCCCGGCGACTGTCTCTCGTTGCTGGAAGACGGCTTGGGCTTCAGTCCCATGGACCGACTGAAGCTGGCGGCGGGGCTGTCCTTGGACCCGATGCACGAGAGCATCGCGGATGCGGTGGAAGGGACGCTGAACCCGGCCTTCTTCAAGACGGTGGTGGTGTCAGCGCTGGTGTCGTGGGCCCTGCTGGCAGCGAATCCCGAGCCGATCTTCACAAAGGCGGCGGCGACGGTGGCCGTCCTCATGCTGGCGTACGTGGGGACGGAGTCCTTCCTGGAGGTGATGAAGGCCTGTCGTGTGCTGAAGCTCGCTGCGGACCGGGCCACCACCTTCCAGGAGTTGGAGGAGGCAGGAGCGCGCTTCGGTCAGGTGCTGGGCACCGAAGGCGCGCGCGTCTTCATCCTCGCGGTGGCGCTGGTGACGGGCCGGGGCGCGGTGGGCGGCGCGGCGTGGCTGGCGACACGACTGCCGCTGTTGCCAGGCTTCGGTGCGGCGGTGTCGGTGAGCGCATCGCAGCTGGGAGTGAACCTGGCGGCGATTGAGCAGGTGAGCGCGGTGGCGGTGGTGGAAGGCAGCGTCGCCATCACCCTCGCGCCCGGGGCGGTGGCCATGGTGGCCATGGGCCCGGGCGCTATCCAGGGGGACTCGGACGGGACGGTGCACCACATCTGCACGGACAAGAACCCCGTCTCCGACGCGGAAGGTGGCCCGTGGACGCCCCTCTTCGAGGACATCTTCAACAAGGCGGGTATGTCACTGAAGAACGACCCCGCGAACCTGATACGCATCCGAGGGCATGCGGGGCCTCATCCGCAAGCGTACCACCAAGCGGTGTTTCGGCGTGTGACGGATGCGACCGCTGCATGCACGACCGTGGCAAGTTGTCGTCAGAGCTTGACACGTGAACTACGGCGCATCGCGCGCGAACTCTCCACGCGCGGCAGCAAGTTGCGGCGGCATCTCACCGAGGACTGAGGAAGATGACAGCACTTCCAATGCAGTACTTCGAGCTGGACCAGGACCTCTACATCCCTGGGAGGTGGTACCCGGGCTGTCCTGTTGACGGCCGAGGCGAGAAGGCCGGGAGCTGGATCTTCACGCGGGGCCGTTTCGCCTCCGTGCAGGAGCCCCTCAAGGTCGGGTTCTCTGTTCCCGGCACGCCTCTCGACTTCTCGCTGGCGGACGCGGGAACGGTTCCCATCGTCCACCCCAAGGTCGCTGAGGTGTTCACCTCCCTGGCTCCCGGAGACCTCCAAGTCTGGCCCATCCAGGTGGAAGGCCAGCCCGACCCCTACGTCCTCGTCAACGTCACGCGCCTGGTGGACTGCATCGACGATGCGGCCTCGGAGCATGTGGAGCGCTGGGTGCCCGAGGACGAGGACGACCAGCCCGAGCGAGCCGGCGAGTACCGCAACGTCGTCGGCATGCGAATCGACACGTCCCGCGTAGGCGGCGCCAAGGTCTTCCGCCCCTGGGGCTGGGCCACCGTCCTCGTCGTCTCCGAGGACATCAAAGACGCACTGGAGCGCACCGGCGCCACCGGAATGCTGTTCAGGGAAGTGTAGTCACCGCTCTCAAGGAAGCCGGCCCTTCACCTTCCACCACAGCAGCCCGATGAACGACTCCGGAGGCGGCTCCGGAAGTCGCATCGCTTCCTCCTCATCCACCGTCCGCCGCTCTGGCAGCGCCACATTTCGCCGCGCCACCGGAAGCGGCAGCGGCTCCGAGCTGTGCAGTCCCCGCTCCGCCCGCGCCAGCGCCTCGGAGAACGACCGCCGTCCCCCGTCCCGCGCTTCAATCGCCCCCACCCCGGACACCCGCTCCGGAGCACGGATGCGGGGAACGGCATCCGCGCCCTCGACGCGGCGGATGCCCTTCACTCCACCAATCGGCCCTCGCTGCTTCCGGCCATGGCTCATCGTGGACCTCCCAGGGCGCGCATTCCCTACTGCGGGGACTGCGTGGACACCGTGTCCTTCGTCCGCGCCACCAGCTCCTCCCGGCGCAGCAGCAGCTTGGCATTGTTCTTGGGAAGGATGCGCAGCTGGAAGCGGCGTCGGTGCGGCGCCTCCTGGCCGAACACGCCCCGGTCGCTCACGAGCAGCAACGCGGTGGGTACGACGAACCGGGCCGAACGGTTGCCGTAGTAGTGCACCACCACGTGGTACGGCCCCGGAGCCACGGTGCGAGCGTGGTACAGCTCTGGCCCCAGGCCATCGGTGATGTCCCAGAACAGCTTTCCGCCCAGCCGCGTCTGCTTGTGCTGGTAGTAGCAGCGCTCGCCGTTCGGCTCGATGACCCACAGGTCGATGTCCGTGCTGTCCGAGTTCCAATGCGTCGTGAGCTGGTAGTCGATGGGCGCCAGGCTCACGTGCTCGGCTTCATCCTTCCCCTCCAGCTCCCCCATCCGGGCCCGCAGCACGGCCGCCACGGGCTCCGCGCGAGGATGCCGCGTCAGCGCCCACAGCATCCGCGCGTAGTGGTACCGGGCCACCACGCGCAGCTCGGACGTGTGCCGCGCCCAGTTGCGGGAGAGGACGATTTCATAGTTCCGCGCCGCCTCCGCGTAGCGGCCCGCCGCGTCCAGGGCGAGCGCCTCCTCCAGGAAGGCCTGTCCCTCGAAGGGCCGGTTGAGCCGCACGTGCTCGAACAGCTCCGACGCCGCGGGGTACTGCCCCATGGCGAGCAACCCATAGCCGACGAGCCGCAGCGCCTCCGCGTCCTTCGGGCGCAGCTCCACCGGCGACGACAGCGCGCGCACGGCGCCCCAGGTGTCTCCCGAGAAGGCACGCTTGCGAGCCACGGCCTCGTACACCATCACGTCATCGCGGTTGGCGCGGCGGGCCTGGCGGTAGGTCTGCTCCGCCTGGAGCCGCTCGTCACCCCCGGCATACGGGTCCTCGCGCAGCGGCTGGCGCTGGAGCAAGGCGGCCAGCGCCTGCCGGTGCTCCGTAAGTCCGCGCACCACGTCCTGTCCGGACTGCGGCACGTCGTCGAGCGCGATGCCCTGCAGCTTGTCCCGGCGCTGGTCCTGCTCGCGGCGGCGCAGGGCCTCCAAATCTGTCAGCTCCACGCGCTCGTCGCGGATGGCGAAGAGCTTGTAGTCGGCCTCGGACTCCAGCACGAGCATGGACGCGCGGGCATTGGCCAGCCGGTAGTGCTGGCTGAGGGCCACCACCATCCGGTCCAACCGCTCGTCATCCAGGGCCACCAGCCGTGCGACGAACAGCTCCGCCCACGCGCGCGGGGCGAAGGGGCTGTCCACGTCACGTGGCAGGGGCACGCGAAGCACGCGCTCCTCGCCACTGGCGCGGGTCACCACCTCCAGCTCCGCGGTGCCGTCCTCAGGAAGCCGTCCGGCCACCTGCAGCTCCTGCCCCGGGAAGACGAGGTGCGGCCGGCCCGCGATGACGAGGTCCTTCACCGCGGTGCCCTTCACCTCCACGCGCTCCAGCACCACGGAGGCGGCGCGGTGGGCCTGGGCCGCGGCGTCCACCTCCGAGCCGGAGAGCACGTTCACCACCCGGCCTCCGCTGGAGCGGGCCAGCGCGTCGAACAGCTCACCATTCACAGCGGCCTCGCCGAAGCGGTACGTCACCCAGCGCAGCGACTCCGCGCTGGAGTGCCGGGAGATGAGCGACTCCACGTTGCTCTGTCCCCAGGTGACGTTGCCGTCGGACAGGAGGAAGGCGGTGACCTTCTCGCCGTCCTTCGCCGGCTTCAGCCACTCGCCGCCAGCGCGGTCCAGCTCGGTCAGCACACCGTCCACGTGGGATGCGCCCTCGAGGAAGACGCGCTCCAGCTCGGAGAAGGTCTCCTGGCGCTGTTTCGCATCATTGGTGCGCCAGCCCGTGCCATGCAGCCAGCGCGGGCGCACGTCGAAGAGGAGGACGGCGTACTCCTTGAGTGACGTGTCCTTCTCCAGCAGGGCGCGCAGGGTGGCGGCCTGGAGGGCCCACGCGTTGCCGTCTTCAATGGACAATGAGGTGTCCACCACCAGCACGGCACGGCCGGTGGCCGGGCCCTGCGCGTCGGAGGTGAGCCGCGCCGGCAGGCGCACGCGTGCATGGAAGGCCTGGCCTGGCAGGCCCGCGGCATCGCGTCCCACGAGCACATCCGCGTCGGCGTGCTTCGGGGTGAGGGCCGCCGCGAGGGCGCCATCGCCCTTCAGCGCGGGGAAGTCATACGTGCGCCACGGGCCCAGGGGGCGAGGCGCGGCGGCGCCGTCGGGCTGCACCGTCACCTCACCGGCCTGTCGCGGGTCGACGTGGAGCCGCGCGGACACCTGCAACTCCTTGCCCGCACCGGCGGGCAGCGGCCACGTGTAGCGCAGGCGCTCGCCGTCGAAGAGGAGCGTCTGCTCGTAGGCGATGACGACGCGCTTGAGGGACTTCGGGGGCAGGGGGAAGACGCGGGCGCTGAAGGTGGAGGCACCGGCCCACTCCAGCAGCGCGGGGTCCACGTTGCGGCGGACGATTTCCTCATAGACTTCGCGAGCGCGCTTCTGCTCGACGACGCGGGCCTCCTGGCGCTCGCCCCAGGAGCGCTTCGCCCCCTTCGGGCTGGGAGGCGCGGATGCGCCCAGCTCCTCCACGCGGGCCGAGTCATCGCCCAGCGGCGGCAGCAGGTCCGGTGACTGGAAGAGGGAGGGCGTGTTGACGGAGACGGCACCGGAGTACATCGCGAAGCCGGCCACGGCCGCGCCGCCGGGGAGCGGGTAGTAGAAGGTGCCTTCGAGGGCGCGGTTCGTGTCGTTCTCGAAGAGGTGGTCCACGACGGTGCGGGCGCGAGAGCCCTGGATGTACGTCACCACGCGGACGGCGCGAGTCTTGAGCGGCTGGTAGCGGCCGGCCTCGTCCATGACGAGCACCTTGGCCGCGCGGGGCGCCGACTCCACCTTGGGCAGCACGGGCATGGGTAGGTCCTCTGCGGCCTCGCCGGCCTTGGCGGCCTTCTTGGCGGGCCTGGCCGAGGCGTCGGGGCTGGGCGCAGCGGCGGAATTCGATGCCGTGCCCCCGCCGCCCTTGATGATCTGGATGATTTCCCGGCGCTTCTGTTCGAGCACCCGGGGCCTGGCCGGGCTCTCGCCGCCAGAGCCAGGCCCGTCGGCCACGGTCCCACCGAGTACTCCGCCTACGACGCCACCGACAACACCCCCAACGACACCGCCTTCGACGCCATCCGCCTCGGGCTCCGCGGGGGGAGGGGCGCTCGCGGGGGCAGGGGCGCCTGTGGGAGGGATATAGGCCCTGGGCGGCGACGGACGTTCGACCGCGAGTGCCTCGGCCTCCTCCCGCACCTCGCCTTCATCTCGCTCGCTCTCCTCCCGTTGCAGCTGGGCACGCGCCTCGCGGCGCTCCAGCTCCTCGGAGAGGGCGGCGCGGGTCATCTCGGCAAGCTGGGCCTCGCTGAGTACCTGCGGGTCGGCCACGGAGTCGCGCAGCTCCGCGAGGTCGACTTCGCCCGGGTCCGGCTGGCCAGGCACCGTGGTAGGCGCGACGAGCCCTGCCTTCTCGAAGCCGGGGGACAGCGCGGCCCGAGGCGCCTCGGCGGGAGGCTGGGGCGCGGACGCCGCCGGGGGCGAGTCGCGCTTGCAGCCCGCCACGACGAGGCATGCCAGCAGCACTGCGGTGGAAAGGCGCATGAGGTGCATGTGAAAGACATTAGCCCAACCCGCCGCTCCGCTGCCTGCCCCCCACCCGGGCGCTCCAGTCCCAGCCCGCGCGGCTGCCGATGCTTGTGGGCCGGGGGTGTCATCCCAACCCTGAACGCTCAGGACCCACATGAGCACGCTCTCCATCGGCGACTATGCCCTGCTGTCGGACTGCCGCTCAGCGGCCCTCGTGAGCCGGATGGGTTCGGTGGACTGGCTCTGCTTCCCGCGCTTCGACGGGCCCTCCGTCTTCGCGAGGCTGCTGGACGCGAAGGCGGGTCATTTCTCACTGCGCCCCCAGGGCGAAGCCCGCGCCACCCGCCGGTATCGGGAGCAGACGCTGGTCCTGGAGACCACGTTCCACACGCCCACGGGCACGGTGGTGCTGCTGGACGCGCTGGCGATGGGCAGCCAGGAGCGGGGGCACGAAATGGGCCGCGCGTCGCCCGGGGTGCTGCTGCGCCGCGTGACGTGCACCGCGGGCGAAGTCACGCTGAGCCTGGAGCTGAGCGCCCGGCCGGAGTACGGCCTCGTCTCCCCGACGCTTCGCCCCAGGGCCGGAGGCGTGGAGTGCCGGGGTGGGGCGGAGGCCCTGCTGCTCGCCGCCGAGGTGCCGCTGCGCCTGGAGGGCCCGGACGTTCGCGCCACCTTCACCCTGCGCGCCGGTGAGTCCACGGGCTTCGCGGTGCAACACCACCTGAGCTACGAGGCGCCGGTGGCGTTCTGGACGCAGGAGAAGATTGCCCACCGCCTGGAGGACACGGTGGAGACGTGGCGCTCCTGGTCCGACGAGCACCAGAGCTACGAGGGCCCCTGGCGCGAGCTGGTGCACCACAGCGGCCGGGTGCTGCAGGGGCTCACCTTCCAGCCCACCGGGGCGGTCATCGCCGCGCCTACCACGTCGCTGCCAGAGGAGCTGGGCGGCATCCGCAACTGGGACTACCGCTATACGTGGATGCGCGACGCCAGCTTCACGCTGGACGCGCTGTGGGTGGCGGCCTGTCCGGACGAGGCGGAACGCTACTTCCAGTTCCTCGCGGACGCGGCGCAGTCCCAGCTCGCCAGCGGCCAGGAGCTGCAGGCGATGTTCGGCGTGGGCGGCGAGCACGACCTCACGGAGCGCGAGCTCTGCCACCTGTCCGGCTGGCGCGGCAGCGCGCCGGTGCGGGTGGGCAACAATGCATGGTCCCAGCGGCAGCTGGACGTGTACGGCGAGCTGCTGTGCTCGGTGCACCGGCAGGAGGACATGCTGGGGAAGATGGACGGGACGTTCCGCCGCTTCCTGGTGGACTCGGCGGAGATGGCGGCGAAGCGGTGGCGCGAGAAGGACCAGGGCATCTGGGAGATGCGCGCCGAGCCGCGCCACTACGTGCACTCGAAGCTGATGTGCTGGGTGGCGCTGGACAGGGCCAGCTCGCTGGCGGAGCGGCTGGAAGCGGGAGACCGGGTGGAGCGCTGGCGCCGCACGCGCGACGACATCCGCCGGGCGCTGCTGGAAGAGGGCTGGAACGAGCGGGTGGGGGCCTTCACGCAGTCGTTCGGCTCGGACGCGCTGGACGCCGCCAGCCTGATGATTCCGATTGTTGGCTTCCTGCCCGCGGATGACCCCCGCGTGCGCTCCACCGTCCGGGCCATCCAGGAGCACCTCACGGACCGGCACGGGCTTGTCCACCGCTACGACCAGGACGACGGACTGGAAGGGGAGGAAGGCGCCTTCCTCCTGTGCACCTTCTGGCTGGCGCAGGTGCAGGCGCTGGCGGGCGAGCTGGAGGCGGCCACCGTCACCTTCACCCGTGCGGCGTCCTACGCCAACGACGTGGGGCTGCTGGCGGAGGAGGTGGACCCGGAGCGGCGGGTGGTGCTGGGAAACTACCCACAGGCCTTCAGCCACGTGGGACTGGTGAACGCGGCCTGGGCCATCTCCCAGGCACGCGCGCATCCGGGCCGGCCGGCGGAGGCCTCCGAGGCAGCGCCTTCCGCCGGCTGAAAGCCCTTGCCGTCTACCGCGCGCCCACAGCTCCAGCGGGCGCCGCGTGCACTTCCAGGAACCGGGCCGAGCGGGAGAGGAACTCAATCATGTTCTCCTTGCGCGCCAGCGAGTGCCCCTCGTTCTCGGACACCATGTACTCCACGGGCACCTTGCGCTCGCGCAGGGCGCGGACAATGAGGTCGGACTCGCTGCGCGGCACGCGCGGGTCATTGGCGCCCGCGTAGACGAAGAGCGGGTCGACGATGCGGTCCACGTCCTTGAGCGGGGAGATGGACTCCATGAAGGCTGCGTCCGTGTCGGGGTTGCCGAACTCCACCAGGAAGATTTCGCGAATGAAGCCGCTGGTGGTGGCCATGAACGTCTTCAAATCCGCCACGCCGAACAGATTCACTCCGGCGCGCCACAAATCCGGCATGCGGGTGAGGCCCACCAGCACGGTGTAGCCGCCATAGCTGCCGCCGTAGATGATGACGCGCTCCGGGTCGGCCCAGGGCTGCGTCGCGGCCCAGCGGCCCGTGGCCTCGATGTCCTTGAACGCCTCCAGGCGCGCGGGCCCGTTGTCGCCCTCCTCGAATGCGCGGCCGAAGCCGCCGGAGCCCCGCACGTTGGGCTCCACCCACGCGTAGCCCTGCGACAGGAAGAAGGCGGTGGCCGGGGACCAGCGGATCTGCGAGCTGCCGGAAGGCCCACCGTGGTAGCTGACGATGACGGGCAGCTTCCCGGTGCGCTTCTTCGGCAGGTACACGTTGACGGGCAGCTCCAGCCCGTCATGCGCGCGCACGGAAGTGATGCTGGAGTCGATGGCGGGCACCGCCTGCAGGGACGGGCGTGGCTCGCGGCGCAGGGGCGACACCTTGCCCGTCTTCGTGTCCACCACCCACACGTCGTTGGGCGTGGTGGGCGTGGACCAGGATGCGGTGAGGCGCCGGCCATCCTCGGAGAACTTCCCCAGTCCGCCCTGGCCCAGGGGCATGGCGATGCGGGCGCGCGGCTTCAGCGTGCGGCCATCCAAGAGCCGCACCTCGCTGCGGTTGCCCGCGGTGAGCGACAGGCCCACGAGGTTGCCCGCGTTGGACACCTCGACACCCTGGATGAGGGCGGTGGTGGGCGCCGTCTCCACGTACCGCGCCTTCTCCTCGCCGCTCTCCGCGTCGAGCGCGAGCAGCCACGCCTGCTCTCCACCGCCATCGGTGGCTACGTACACCGTCTTCCCGTCCGGGGAGAAGCGGGCCTCGAAGACGGACACCTTGCCCTCGCGGGGATACAGCGGCCGCGTCTGGCCGGACGCCAGGTCCACGCGCACCAGGTAGTTCTCCGAGCGCGACGGGTAGCGCACGTACAGGCCATGCTTGCCGTCGCGGCTCACGTCGCTGAGGAAGCCCGGCAGGTCATCCCGGTAGACGGCGCGGGAGGCGCCACCGGAGATGGGCACGGCGTGCACGGTGGTCTCGGCCGCGCTCATCGGCCGCGCGCTGAAGTAGACGGTGTCCGGGGCCAGGTCGGGCACGAGCGCGTTGTCGCGGTTGAGCTTCTCGCCCGGGGTGAGCTCCACGGGCGCCGAGCCGTCGAGCCCCGCCTTCCAGATGGACCAGTTCTCGTCGGCGCCGGTGTCGGAGAGGAACAGGAGCGAGCGGCCATCCGGCGTGGTGACGAGCTGCGACACGCGCTCCTTCCACTCGAAGAGCCGTTTCGCGGGGGCCTCGGGGCGCTTCGCGTCGGCCACGTAGACCTGGGGCAGGCCGTCGCGGTTGGAGATGAAGAGGGCGCGCTGGCGTCGCGGGTGAGCTGCGGCTCCATGTTGATGAACGCGTCCACGAGCGGCGTCACCTTCTTCGCCAGCTCGGCGATGCGGGCCGCGTCCTGGCCCGAGGGCGCATCGGGGGCCACCTTCTCCGGTGGGGCCGCGGCGCCCCGAGGGCGCGGGGTGTCCCAGACGTGGCGCCCGCGTGCCTGGGCGCCGGCCTCC
>JBKGHK010000198.1:0-15144 GCA_046520375.1 Pyxidicoccus sp. 3LFB2
CTGGCGACCTGCGCCGCTTCATGGAGCGCCGCGCCAACCAGCAGCCCGCCGCGCTGGTGATGCGCCGCGCGCACTCCGAGGTCTCCCGCATCACCATGAGCCGCGTGGGCCCCGCCGTGCCCGCGCCGGCCCTGGTGCCCTGGAAGTCCGAGGAGTAGTCGCCGCCTGCCCGCCTGCCCTTGTTCCAGGGCGGGGGCAGGGCCTTCTCCCACCTCGCGTGTAACCCCCCGGACTTCCGGCCCGTACAGAGAAGCGGGCGGCGGAGCGGCGGGGAATGCATGCCTGCCTGGATGGTTCATTCACGTTGGAGACCCGTGCCCTTCGCTGGCGGCCCGGCCTCCGGTGGGTTAACGGGAGGCGCATGAAGCGTCAGCAGTCGAAGAGGCTCGGCCAGGTGGGTGTCGTGGGTGTGCTCCTGGCGGCGGCAGTGGCCTGGGCCGAGGTGCCCCCGTCCGCCGTGGGCACCGGAGCGCCCGACGAGGGCGACCCCCGCGTGGAGGCGACCCTGCTGGTGGACGCCACCCAGGTGAAGCCGGGCGACGCGTTCCGCGTGGGTGTCCGCTTCCGGATGGACCCGGGCTGGCACATCTACTGGAAGAACCCCGGCGACTCCGGGCTGGAGACGGAAGTCACCTGGGACACGCCCGGCTCCACGGTGGGCGCGCTCCAGTGGCCCTACCCGCACACCTTCCGCACGCCGGACGGCTTCATCACCACCCACGGCTATGACGGCGAGGTGCTCCTCTTCGCCCAGGCGCAGGCCGCGCAGGACGTCACGGGCCAGTTGCAGCTGTCCGCCGCCGTCGAGGCGCTGGTGTGCGAGGTGCACTGCATCCCCGCCGAACTGATGCTGACGCGCACCGTGCCGCTGGGGCCGGAGACGGTGCGGGACGCCGAGGCCGTGCGCGCCTTCGATGCGGCGCAGGCGAAGGTGCCCCGCCCGGTGGCGGACACCGGCCACACGGTGAAGCTCGCGCTGGATGCGAAGCAGCTCACCGCCGGCCAGGACTTCACCGGCACCCTCACGGTGACGGGCCCCGGTGGCGCGCCGCTGCCCGCGCTGGAGGGTGACTTCTTCACCCCCGACCGCATCGACGGCGTGGCGAGCGTGGGCCTCACGCCCTCGGGTCCAGGCCGCTTCAAGCTGAAGGGGAAGATGGAGCCGGACGCGCCCGAGAAGGAGCCGCGCCTTTCGGGCGTGCTGCTCGTGGGCACGGCGGCGGCGGGCTACCAGCCCCTCGCGGTGGACGTGCCGATGGCGCCCGTGGTGGTGGGCGCGGTGGCCGCGGCTCCGGCGACGGTGAAGCCTCCCTCGGTGAAGGACAGCATCGCCGCCGTGAAGCCGGTGGCGGCCACGGCGGCGGCGCCCGCTCCGGGGGACGCGCCCGTGGGGCTGGGGCTGGCGCTGCTGTTCGCGTTCCTGGGCGGCGCGCTGCTCAACCTGATGCCGTGCGTGTTCCCGGTGCTGGCGCTCAAGGCGTACGGCTTCACGCGCATGGTGCAGCAGGAGCAGGGCCGCGTGGGCGCGCACACGGCGGCGTACACGGCCGGCATCGTCGGCAGCATGCTGCTGCTGGCGGGCACGGTGCTGGTGCTGCGCGCGGGCGGCTCCAGCGTGGGCTGGGGCTTCCAGTTCCAGGAGCCGCTCTTCGTCGCGGCGGTGAGCGGCATCCTCGTGGCCTTCGCCCTCAACCTCTTCGGCGTCTTCAACGTGGGCCTGGATGGCACGGCGCTGGTGGGCACGGTGGACAAGAGCCACGGGCTGATGCACAGCGCGGGCGAGGGTGTGCTGGCGGTGGTGCTGGCCACGCCCTGCTCGGCGCCGCTCTTGGGCACGGCGGTGGGCTTCGCCTTCGCGGCGGGTCCGCTCACGGTGCTGGCCGTCTTCACCGCGCTGGGCCTGGGGCTCGCGCTGCCCTTCTGCGTGCTGGTGCTGGTGCCGGGGCTGGCGAAGAAGCTGCCGAAGCCGGGCGCGTGGATGGAGCGCTTCAAGCAGGTGCTGGGCTTCGCGCTGCTGGCCACCACGGTGTGGCTGGTGTGGGTGATGGGCGGGCTGGCCGGCGTGGACGGCATGGCGCGGCTGCTCGCCTTCCTCGTCGCGGTGGGCCTGGGCACGTGGCTGTATGGCCAGTCCCAGGCGCAGGAAGGTGGGCGCAAGCTGGCCACGGTGGCGGTGGCCGCGCTGGTGCTGGTGACGTCGGGGCTGATGGCGCTGCGCTTCGAGGAGTCGGGCCCCGTGAGCGCGAACGTGCAGGCCTCCAAGTTGGGGCAGGCGCAGTCCTGGAGCGCGGACGCGGTGACGGCGGCGCTCGAGGCCGGGCAGCCGGTGTTCATCGACTTCACGGCGGACTGGTGCCTCACCTGCAAGTTCAACGAGCGCACCGTGCTGGCCCGTGAGGAGGTGCGCGCCGCCTTCTCCGAGCACCAGGTCGCCTTCTTCGTGGCCGACTGGACGCGCCGGGACGCGCGCATCACCGCCAAGCTGGCCGAGCATGGCCGCGCGGGCGTGCCCATGTATCTCGTGCTCAGCCCCGGCGCGCCGGACAAGCCGGAGGTGCTGCCGGAGCTGCTCACCGCGGACCTGGTGGTGGACGCGGTGAAGCGCGCGGCGGAGTGCACGCCGGCGAAGCAGAAGAGTGGAGCGAACATCGTCTGCGCCGTGGGTTTCCCGCGGCCCTGAAGAAGCACGCAGTCCCATCTCAGGAGGAGCAACGCCATGAAGCAGGTCTTCACCGCACTCGCGCTTGGTACGCTGTTCGTGGGCGCCCCCGCCTTCGCGGACGCCGAGGTGGGCAAGCCCGCCCCGGCCTTCACGCTGAAGGACGAGTCGGGCAAGGAGCACTCGCTGGCGCAGTACAAGGGCAAGGTCGTCGTCCTGGAGTGGACCAACCCCGAGTGCCCCTTCGTGAAGCGGCACTACACGTCCGACACCATGGCCACCACGCTGAAGGGCTTCGACGCGAAGAAGGTGGTGTGGCTGGCGGTGGACTCCACGGCGCACAACACGCCGGAGAAGTCCGCGGCCTGGAAGAAGACGGAGGGCTTCCCCTATCCGGTGCTCCAGGACGCCCCGGGCTCGGTGGGCAAGTCCTACGGCGCCAAGACGACGCCGCACATGTACGTCATCGATGAGCAGGGCGTCGTGCGCTACGCGGGCGCCATCGACGATGACCCGCGCGGCAAGAACGACAAGAAGGTCAACCACGTGCAGACGGCCGTGGACGCGGTGCTCAATGGCAAGCCGGTGCCGGCCGCCACCACCACGCCGTACGGCTGCTCGGTGAAGTACAAGAGCTAGGCCGCGCTCCCCCCGGGGACGCTGACTGGAGGCCCTCGTCCCACCCGGGACGGGGGTCTTCTGCTTTCAGGGCACCAGGGGTGTCTCGACGCCCCTCGCGTGGCCCGGCTATACGGTACGCCGCCGCCCGGGCCCCCCATGGCCGGACGGGCCCGGGCGACGAGGCCATGAAGGAAGCAATGACGGACCAGAGCGAGGTGAGGGTGACGACGTCCCCGGAGCAGCGGAGGGCGAGGCCGGCGTGGTTGGGGCCTGCCCTGCTGGCCGTGCTCGCGGGGCTCCTCGTCTTCGGGTTGATGCGGCTGACGTGGCCCGCCCCGGCGGGCACCCAGCTTCAGCGCCGCCTGCTCCAGCTCAGCGACTTGCTGCTGGCGCTCGTCTCGGCGGGGCTGGTGGGGGCGCTGGTGACGTCCGTGCTCCGCGCAAGGGATGCGCGCATCCAGGACCCGGTGTCCGTGTGGCACCGCTCCCGGCTCTTCCTCCTGATGTGGGTGGTGTTCACCGTCCCGCTGGTGCTGTGGTGGGTGGGCGAGTGGCCCGGCCACTACTACAGCGACGTGCGCGCGTCGCTGCGGGCGTCGTCGGACTACCGGGTGGACGCGTGGCTCAGCTCTTTCTGGGGCATCTGGGCGCACGGGCTGCACCGGGCGACGGGCAGCTACCCCATTCTCGCGCTCGTCAACGTGGTCATCCTTGGCGCGCTGCTGGCGGACTTCTTCTCGCTGCTGTGGCACCTGGGCCTGTCACGCCGGGTGGGCGGCCTGTTCACCGTACTGGTGGTGACGTCGGTGCCGGTGGGGCTGCTCGTCATCTGCCTCTCGCACGACATCCTCAACGGCCTGCTGCGGCTGGCCATCGCGCTCGTCCTGCTGCGCGTGCTCGTTCGCCGCGCGCTCACCGGTCAGTCGGGCGTCACGCCGCTGACGCTCCCCACGCTCGCGGTCCTCACTGCGGTGGCCACGCTGCTGCGCGGCGACAGCATGGCGCTGCTGCTCTATGTCCCTGGCATCCTGCTGCTCACCCGGCAGGTGCGTGTGGGCGCCGCGCTGGTGCTGCTCGTCGCCATCGTCGGCGGCAACCAGTTCTACCGTCGCGTCATCGAGCGGCGGGTATGGCCGGAGCTCGGGGAGCTGCCCGCCCGCTACGGGGTGTCGCTGCTCCTCAACCCCGTGGGCTTCATGATTCAGAACGGCTACCTCACGCGCACGCCGGAGGAGGACAGGGCCGCCCTGAACGACGTGGTCGACTACCAGTGCATGGTGGAGCACTACCGGCTGACGGAGCCGGGCTGCTATTGGACCACGCTGAAGCCGCCGATTACGCAGGAGAAGCTGAAGGCGCTGCAGGGGTTCTTCCTGCGCTCGGTGCGGGACAACCCGGGGCTGTACCTCTCCAACCGGCTGGCCACCTTCGCGGGGACGCTGGGCATGGACCCGCGCATCCTCTGGCCCTTCCAGTACCGGCGCGAGCAGTACCTGCCAGAGCACCTGTACGGCGCGGGTGACGTCCCCTTCCTGGCGTCCCAGGGCCTGCTGCCCGCGCGCGCACCGCAGGCGGTGGCGCGGGTGACGCACTGGCTGCGCGACGCGAGCTTCCCCTCGGAGGGTGGGCGCTTCTTCTACTTCCCGTGGAATGGCGTGCCCGCGCTGCTGCTCACGCTGTGGCTGGTGTCTCGCTGGCGCACCCTGCCGGTTTCGGCGGCGGTGGCGGGGGCCATCGCCGCGCCCGCCGCGCTGGTGTTCCTCGCCGCGCCCGCGAGCCATCCGACGTACGTCGCCGACCTGTGGGTGTTCGGTTACCTCGCGGTGCCGCTGGCCTGGTTCGAGTACAAGGTGCTGCGGGCCCGGCGGGTTCCGGCGGGCTCCGCAAGCTGATGCGCCGTCAGGCGCGGGCAGGGCGGGCGCGCGGGTGCGGTCCACCAGTCCGTCGCGCACGTGGGCCACCACCGTGGACGTGTAGGGCTGTCCCGGGCGGCTGCTCCAGTCCTTCGCGAGGAAGGCCTCGGGGTTCTTCGCGAACTCCAGGGCGATGCGGCCCGTCATGAGCGACTGGCGCACCATGCGCACGTTGCTCACCTGGTCCTCCTCGCGCCAGCTCAGCGGGAAGAAGTCGAAGGCCGAGCGCCGGTGGATGCCGGCCAGCAGCAGGTGGATGTTGAACGTGAGGCTGTCCGGGAAGCCCAGGTAGAAGCGCGGCTCCAGGTAGCGGACCGCGTACAGGTTCAGCCCCGAGCCCAAATCGTGGACGCGCCGACGGGCCGCCGCGGAGAACGCCAGGTTGAACACGTGGTTGCCCAGCGTCCGGAAGCGCGAGTAGCCCTGGAGCCGTGAGCCGCTCATGAAGCGGCTGCCCAGCATCGAGTCCATGCCCCGGTGCTTCCCCGAGCGCAGCAGCGGCACCAGGTCGTTGATGTCCGCCTGGTCGTCGCCGTGCAGCACCACCACGTAGTCGAAGCCGTGCGCTCGCGCGTAGTCGAACGCCACCTTGTGCGAGCCGCCCAGGTTGTAGTTGTCGTCGTTGACCAGCACCTTGCCGGGCAGGTACGGCAGCTTCGCGAGGGCCGTGGCCGCTGCCTCCACGCTGCCGTCGCGGCTGCCGTTGTCCACCACGATGACCTCGGTGAACAGGCGCTGGACGTCCTCACCGAAGCGGGCGAGCACGCGCGGAATCTGCCGCTCGCAGTTGTACATGGGGATGAAGACGAGGATGCGTTCGGCGGCCACGGAGAGGCTCCTTCGCGAAATGACGCGGTGCTGCGACGCGGGCTCCCCTATCTCGGGGCCCGGCGCCATGGCAAGGCGTCCGACGCGGCGACGCCCTTCAGGGAACGACGGGGCCCTGGGCCTCGTACTGGCGCAGCTCCTCGGGCGTGCCGAAGGAGGCGTAGCGCGAGGTCTTCGCCGCGCGCACCGTGCCGCCGGACTCCAGGAGGATGTTGTAGAGCAGCGAGAGGTAGTACTCCCGCATGCCCTCCGTAATCGGCCGGTCCATCAGGTGGCGGCCCGCCGTGAGGAAGTGGCGCTCGGTGGCGAAGAAGTAGGCGCCCATGATGGCCCGGTCGGAGATGACCACCTTCTCCGCCGTGCGCACCACCGTGTCGCCCTCGCACTTCGCGTAGCTGTAGCGCGGCAGCTGCGAGGGGAAGGTGAGCAGCCCGCCCGCCAGCGACGCGTCCTGCCCGGTGAGCGCGCCGCGCACCAGGTCACGGTAGGCCGGGCTGTCGAACCAGAGGTCGCAGTCCATGACGAGCAGGCCCCGCTCGCCCGTCATGCGCCCGGAGGCCGCCAGGGCCGTCTCCACCGCCCCGCGCGTCATCTCCTCCAGAATCTCCACGTGCATGCCGGGCACCGCCTCGCGCAGCAGCGTGGCCAGGCGGAACTCTTCCTCGTGCGGCCGGCGCACCACGGCGGTGTGCACCACGTCCAGGCCCCAGTCCGACAGGCTGGAGAGCGCCTTGAGCACCATGGGGATGCCGTCCACCGGAATCAGCGGCTTGGGCGTGGTGAAGCCAGCGTCGGCGAAGCGCGAGCCGAGGCCGGCCATCGGCAGGAGGACGTGGAGCGGGCGCATGGGCAGGGACTCCAGGAGACGCGCCAGGGCATGGAGCCGGGCGCTTGGGGGATGCGTCCGGGCTGGGGCCGGACGCTGGAGGTACGCCATGGCACAGGGGCCCGGCGCTTGGGAAGGGGCGCCACGGCCATGGACGCGGCACTGGAGGGGCTCCATGGCACCGGAGCCTGGCGCTCGAGAAGCGGCACCGCGGCCATGGGGCGCGGCGCCGTGGCCTCAGGCCGAGCGCTTCAGGGAAACGGGCTCGCCCGGGGGCGGCGGCTCGGTGGCGGTGGCCGGCTCGTACTGCGCATTGAACTCGTTGAGCAGCCGCACGGCGATGGAGAAGAAGGCCGGCAGGCTGTCCGGGTTGATGCGCGCCCGGTAGGTGAGCATCCGGCAGTAGTGCACCGCTTCGTGGAAGAGCACCGTGCGGCGCACCTCCGGGGGCAGCGTCTCCTGGAAGCGGCGCTGGAGGTGCGCGTACAGCTCCGCGTAGCGGGAGGACGTCGCCTCCTCGAACTCCACCGACGCGCCGTCCACGCGGGCGCGCGAGAGCTGGCAGAGGAACTCGTAGCCCGAGTGCAGCGACTGGCACAGCTTGCCCAGGTCCACCGTCGGGTCGCTGATGGCGTTCTCGTTGTTCGGGTCCAACACCAGGAAGTCACCGTCCTCGCGCCGGACGATGAGGTTGTCCACGGTGAGGTCGCCATGGATGGGCGTGTCCATGACGTTGGACAGCTCCGCCAGGGCGCGGGGGTTGGCCCGCAGGCGCGCGAGCGCACGCTCCAGGCTGTCGAAGCGCCGGCCGTTGATGACGAGCGTGTCGTGCGCCAGCAGCCCCGCGAGGCGCGAGTCCAGGGCCGCGGCGTCGCGCACCTTGGCCTCCACCTTCTCGCGCAGGTACTTCTCCAGCAGCGCGGGCTCCGCGCGGCGCTCGGCCTTCGCGTAGATGTGGGTGCCCATGAAGTCCAGCACCTGGTCCAGCACCTTCGCGCTGCGCTCCACCTCTTCCGAGTGGATGAACTGGAAGAAGGGCACGTACTGCTCGCGGTACTCCAAATCAAAGGCGTAGTAGCCCTGCGCGTGCAGCTCGCGCCGCGCGCGGGGCAGGTGCGGCAGGTGGCGGCGCTCCTCCAGCCAGTCGTGCTGCGCCTTCAGCTTCTCCGCGTACTGCGGCAGCGTCACCTTGCGCACGCACAGCCCCGCGCCGTCCCACACCAGCAGCGTGCTGGCGTTGGAGCCCCCCTTGAAGGTGCGCACCATGCGGAAGTCACCGCGCAGCTCGCCGGTGGACAGCACGTGGCTGAGCGCCTCGCCGGAGAAGTACTCGTCCAGGAAGTGGCTGAACTCGCGGCTGATGTCCGAGTCGCGGTGCAGCTTGTTCTTCTGCGGCTCCAGCACGGCGGGGGCGGCGGCGGCGACTTCACGCCCGCGCTCCAGCAGGAAGTAGAGGCCCACCGCGGCGAAGGGGCCGATGAGCACCGCCCACGACACCAGCGACAGGCCCAGCGGCACGCCGCTGATGCCCATCAGGCCCCGGGCCAGCTCCGAGTAGTAGTAGTGGAACGTCCCCAGGAAGCCCGGGCCCGAGGGCACGCCCACCGCGAGGTACGCGGAGACGGCCGTGCCCAGCGTGCCGGTGGTGCCATGGCCGGGCGCGAAGCCCACCACGAGCGCCACCATGGAGCCCAGGTAGAGCACCCACATGCCCACCGAGGTGACGACGAAGCGGCCCAGCCGCGCGCCCCGGAACACCACGTGCGTGCCGTAGATGAGCGACCAGAGCACGAAGCGGATGCGGTCCTTCAGCCTGTCGTTGAGCAGCGCGGTGAGCGAGCCCAGTGCGCGCAGCATGCGGCGGTTCTGCGTGTAGAGCAGCCAGATGAGGGCGGCCACCGCCGCGCTCGCCGCGCCCACGCCCACCGCGAGCTGGAGCAGCAGCTTCGCCGTGTCCGGCGCACCGCCCCGCACCGCGAAGAACACGCCCAGCGCGCACAGGCCCAGCAGCAGGCCGTCCACCGCGCGCTCGAAGAGGATGGTGAAGAACACCACCGCGCGGCTGATGCGCATGCGCTGGCCGATGAGGTGCGCGCGCACGAACTCGCCCAGGCGGAACGGCAGGATGGCGTTGAAGAGGAAGCCGATGGACAGGCCGGAGAAGAGGATGCGCCACGTGGTGGGGCGCACCACGCGCAACAGGCGCTGGGCGTTCTTCGCGCGCAGCACGTGCGCCACCACCTGGCAGAGCACCGCCACGGGCACCGCCCACGCGGCGACGCCGCCCTCCGGCACCCAGCGGCCGGACTCGCGGGACTCCGTCACGAAGCGGGCGAGGAAGGCGGCGCTGATGAGCAGGCCCACCGCCACCAGCGCCAGGCCAAAGCCGCGCGAGCGCTTCATGCCGCCTCCTGGACGCGCACCACGGCGATGCCCGCCGCCTCGGCCGCCGCCACGCCGCTGTCGCTGTCCTCGAAGGTGAGGCACTCGGAAGGGGGCACGCCCGCGAGGCGCGCCGCGCGGAGGTAGCCCTCCGGGTCGGGCTTGGGGCGCTCTACGTCTTCACCGAAGACGGTGACGTCGAAGAGGTGCGTCAGGTCGAAGTGCTGGAGCAGGCCCTTCGCGTTGACGGTGGCCGCCGTCGTCACCAGGCCCGTCTTGTGCCCCCTGCGCGCCGAGCGCAGGAAGCCGATGAGCGGCAGGTTGGGGCGCACTTCCGTGAAGCACTCCGGGTAGTAGCGGGCCTTGGCCTCGCGGACCTGCTTGGCCTGCGCCGCGTCCAGCTTCGCGCCGACCTCGCGCACCATGGCGTCGAAGCGCAGGCCGAAGGCGCGCTGGTACGCCTCGCGCTCGAGGGCGAAGCCCACCTCCGCGAAGGCGCGGTGGTAGGCGGCGAAGTTGGCTTCCTCCGTGAACAGGAGCGTCCCGTCCATGTCGAACAGCAGGCAGCGGATCATCGGGCACCCCCCCGCGCGACGATGCAGGGGCCTCCATGGAGCGTTGCGGCCATGCACATAGCGTGGCGCCGAGCATGGGGGCAAGCCGGCAGGAAGGACGTTCCCCCTTCCGCCTGCCTGCTCGCCGGGAGTGTGCTCGCGGACCCAGGCACTCAGGCCTCCTGGCCCACCGGGCGTGCGGCGGAGCCCTGGCCGGTACCTTGTCCGACACCGGCCGGGTTCGGACCTTTGCCTCCAGAGGAGGAGCCACACATGGCCGACAACAAGGGTAAGCCGGTGAAGGGTGACGAGCGGACGGACACCAATGACGCCGAGCAGCTGCGGCGGGAGGCGCGCCACCAGGAGGGTGAGCGCCACGTGGAGGCGACGGATGAGGACTCGGGGGTGGACCGCATCCTCCAGAAGGGGATTGGCGGCTACGGCGCCGAGAAGGGCACCGAGCCTGCCCGCCAGTCGCCCCCGCTGAGCGACGACGACAAGCGCTGACGTCACAGGCCGGAGCGCACGGAAAGCGCGCGACGCGGTGAGCGTCCGGGCATCCGAGCGGCGGCACCGTCTCGCCCTCGGAGGTCCCATGTCCCCGCTGTCCCGCGCCGTGCGCTCCTGCCTCGTCCTGGGGTTGCTCTTCCTCGCGCTGCCCTTCGTGGCCGGGGCCCAGGAGGTGACGCCCGCGCCGGTACCTCCGTCGGCGCGCGAGTGGCTGGCCGCGCACAACGCGGAGGCGGTGCGCCTCAACCGGGTGGCCATGGGGGTGCTGTTCGGCTGGGCCGTGCTGAACATCGGCACCGGCGTGGCGGGCCACTTCACCACCGAGGGCGAGACGCGCGCCTTCTTCCAGGCCAACGCGGCGTGGAACGTCGTCAACCTCGCCATCGCCGGCTTCGGCTACCACGGGCAGGCCACCGCGGACCCCGCGTCCTGGGATTTGGCGCGCAGCCTTGCTGAAGGGCAGAAGATGGAGCGGTTGCTGCTCCTCAATACGGGCCTGGACGTGGGCTACATGGCCTTCGGGGCGTTCCTGTGGGAGCGCGGGCTGCGCAAGGACTCGGAGCGGATGCGCGGGTGGGGCAAGAGCCTGCTCGTGCAGGGCGGCTTCCTGCTCGTCTTCGACGGGGTGCTGTGGTTCCTCAACTCCCGGCTCGACGGTGCGCTCACGGCCCGGTTGGCGCCCGCTCCAGGCGGCGTGGGGTTGATGCTGACGTGGCCTTGAGCCCGGAGCGCGGCTTGGTTGGGCCCTGCTGCGAGCGCCCGGCCTCGCGGGGGATGGTGAGCAGCGCGCACAGGGCGCCGAGGAAGCACAGCCCCGCGGACACCCAGAGCGCGCGCCGCGTGCCCGCGAGGAGGTCCGCGCCGGAGTCCCCCGCCAGTCCTCCCAGGAGCGGCAGCAGCGCCACCGCGAGCAGGCCGGCGATGCGGGCCACCGCGTTGTTCACCCCGGAGGCGATGCCCGCGTGCCGGTCCTCCACGGCGCCAAGCACCACCGCGGTGAGCGGGCCCACGGTGAGCGCCAGTCCCAGGCCGAGCACGAGGACTCCGGGCAGCACCGTGCCCACGTAGCCGCCGCCTTCCCGCATGCGCGTGAGGAGCGCCAGCCCCCACGCCCGCCAGCACCGGCCCCACCGTCATCAGCGGGCGCGCACCCACGCGCCCCGCGAGCCGGCCCACTCCGGGCGACAGCGCGAGCAGCAACAGGGTGATGGGCAGGAGCGCGGCCCCGGCGGCGAGCGCGGAGTAGCCCAGCTGCTGCTGCAGCGCGAGCACCACGAGGAAGATGGCGCCGCCCAGCGCGAAGTACACCGCGAGCGTGGTGAGGTTCGCCCCCGAGAAGGTGCGCGAGTGGAACAGGGCGAGCGGCAACATGGGGTGGCGCCCCCGGGCCTCCCCCCGGGCCTCCAAGACGAGGAAGGCGACCAGCAGCGCGCTACCGCCCACGGCCGCGAGGATGACGGGCGCACTCCACCCATGGGCGGGCCCTTCGATGAGGGCGTAGATGACGCCGCCCAGCCCGAGCGCCGCCGTCACCGAGCCGGCGAAGTCCAACTTCCATGCGTCCCCCGTCGGCGCGTCGGCCGGCACATGGCGCAGCGTCACCCACGCGGCGAGCGCGGCCACCGGCACGTTGAGGAAGAACACGAGGCGCCAGGAGCCGGCATCCACCAGCCAGCCTCCGAGCAGCGGGCCCACGGCGGTGGTGACTCCGGACAGGCCCGCCCAGGCGGACACGGCGCGCTGCCGGTCCTCCTCGGGAAAGGACGTGCGCAGCAGGGCGAGGCTGGCGGGCACCAGCAGCGCGGCGCCCAGCCCCTGCGCGGCGCGGAACAGGGCGAGCGTCCAGATGCCCGGCGCCAGGCCACACAGCACCGAGGTGCCCGCGAAGGCCACGAGTCCCAGGAGGAAGACCCGGCGCTGCCCCCACGCATCTCCCAGCGCGCCGCCCGTCAGCACCCAGGCGCCAAGCGTGAGGAGGTACGCGTCCACCGCCCACTGGAGGCCGGACATGCCCCCACCCAGCTCACGGCCGATGGCTGGCAGGGCCACGTTGACGGCGGTGCCGTCGAGGAAGGCCATGCCGCTGCCGAGGATGCTGGCGAGCAGCACGCCCCGGCCGCGCCGGCTGGCATAGGCCACGGAGGCAGGGGTGGGGGAGTCGGGGGCCATGTCCCCTGAAGCGTGGGGACGCACGCGGTGCCGTGGAGGCGGGAGCACGCACGGGAGCACGGGCCCGGCTGCTCGGACCCTGGCGTGGGGTGAAGCGCGCCGCCAGCGTGCGTAGCGTGTGGAGGAGGCTCTTGCCTTCGCGGAGGTGGACCATGGCCGAGACCTGCGACCACATGGAGATGGCGGGCAACCCGGAGGCCCGGACGGACGGCTGTGAGGAGTGTCTGAAGATGGGCGACACGTGGGTGCACCTGCGGCGCTGCCTGTCGTGTGGCCACGTGGGGTGCTGTGACTCGTCCAGGAACAAGCACGCGACGAAGCACTTCCACCAGACGCAGCACCCCGTCATCCAGTCCTTCCAGCCGGGCGAGGACTGGGTGTGGTGCTTCGTGGACGAGCTGTTCGTGGAGGACAGGCCCGCCCACCCCGGAGCGCATCCGTAGCCGCGCTCAGCCGTCGCGTCCCGCCAGCCGTCGCAGTTCCGCGTCGGAGAGCACCCGCTGCGTCAGCCGCGAGCGGGAGATGCCCAGCTCCGCCGCCGTGGCGGCCACGTTGCCGCCGTTCTCCACCAGGCACCGCTCGATGCACCGCCGCTGCCAGTCCGCGAGGAAGCGGCGCAGCGTGCCCCCGTGCTGGCGGAAGAGGACATACGCGTCCGGCACTCCCAACGTCACGCCGGGGCGGGGCTCCGCGGACGCGAGGGCCCGCTGCAGCAGCGGGGCCAGCACCGAGGCGGAGAGGGCGGGGGACTCGGACAGCACGTCCGCGGCCTGCACCGTGTTGCGCAGCTCGCGCACGTTGCCTGGCCAGGGGTGGGCGCGCAGCAGGCGCTCGGCCTCGGTGGAGAGGTGCTTGGGCTCACCGCCGCGCTCCCGGGCGAACTGCTCCAGGAAGTGACGGGCCAGCAGCAGCACGTCGTCGCCGCGCTCTCGCAGCGGTGGCAGCACCACCTGGATGCCGTTGAGCCGGAAGAAGAGGTCCTGCCGGAAGCCGTCCGCGCGCACCTCGTCCGCGAGGTCCCGGTTGGAGGCGGCGATGATGCGCACGTCCACGCGGATGGACTCGTCACCGCCCACCCGCTCGAAGGTCTTCTCCTGCAGGGCGCGCAGCAGCGCCGCCTGTCCTCGCGGGCTGATGTCCGCGATTTCGTCGAGGAAGAGCGTGCCCCCGTGGGCCTGCTCGAAGCGCCCCTGCCGGCGTGTGGCCGCGCCCGTGAAGGCGCCGCGCTCATGGCCGAAGAGGTCCGACAGCAACAGGTCGTCATTGATGGCGGCGCAGTTGACGGCGACGAAGGGCCCGCCCGAGCGGCGCGAGAAGTCGTGGATGGCGCGCGCCGCCAGCTCCTTGCCCGCCCCCGTCTCGCCCAGCAGGAGGATGCTCGCGTCCGAGGACGCCACGCGGCGCAGCTGCGACACCGCGGCGCGGAAGGCGGACGAGTTGCCTCGCAGGTACGGCAGCGCCTCGGCTTCCTCCTCCGGCGCCTCGCCCAAGAGCGCGAGCAGCCGGGGCCTGTCATACGCGCGGCGGAAGCGGGCCCGGGCCTCGGGAGGCAGCGGCTGGGTGAGGGCCTCCCAGGCTTCCAGCGCGGCGCTGCGGGTGCGCTCATGCGTGGCTTCTCCGGCCTCGGCGCACGCGAGCTGGTGGTCCAGCAGCCGGGCCCGCAGCTCGAAGTCGTGGGTGCGGAAGGCCTCTGGGTGCGCCGATGCGCGACGCAGCGCCCTGCGGGCCCGGGCCCGGTCTCCATTGGCGAAGGCCACCCGCGCGTCCAGCAGGTGCGGCCCCGCGGGCTGGGTGGAGAGGTTGCTCAGGTAGATGTCTCGCGTCAGTCCGTCCAGCACCTTCGCGGCTTCTTCGGGGCGCTCCAGGGCCAGCAGCGCCTCCACGCGCAGCCAGCCCGCCGGCACCGCGTAGAGGGGGTTCTGCGCCGTGACGTCCTGGATGTGCAGGCCGTCCAGTGCGCGCAGCGCGTCCTCCCACTCGCCGCGTGCGCAGTGGAGGTGGGCCTGGCACAGCCCGAGCGCCAGCCGCGCCTGCGGCGTGTCCACGACGAGCGCGGTGAAGGCCTCCAGCTTGCGTCCGGCCTCGGCCGTGTCTCCGAGGAAGCAGTCGGTGGCGATGGCCTGGGGCCACGCGGTGAGCTGCTGAAACGGAATGTCCAGGCCCGCCAGCGAGCGGGTGAGTGCGGCCTGCGCGTCCAGGTGCCGCCCGTCCTTGGCCAGGGCGAGCCCGAGGTTGTGCAGCGCGAGCGCCTCGAAGGGCTCGTCTCCGAGGAACAGCTCCAGCGCCGCCTGGCAGAGCTGAATCGCGGCGGCGTTCTGGTCCGCGCGGCGGGCCAGCGTGGCGAAGGCCACCTTGGCGATGCCGACGAGGTCCTCCAGGCCCGCGGCGCGTGCCTGGAGCTCCACCTGCGTGTAGAGGCGGCGGGCTGGCGCCTCCTCTCCTCCGTCGATGGCGACGCGGCCCTCCAGCGCCTTGAGCATCAGGCGGGAGAAGGTGTTCTCCGGCGCGGTGAGGCGGGACTGGGCTTCACGGGCGAAGGCCGCGCCCTCTTCGCGACGGCCCGTGTCCAGGAGGAACTGGACGTACGTAGGCGCGAGGAATCCATGGTGTGGCGACACGCGCCCGGTGAGCCCCTCCGGCCCGAGGGCCCAGGCCACCAGCGCCCGCCCCGCCGCGCGTCGG
>JBKGHK010000199.1:0-15114 GCA_046520375.1 Pyxidicoccus sp. 3LFB2
CGCGCCGCCGCCCCCGGCTCCCGGCGCCAAAGTCGTACCTGCTGCGCCCCCGCGCGCGTCTTCGACGGCGTCACCGCGAAGCCCCCACGCGGGCTGGGTGGGTGCTCGTCACGGGCGAGCGCATCGCCGCGGCCGGCCCGGAGGCGCAGGTGAAGGCCCCTGCGGGCACGGAGGTGGTGGACCTGGCCGGCACCACGCTGCTGCCGGGGCTCATCGAGGGCCACTCGCACCTGCTGCTCCACCCGTACAACGAGGCGAGCTGGAACGACCAGGTGCTGAAGGAGTCGCTCGCGCTGCGGGTGGCGCGGGCGACGAATCACGCGCGCGCCACGCTGATGGCGGGCTTCACCACCGCACGAGATTTGGGCACCGAGGGCGCCGGGGACGCGGACGTGGGGCTCAAGCAGGCCATCGACCAGGGCATCATCCCCGGCCCCAGGCTGCTGGTGACGACGCGGGCCATCGTCGCCACCGGCAGCTACGGCCCCAAGGGCTTTGCCGTGGAGTGGGAAGTCCCGCAGGGCGCCGAGGAGGCGGACGGCGTGGACTCGCTGGTGCGGATGGTGCGCGGCCAGATTGGCCGGGGCGCGGACTGGATAAAGGTCTACGGCGACTACCGCTGGGGCCCCAATGGCGAGGCGCGCCCCACCTTCTCGGCGGAGGAGATGAAGCTCCTCGTCGACACGGCGAGGGGCAGCGGCCGCCCCGTGGTGGTCCATGCCAGCACCGAGGAGGGCATGACGCGCGCGGTGCAGGCGGGCGCGGAGAGCATCGAGCACGGTGACGAGGGCACGGCGAAGGTCTTCAAGCTCATGGCCCAGCGCGGCGTCTTCTTCTGCCCCACCCTGGCGGCGGGCGACGCCATGCTCCAGTACCGGGGGTGGAAGAAGGGCGTGGACCCGGAGCCCGCGTCCATCAAGGCGAAGCGCGCCAGCTTCCGTGCGGCGTTGGCTGCCGGGGTGCCCATGTGCGTGGGCGGTGACTCGGGCGTCTTCGCGCACGGGGAGAACGCGCGCGAGCTGGAGCTGATGGTGGACTACGGCATGACGCCCGCGCAGGTGCTCCAGGCGGCCACCTCCGGCAACGCGCGCATGCTGCACCGCGAGGACCGGCTCGGGCAGGTGAAGGCGGGGATGCTCGCGGACCTCGTCGCCGTGGAGGGAGACCCGACGCAGGACATCACCGCCGTGCGCAAGGTGCGGCTGGTGATGAAGGGCGGCACCGTCCACCGCCGGTAGCGTCAGCTCCGTCCGGCGGCTTCGGATGGCTCGGAGGCAGGCCCCTTTCGAGGGGCCGCGCTCCGCCACACCTCGAGCACCAGCGCGACACCGGCGAACAGCAGCAGGCCATTGCGCACCAGCAGCAGCACCTCGTGCACGGGGCCAATGCCCGTACCGTACGTGCTGCCCGCGAAGATGCCGCGGGTGATGACCGCGGCCACGAAGATGGCGACGGGCGCACTGCGAGAGCCCGACAGCAGCGCCAGCCCGGCCGCGCCGGTGAGCCAGACGAGGTACTGCGGGCTGAGCACCGGGTTGAGGACGACGAACGCGATGAGGGGCCCCAGCGCCAGCCGCGCCAGGTCCTCCACCCGCTCGGGTGCCCGGTGACGCACGGCCCACAGGCCCACCGCCGCCGCGCCCAGCGAGCCCGCCACCCACAGCCAGCGCGACACGTCCTTACACCCACTCCGCCGCCGCGCCATGCAGCTCGTATGCGGCCGTCGCATGCACCCACGTCACGCCCTGCACCAGGGATAGCAGATGTGCGCCCCACAGCAGTGACGCGCCCAGCGACTCCACCTGGAGCCCGCGCTCCACATGGAAGGACGCGAAGCCCCACCACGGCCAGAAGGCGCTCAGCGGCACCAGCGGCAGCACGCCCAGCACCAGCCCCAGCAGCAGCCGGCGGGAGGCGTCCCACGCGCCCCGCCGCCAGCAGACGGCCAGCGCGAGCGGCACCAGCACCACCGGGTACAGCTTCGTCACGATGGCCACCGACAGCGCCAGCCCGGCCAGCACGTCCCGCCGACGGGACAGCGCCACCAGCGCGGCGAGGGTGAAGGTGGCGGGGATGAGGTCGTACCGCTTGAGGTAGTGGACGCTCTGCACCCAGCTCGCCACCGAGTACACCGCGAAGGGCACCCAGGCCTTGAGCGAGTGGCCCCAGCGCCGCGTCCCCTCGGAGAGCAGCAGCCACTTGCTGGCGGCGTCGAAGAGCGTCAGCTGCAGGCCGAAGAGGGGGATGAAGGCCTTCAGCGTCCCGCCCAGCCATGCGGCGGGGACGAACCAGAGCAGCGCGTAGGGCGGGTACTCGAAGCGGAAGTCCTGATTGGGCGTGGCGCCCGCGAGGAAGGCTCGCGCCGTGTTGAAGTACAGCTCCAAATCCTTGGCGCGGGGCGAGAAGGCATAGAACGCCAGGGGCGCCACGCTCACCGCCAGCCCGAGCCAGTGCCACGGGGTGAAGCGAGATGCGGGGGACGGGGAGGAAGAGGGAGCGGACACGCGCGGGGACTCTGTCCGGAGTGCCTCGGCTTTGTCGCGGGGAAAGCACCGCGAGGCTCCCCCGCCCGGCCTCCGCGCCAGGGAGCGTGGAGGCGGACTGGCCCGGGGCTACGGCGACAGGGCTACCGGCTTCACCAGGGCGAACAGGCGCTCCACGTCGGCGCGGTGGCACAGGTCCGTGCCCTGCGACAGGAGCGCGGCCGTGCCGGAGGCAATGCCCCAGCGCAGGGCATCCTCGGGCGTCTTGCCCCGGGCGAAGGCCAGCGTCAGCCCGGCCACGAAGCTGTCGCCTGCGCCCACCGAGCTGTGCGTCTCCACCGGGGGTGGCGTCGCGCGGAGCTGTCCGTCGCGGGTCGTCAGCAGGGCGCCGTCCGCGGCCATGGAGACCGCCAACACCTCCGCCCGCCCCCGCGCCACCAGCTCGCGCGCCGCCGCGGCCTGGGTGGCCAGGTCATCCGAGGGCATCCCGGTGAGGTCCTTCAGCTCGCGCCGGTTGGGCTTGGCCATGAAGACGCCCTCCTCCAGCGCCGCGCGAAGGGGCGGACCGTTGGTGTCCACCACCACGCGCACGCCCTGCTTCTTTCCCATCCGCGCCATGCGCGCGTAGAAGTCCTCGGGCACGCCCGGTGGGAGGCTGCCGCTGGCGACGATGAAGGCGGCACCCACGGCCACCTCGGCCACCGCATCCAGGCAGCGCTGCCACTCGCGCTCGGTCAGCGTGGGGCCCGGGAGGATGAACCGGTACTCGCGCGCGCTGGTGCCTTCCGACACCGTGAAGCTCTCGCGGGTGTAGCCCTCCACCGGAATCGAGCGGCGCAGGAGCCCCTTCTCCTCCAGCAGGTGCTCCAGCAGATGGCCCGTGGGGCCACCCCGGGTGTAGACGGCGATGGACTCGCCGCCCAGCTCCCGCACCACGCGCGCCACGTTGATGCCACCGCCGCCCGGGTCCCTGCGCACGGCGCCACAGCGCAGCTTGTGCTCGGGCGTCACCTCCGGCACCGACGTGGCCAGGTCGATGGCCGGGTTGAGCGTCAGCGTCACGATGTGTGGCATCTCGAGGTCCTCGGGGATGAATGTCCGGACTGCCGCGAAGCGCGCCAAGCCTGCCCCGAGTCCGCGCACTCCGCCAGCCAGACGAGCGTCCGGCGCCCTTCCCGTCCGACGGACGACGCCCCACCCCTGGCGTCAGGTCAGTTCCTGTTGCCTTCGCGGGTAGGCCCGAGAATATCCCCCTGCCATGACACCGCTTCGCAAGCCCACCCGGGAGGAGCTGGACGCCGCCACCGGGCGGACGATGCCGGACCTCATCCAGCGCGGGCTGCGCGTCCTCTTCTGCGGCATCAACCCCAGCCTCTACTCGGTGGTGGTGGGGGTCCACTTCGCGAGGCCGGGCAACCGCTTCTGGCCCACGCTGCACGCCGCGGGCATCACCTCCCGCCGACTGCATCCCTCGGAGCAGGAGGAGCTGCTGACGCTGGGCTACGGCATCACCAACGTGGTGGACCGCGCCACCGCCACCGCCGACCTGCTGGACGACTCGGAGCTGACCGAGGGCGCGAAGTCACTGGAGGCCAAGGTGCGGCGGTACCGGCCGCGCATCCTCGCCGTGCTGGGCGTGAGCGCCTACCGCACCGCCTTTGGCCGGCCCAAGGCGCGGACGGGCCTCCAGCCGGAGATGATGGGCGCGACGCGGCTGTGGGTGCTGCCCAACCCCAGCGGGCTCAATGCGCACTACCAACTGGCGGACCTGGCGCGCCTGTTCGCGGAGCTGCGCCTCGCCGCCGACGCAAGCTGACGAAGCCCACGCCCTGAGCGCAAGCCTGACGGACCCGCTCAGCGGATGATGCCGGCCTCGCGCGCGAAGCGGGCCACCACCGGCTGCACGTGGGGGAAGGCGGCGGCGTTGCAGGACAGCAGGCCGCGGTGGTTCTGCAGCTCCGTGCCGTCGTACGAGTACGGCGTGCCCCCCAGGTCCGTGAGGATGCCACCCGCCGCGCGCAGCAGGGCCTCGGGCGCGCAGTTGTCCCAGCGGTAGCTCTTGTTGCTGGTGTGGATGTAGAGGTCGGCGGCGGCCTCGGCCAGCAGGCCGCACTTGAGCCCCACCGAGCCGGACTCCGTCTCGCGGGTGATGCCCAGCCGCTTCGCCACCGCGCTCGTCAGCTTGGAGCGATGCGAGCGCGACACCACCAGTCGCATCGCGGAGGGCTCCGTCACCTCCGAGACGCGCAGTGCGCGGCGTTGGTGCGCCTCTTCCAGGAAGGCGCCCTGCCCCACCACACCCGAGTAGAGCTTGTCGCCCACCGGCCGGTACACGACGCCCACCGTGGCCTGCCCGGCGACGGCCAGCCCGATGTGGACGGCGAACTCGCCGTTGCGGTTGACGAACTCCTGGGTGCCATCCAGCGGGTCCACGTACCAGCAGCGCTCGGAGCGCTTCGCGTCGGAGCTGTTGTCGGACTCCTCGGCCACCACGCCGTCGCCGGGGAAGGCCTTGCGCAGCTCGCCGACGATGAACGTGTTGGCGCGCTCGTCCGCCGCCGTGACGGGCCCCATGCCCCCGGCCTTGTCCTGGACCGCGAAGTTCGTGGCGTAGACCTCCAGGAGGATGTCGCCTGCCAGGCGGGCGATGCGGCGGGCGGTTTCGAGCTCGGTGTCGAAGGAAGGCATGGTGTGGAAACAGTCTGCCCCGCCCGGCCCTGCCCCGGGAGGGCAAAGTGGGCGCGGACCCCAGGCGACACGCCTGCGATGCAGGGCCTCATGCGAGACTCGTGGGTGAATGAGAGCTTTCCTGCTGTTCCTCCCCCTCACACTCCTCGGGACGGCTTGTGCCTCCGGGAGTGGTTCCCGCGATGTGAAGGCCCCAGCTCCCGCATCCAAGCCCAAGCCGAAGGCCTCGCTCTCGGCGCCGGAGATTCACGAGGTCATCCGGGCGAACCGCCAGGACATCATCGACTGCTACGACAAGCGGAGAGAGACCCACCCGGAGGTCAAGGGCACGGTGAGGGTGAAGTTCACCATCGCCAATGACGGGACGGTGCCCAGGTGCGCCGTCGAGAAGACCACGGCCCATGACGTCCCGCTGGAGGACTGCATCGTCGAGCGCGTGAAGACCTGGAGATTCCCGCCTCCCCGGGGCGATGGCATCGTCACCGTCTCCTATCCGTTCGTCTTCCAGATGAAGCCAGACGCGCCAGACGCCCGGTAGGAGGCTCGACGTGGCGTATAACGTGCCGCCCCGGAGGAGCCCACCATGCCCGTCACCATTCGCCCCGCAGAGCCCTCGGATGTACCCGCGCTGGGCCGCATGGGCGCGGCGCTGGCCCGCCTGCACCATGAGTTCGACCCGCGGCGCTTCATGCTCCCGGACGACGTGGAGGCCGGCTACCGCTGGTGGTTGGAGCGCGAGGCGAAGAAGAAGGGCGCCGTCGTCATCGTCGCGGAGCTGGATGGCGAGGTGGTGGGCTATGCCTACGGCCGCGTGGAGGCCGTGGACTGGAATGCCCTGCTGGACCGCAGCGGCGGCTTCCACGACATCTGGGTGGACGAGAAGGCCCGCCGCGTCGGCGCGGGCGTCCTGCTCGCCGAGGAGCTGATGAAGCGCCTCACCGCCCTGGGCGTGCCCCGCGTGGTGCTGCATGCCGCCGCGAAGAACGAGGCCGCCCAGCGCATGTTCGCGAAGCTCGGCTGGCGCCCCACCATGGTGGAGATGACGCGCGAGGCCCCCTCCGACTCCGGCGAGCCCGAGCCCTCATAGCCGTCCGTGCGGCACCCGCCCCTCCTGGAACGCATCCACCTGGAGGAAGGTGAAGGGCTGGTCATACAGGAGCCGGTCCTGCTGCCGCGTGCGGAACAGGTCCACGATGAAGTTCATCCTGTCGCTCAGCCGGCCCCAGTCCCGCGCTCCGCTGCCCGCCGTGTCGTCCGGCGTGCGGTCCAGCTGGGCCATCAGCGCCACCAGCTCCGGGTGCTCCAGGTGCGTCAGCAGCGGCGGGAAGTCCCGCTCCGCGGTGAGCGCGGGAATGTCCTCGCCCAGCCGCAGCGTCGTGTCCGGCAGCTCAATCCGCGTCAGCGTGCGGGTGGCCAGCTCGCGCCAGATGCGCTCCAGGCGGGTGGCCAGCGGCGTGAAGGCCCCCCGGATGCCCCACTCGGGCATGCCGCGCACCCGGCGGCTCGGGTCCGCCCGGACGAACTCCACCAGGTTGTCGAGGAACACCTCGCGCAGCGGCGCGTTCAGCGCGGCCAGCACGGGCCCCTGCAGCCGCACCTGCTCGTGGTAGCCCACCAACGCGTTGCCCAGGAACATGAGCTCCGCGCGGGACTTCCGGTCCTGGGTGAACATGGCCTCGTAGTACGCCCTCACCGCGCGGATGAGCAGGTCCTGCCCGCCCTCCTCCACCGGCCCGGGGGACAGCCGGGACAGCACCTGCTGGAGCCGCGACGCGTCGGGCTCGGTGAGGCCGGCGAAGCGCTCCAGGAGGTCCGTGTAGAGCGGCGCCAGCTCCTCGAAGACGATGAAGTTTCCACGCGTCGCATGGCGGGCCACCTCGTCGGTGATGTCCTCCAGCGTCCGCGCCAGGACGAACTGGACGCCCACCGAGGCGCCCCACGCGCCCAGCAGCCGGTCCTGCAGCTCGGCGATGCTGCGCGTCACCGCGTCCGCGCGCTCCAGCAGCTCTCCGAGCAGCCCGGGCAGCACGTCCTTGCGGATGAAGGCTCCCGCCGTCTTCGACGCCCACGTGGAGAAGCCGCACCAGTTGACGTCCTCCTCACCGAAGACGTCGGTGAGGGCCACCTTCAGCACATGGTACGTCTGGGTGATGTGGAGGTTGCGGAGGACCGGGTCCTCCATGCGGATGATGGCCTCCACCTGGGCCTGGGTCGGCGGCGGCCACAAGCGTGGGAGCATGCCGCAGGCCATGGCGCGTGAGCCTCCTCGAAAGGCAGGGAGGAATGTCCCTGGCCTGACAGGAGGAGTGGGCTTCGCGCGGTTGTGATTCAACCGCCCCTTCCGTCCTGCCTGGCCGGAGGCCTCACACCGGAGTCCCGGGCGGGCAGCGGAGGGAGCGGCCGGCTGGCGACGGCCCGCGGAGGTATACTGCCGTCATGGTGCCCCTGATTGACTGCTCCGGACTGCCCGCCGCCCCGCGCGCCGCGCTGGAGCGGGAGCTCGCGCCCCTCACCCTGCTCCAGGACGTGGTGCGCTGGGCCTTCGCGCAGACGCCGCCTGTCGACGTGGCCGAGGTGGTGGTGCAGGACGAGTTCACCCATGACGTGGTGGTGCCCTGGAAGGACGGGCGCTACCTCGTCTTCGACACCACCTGACTGGGCGGTGTGAATGCGGTCTCCGTGTGGGACCACCAACCGAAGGCAGATGAAATGCTGGACGCCCGGCTCGCCGCGGGGTGGACGCCCACGCCCACCAGCACCGTCGACGGAGACGTCATCCTCGGCCATGCCGCGTGCCGCGTCCCCGTGCCTCCCGCTGCCGCGCAGGACGCACGCGGCGGCAAGGCGCCCTCCAAGCCGTAGCCGGCCTCGCTTCCACTCGAGTGGAAGCTGGCCCCAACCGCTCAGACACAAAGAGCTGCTTCCACTTGGATGGAAGCAGCTCCCGGAAGCCCAGACGGCAGGGGGCTACTTCCCCTTCGCCTGCTCCTTCGTCCACGAGTCCTTCAGCGTCACCGTGCGATTGAAGACGGGCTTGCCGGCCTTGGAGTCCTTGGGGTCCACGTAGAAGTAGCCCTGGCGCTCGAACTGGAAGCGCGCTTCCGCGGCGGCGTCGGCCAGCATCGGCTCCACGCGGGCGCCGCGCAGCACCTGGAGGCTCTCGGGGTTGATGAAGGTGGTGAACTCCTTCGTCTCGTCCGCCTCCGGGTCCTCCACGGAGAAGAGCCGGTCGTACAGCCGGACCTCCGCGGTGGGCGCGTTGCCGGGCACCCAGTGCAGCGTGCCCTTCACCTTGCGGCCATCCGGCGCGTTGCCGCCGCGCGTCGCCGGGTCATACGAGCAGCGCAGCTCCACCACGTTGCCCGCGGCGTCCTTGATGACCTTCTCGCACTTGATGAAGTACGCCGAGCGCAGGCGCACCTCCTTGCCGGGCGCCAGCCGGAAGAAGCCCTTCGGCGGCTCCTCCATGAAGTCGTCCGCCTCGATGAACAGCTCGCGCATGAAGGGCACCTGGCGCGTCCCCATCTCCGGCTTCTGCGGATGGTTCTGCACCTCCAGGCTCTCCACCTGGCCCTCGGGGTAGTTCTCGATGACGACCTTCAGCGGGCGCAGCACCGCCAGCGCGCGAGGCGCCGTCTCGTTCAGGTCCTCGCGGATGCACAGCTCCAACAGCCCCATGTCGATGAGCTGCTGCGCCTTGCTCACGCCCACGCGCGTGGCGAAGTCCCGGATGGACGCCGGGGTGAAGCCGCGCCGGCGCAGGCCGGAGATGGTCATCATCCGCGGGTCGTCCCAACCGGAGACATGCCCCTCGGTCACCAGCTTGAGCAGCTTGCGCTTGCTCATCACCGTGTAGTTGAGGTTCAGCCGGGAGAACTCGTACTGGTACGGCCGGTCCCCCTTGATGAGGTTGTCGACAATCCAGTCGTACAGCACGCGCCGGTTCTCGAACTCCAGCGTGCAGACCGAGTGCGTAATCCCCTCAATCGCGTCCGACAGGCAGTGCGCGAAGTCGTAGAGCGGGTAGATGGGCCACGCCTCGCCGGTGCGGTGGTGGTGCGCATGGCGGATGCGGTAGATGGGCGGATCCCGCAGCACCGGGTTGGGCGACGTCATGTCGATCTTCGCCCGCAGGGTGTGCTTGCCGTCGGGGAACTCGCCCGCGCGCATGCGGTTGAAGAGGTCCAGGTTCTCATCCACGGACCGGTTGCGGTACGGGCTGTCGCGGCCCGGCGTGGTGAAGTCGCCGCGGTACTCGCGAATCTCGTCCGCGGACAGGCTGCAGACGTACGCCTTGCCCTGCTTGATGAGCTCCACGGCGAAGTCGTAGAGCTTCGGGAAGTAGTCGGACGCGAAGTACTTGCGGTCCTCCCAGTCGAAGCCCAGCCACTTCACGTCCCGCTGGATGGCCTCGACATAGTCGACGTCCTCCGTGACGGGGTTGGTGTCGTCAAGGCGCAGGTTGCACTGGCCCCCGTACTGCTGCGCCAGCCCGAAGTTGAGGCAGATGGACTTGGCGTGGCCGATGTGGAGGTAGCCGTTGGGCTCGGGCGGGAACCGGGTGTGCACACGCGCGTCGTGCTTTCCGGTGCGCCGGTCTTCCTCGATGATTTCCTGGAGGAAGTTCAGGCCCTGCGTCTCGTTCGTCGTCGTCATGATGGAGGCGAATCCTGTTGAAGCCGCCCGGGGCCGGCAAGGGTTTCCTTCCCCTGGCCGCCGTCCCGGGAGGAGGCACCCTGTGGCGGGCCGCGTCCCGGACGGAGCGGACCACTCCTACGGGGCCTCGGGGAAGAACAATCCAGCCTTTCCCGCTCCATCCCATGGACGGAGGGGCGGGGGGCCCGAGCGCCCGGCTGCCGTCAGGCGGACGAGAGCAGGGTCGACCAGGCGCTCAGGGCCCGCTCGGAGGACAGCTCCTCCGCGCGCCTGCGGGCCCGGTGGGACAAGTCCTGCCGGTAGACGTCGTCGTCCATGATGCGGCCCAGCGCGTCCGCCAGGGCGCGGGGGTCCTCCATGGGGACCATGACGCCATGCCGGCCATGCTCCAGCAGCTCCGCGGGCCCGGACGGGCAGTCGGTGCTGACCACGGGGCAGCCCAGAGCGAGCGCCTCCAGCAGCACCATGGGCAGGCCTTCGAAGCGCGAGGACATGGCGAAGGCGGCCGCCCTGCGCATCAGGGCGTGGGGGTTGGCGGCGAAGCCCGGCATGAAGACGGAGGACTCCACGCCCAGCGACTTCACCAGCGCTTCGAGCTCGGCCCTCAGCGAGCCATCCCCGAGGATGAGCAGGTGGTGGTCCATGCCCGACGCGCGCAGCAGCGCATGGCTCCGGATGAGCACGTCGAAGGCCTTCTGGTGCTCCAGCCGCCCCACGGCGATGACCACCGGCTTTTTGTAGATGGGCTCGGCCCAGTCCGGCAGGGGCGCCTCGCCGGCGGCGCGCACCGTGTCGCCATCCACGAAGTTGGGGATGACCTGGAGCTGCCCGGGCCTCACGGGGACCAGCGCCTGGAAGGCCTTCGCCGAGTCATGGCCGCAGGCGACGATGCGGTGCATGCGCGGGTAGAGGAAGCGCAGGCCCCAGAGCTGCCGGCGGGGCTGCTGGCGGCTGAAGGCGCCCCAGTCGAAGTGAATCATCCCCACCACGGGCTTGCCCAACAGCTTGCCCGCCAGACAGGCAATCAGGGCCGCGCGGCCCTCCTGGCCGGCGACGATGACATCCGCCTGGCGCGCCTCCTGGACGAGCCGCCAGAAGAACCGGGGCAGCATCTTCCGGCGGTAGTCGTAGTCTTCGGTGCCCCACACCACCTCGGTGTGCCGGGGGATGCGCTCGTGCTGGCTGTCGGGGTGGGGCCGGTGGTGGAAGAACATCTTCGTGGCGAACCGGCTGGGGTCCAGCCCGGCCAGCACGTTGCACACCGAGCGCTCGATGCCACCCGACCCGAAGAACACCAGTGTGAACAGCACCCGCTTCTTGCCGGGGGCTTGAGGTGCGTCAACCTGTCGCGGTACGAGCATCAGCCCCACTCCAAATAGGCAGAGGCACCGTATCCCACAGTGGTTGGGGCGCCAAGGTAAGCCCTAGCGCCCGGCTTCTCGTGAAGCAACCAGGTTGGAGGGCGGGCCCCGGAAGACCGCTCGGTCAGTCTATCTTCCACCCCTCAGGCTCTCGCTCACCGTGAAACCCCGCTCCAGCCCCCACGCCCTCTTCTTCCTGCTGCCCCTGCTGGCCATCCTCGCCGCCGGGGGATACCCGGGCTTCAAGGGCTACCGGCTGGGCCAGGGCCTCCTGCATCCGCCGCAGGTACCGGTGGTGCGTCCGGAGGCCACGGGCGAGCTGGCGGGCCTGGAGGACGTGGCCTTCACCAACGCGGACGGGCTGACGCTGCGCGGCTGGTACGTGCCGTCGCGAAACCGGGCGGCGGTGGTGCTGGTGCATGGCTTCGCGGACAACCGCGCGCAGCTGCTCTTCGAGCGCGCGCGCTCGCCGGCGCGGGCTACGGGGTGCTGCTCTTCGATTTGCGCGCGCATGGGGAGAGCGACGGCGACCGCGTGACGTGGGGCGACCGCGAGCGGCACGACGTGACGGCGGCGCTGGACTTCGTCTCCGCGCGGCCGGACGTGGACCCCGAGCGCCTGGGGCTGTTCGGCTTCTCCATGGGGCGGCACCACCTCGCTGCTGGTGGCCAGCACGGACGCGCGGGTGAAGGGGGTGGCGGCGGCGGGCGCGTACCCCGCGCTGGAGGCGGACGTGTACTCGGGCTATGGCCGCTGGGGCGCGCTGGAGCGCGGAGCCGGTGCTGTGGACGCTGCGCCGCGCCGGGGTGGACGTGGACGCCGTGCGCCCCATCGACGGCATGTGCCGGCTCCAGGGGCGCCCGCTGCTGCTCATCAATGGCGACGTGGACCCGGATGCGCCGGCGAAGCTGCAGGCCAGCCTCTTCCGCGCGGCCTGTGAGCCCAAGGCGCTGTGGGTCGTCCCGGGCGCCGGGCATGGCGAGTACGCCAAGGTGGCGCCCGAGGAGTACGCGCGGCGGCTGCGCGAGCACTTCGACGCGGTGCTGCTGGACGCGGGCTGACCGGGCGCAAGGGCCGCCGCAAGGGCCCTCAGGGGGGCTGGGGGCTCCGGGGGCGCCGGCACCCAGCGCGGAGGCTCGCCCACGGCCGGGCGCTCCTCCAGCAGCTCATGCGGGCGGAAGCCGCCCTTGTAGCGCAGCGAGGCACACGCCAGGACGCGGTAGCCCAGGTACACGTGGGGAATCCCGCGCTCGCGCGCCAGCTCCACCTGGCGCACCACGTTGGCGGTGCCCAGCGACAGGTGCGCGTAGGCCGGGTCATAGAAGAAGTACACGGCGCTCCACGCGCGCGGCGTCTCGTCGCACAGCCCCACGCCCACCAGCCGGGGCCCGCCCTCCGCGGCGTCGTCGTACCAGGTCACCTCGCGCGCGGACGGGTGCGGGAAGGAGAACTGGAGCGAGTAGTCCCGCGCCGTCATCGGCGACGGGTTCCACTCCCGCGCCAGCTCCCGCTCGGAGTGCCATGCGCGGTACAGGGCGAGCCGCGCCGGGTCCACCCGGGGCGTTCCCACCTCCACTCGCAGGTGCGCACACGCCGCGCGCGCCCGGCGCTGGCTGCGGTTGGGGCGGAAGGCCTCCACGGGGACTCGCAGCGAGACGCACGCGTTGCAGTCCGCGCAGGCGGGCCGGAAGTACACCGGGCCGAAGCGGCGCCACCCGCGCACCAGCAGGTGCTCGTACTCCTCGGAGGAGACGTCCTGCATCAGTAGATTTTCCAGGGATGCCTGCTGCTCCGGCAGATAGCTGCAGGGACGAGGAGCCTCGACGTCGTGTGCCAGGAGGAGCGCCATGTGCGTCCCTCGTTCCTGTCCGGCCCACCGCCCGCCGTCAAGTCGGGCCCGCCCGCCCGGGGAGCCTGCGTCCGGAGGGCCTCACCCGCCCCACCCGCCCGCGGTGTCATGGCCGCACCACGGACCCTCCCCCCCCGGAGGGCGGGCTGGCATGCCAACTGCAAAACATCCCCGTGCCGCCCGTGGGGGGGCGCAGGAGGAAGCACATGGCGCGCGACAGCATGCAGGCCTGGATGGACCGGCTCTCGGTGGGCGAGCTCGAGGGGACGGGGCTCTCCCCGCGCTCGGCGCTGGGCTCGCGGGACTGGGACAGCAGCGACGCTGCCTCCTACGGACGTCCCGGAAACCCCGACAGCCATGCCATACCTGCCACTGTTTCCCTCCAGGTCGAAGACGACACCGACGACTTCGACTTCCTGGTCGCCAGCTACTGAAGGGCCGTGACGCCGCGTCCGGCGACGACGGTGGCGCGTCGGAAGCGGACGCAGGCCGTCCCGCCTTCGCGCAGTTTCTGCGGGGGGCGCGCAAAGACGCGGGCATCACAGGGGCCGGGCAGGCGGGCGGGTGCGGTGGGAACGGCGCGGGGGCATGCAGGCACCCGCGCGCCCCACATGGGAAGGCGTCTTCCCGGCCGTGGGCGCCACCGCATATAAGTCCCGCCATGTCAGCGATTGATGTCTCGGTGGTGATGCCCACCCACAAGAGAGAGAAGGAAGTCGTGGAGGCCATCCGCTCCGTGCTCCGGCAGGAGGGGGCGGGTGTCGAGGTCATCGTCCTGGACGACACGCCCGCGGGCACGGCGCGCGAGGCGGTGGAGGGGCTGGGCGACGCGCGGGTGCGCTACCTCGTGAATGACCCGCCCTCCAAGGGCCGCCCGGCGGTGGTGCGCAACCACGGCGCCACGCTGGCCAAGGGCCGCTACCTGCACTTCCTCGACGACGACGACATGCTGGCCGAGGGCGCGCTGCACGCCATGGTGAGCGCGCTGGACGCGCGGCCGGACGCCGGGGTGGCGGTGGGCTGGGTGGTGCCCTTCGGCGACGACGCGGACTGGCTGAAGGACAAGAGCGAGTACTTCGAGTGGGCGGCGAAGGTGGGCGCCAGCACCCCCAACAGCGCCTGGACGGTGGCGCACATCCTCTTCCGCGGCACGCTGTATGTGAACTCCGCGTGCATGGTGCGCCGCGAGCACTTCGCGGCGCTGGGCGGCTTCGACGGCTCCATCCCCGTCTACGAGGACGTGGACTTCTACCTGCGGGGCATCCGCGCCTACGGGCACGTGTACGTCAACCGCCCCATCCTCCACTACCGCACCGGCCGCCCCTCGCTGATGCACGACCTGGGCAAGGACGGCACGCTGGTGATGCAGTCCAACGAGATGATTCACGGCAAGTACCGCAAGACGAACGGCATGCTGGAGTACCGCGCCCTGCAGCTGCTGATGCGCGCGCTGCCCTTCGACGTGGCCAAGAAGCTGCCCCTGCGGCTGCCGAAGCAGGGACGGGCATCATGAGCCTCAAGAGCCGCATCGTCGGTACCGCCAAGCGGCAGGTGAAGGAGACGCTGCGCCCGGTGCTCCAGAAGGCCCTGGCGCCCGCCCGCACCTCCGTGCCCGCCTCGCACTGGGGGCTGGAGCACCGCCCCGGCCAGGGCCTGTGCCTGGAGGGCGTGCCCCTCAAGGACCTGGCGGCCCGGCATGGCTCGCCGCTGCACGTGGTGCACCTGGCCGCGCTGCGCCGCAACGCGGAGGCCTTCCTCGCCGTGCCCCCGGGCCGCGCGGGCGGCTGCGAAGTCTATTACTCGTACAAGACGAACCCGGTGCCCGGGGTGCTGTCCTACCTGCACGGCATGGGCGTGGGCGCGGAGGTCATCTCCGCCTATGAAATGTGGCTGGCGCTGAAGCTGGGCGTGGCCCCCGAGCGCATCGTCTACAACGGCCCGGTGAAGTCCGAGGCCTCCGTGCGCGAGGCCATCTCCCGCGGAATCCAGCTGCTCGCCGCCAACCACACCGAGGAGCTGGCCGTCTTCACGCGGCTCGCCGCCGAGGTGGGCCGCCGCCCGCGCGTGGCGGTGCGAG
>JBKGHK010000019.1:0-34950 GCA_046520375.1 Pyxidicoccus sp. 3LFB2
GCTGCCGCCTCCGACGCTCGTGGGCGATGGCACGTACCTCGTCACCGGTGCCTCGGCGGTCTCGGGCTCCTGGCCGCGCGCTGGCTCGTCGAGAACGGGGCGCGCCACCTGGCGCTCGTGGGGCGGAGCAGGGCGCACACGGCCCAGCAGCTTGAGGCCCTCCGTGACTTCGAGCAGGCAGGCGCCACCGTCCATTTGCTGTCCTGCGACGTCTCCGACGCGGCCCAGGTGGAGCGGCTGTTCGCGGACCTCGCTCAGCAGCTGCCTCCGCTCAAGGGTGTCATCCATGCGGCGGGCGTGCTCGAGGACGCGCTCCTCGTGGGCCAGGACGCGGAGCTGTACCGCCGTGTGGCCGCCGCGAAGGTGCTCGGTGCGTACCACCTCGACCGATTTACCCGTGGCCTCGCGCTGGACTTCTTCGTCCTCTACTCCTCGGTGACGTCCGTCCTCGGCTCGCCGGGCCAGGCGAACTACGCCGCGGCGAATGCTTCCCTGGACGCGCTGGCGCGGCACCGCCGGACGCTGGGACTCCCGGCGCTGAGCATCAACTGGGGGCCGTTCGCCGACGTGGGGCTCGCGGCGACCCAGGAGAACCGTGGCGCGCGTCTCGCCTCGCGGGGGCTGCGCAGCTACTCCGTGAGCGAGGGCGTGGCGCTGCTCGGGCGCGCGCTCGGGGTGCGGGGTGCGCAGGCCATCGTGGCGGACCTCGACGAGCGCCAGTGGATGGAGTTCTACCCGCAGGCCGCGGGCTCGTCGTGGCTGAAGGGGCTTCTGGCGCCGCGTGGTGCGCGGCCCTCCGCGAAGTCGGGCCGTGCGGTGCTGCAGCGGCTTTCGGCGGCCGAGCCCTCCAAGCGCCCCGCGCTGCTCGAAGAGTGGCTGCGTGAGCTGCTGGCGCAGGTGCTGCGAATCGAGAGCCGCACCATCGAGCGCGCCGCCCCCTTCAAGACGCTCGGGTTGGACTCGCTGGTAGGGCTCGAGCTTCGCAACCGGCTCGAAGCCGCGCTCGGGCAGCGGCTCCCTGCGACGCTCGTCTGGACCTACCCGAACCTCGGCGCGCTCGCCGGCTACCTCTCGACGCGCGTGGATACGGCCGTCACCAGCACCACCGCGGTCCCGGCCTCCGAGGCCCCTGCCGTGCAGCCGGGCGTGGACGGCATCGCCATCATCGGCATGGGCTGCCGCTTCCCGGGAGGAGGCGTCGACCCCGAGGCGTACTGGCGCGCGCTGTCGCAAGGGGTAGATGCGGTGAAGCCGCTGCCCCCGTCGCGCTGGCCCAGCGGGCGGATGCCGCTCGCTCCCGGAGGGCAGTACGCGGCCCTGCTCGACGACGTTGAGGGCTTCGACGCCGCGTTCTTCGGCATCTCCGCCCGCGAGGCGGTGGCGATGGACCCGCAGCAGCGGCTCCTGCTCGAAGTGGCGTGGGAGGCGCTCGAAGACGCGCACCAGCTCCCCGAGCGGCTCGTGGGCTCCAAGACGGGCGTGTTCGTCGGGCTGATGAACGACGACTACAACCTCGAAGGGCTCGCGCTGGCGCCCCAGGAACGCGACGTCTACTCGACCACCGGCAACGGCCACAGCTTCGCGGCCGGGCGGCTGTCGTACGCGCTCGGGCTGCAAGGGCCTTCGCTCTCGGTAGACACCGCGTGTTCGTCCTCCGCGGTGGCGGTGCACCTGGCGTGTCAGAGCCTCAAGTCCGGGGAGAGCGCGCTCGCGATTGCGGGCGGCGTCAACCTCATCCTCTCGCCGCACTCGATGGACATGGTGGCGAGGACGCAGGCGCTGTCGCCAGACGGGCGCTGCCGCACCTTCGACGCGCGTGCGAACGGCTTCGTGCGCGGTGAGGGGTGCGGCGTCCTCGTGCTCAAGCGGCTCCAGGACGCGCTCGCGGACGGAGACCCCATCTGGGCGGTCATCCGCGGGTCCGCGGTGAATCAGGATGGGCGCTCCACCGGGCTCACCGTGCCCAACGTCCTCTCCCAGCAGGCGCTGCTCCAGGAGGCGCTGAGGAGCGCACGCGTCTCGCCGTCCGAGGTCGGTTACGTGGAGGCGCACGGCACGGGCACGTCGCTGGGCGACCCCATCGAGTTCGAGGCGCTCAAGGACGTCCTCGGGCAGCCACGCCCTGACGGGCAGCCGTGCGTGCTTGGCTCCGTGAAGACGAACATCGGGCACCTCGAGTCCGCGGCCGGCGTGGCCGGGCTCATCAAGGCGGTGCTCGCGCTCAAGCACGGCACCTTCCCTCGCCACCTGCACTTCCAGGCGCTCAATCCGCGCATGTCGCTGGAGGGGACGCCGTTCGTCATCCCGACGGAGGAGCTTCGCTGGCCCGCGGGGGAGCGGCGCCGCATCGCGGGTGTCTCGTCGTTCGGCCTCAGCGGGACCAATGCGCACCTGATCCTCGAAGAGGCGCCGCGCGCCGCGAGCGAGCCCCCGTCGGCTGACAGCCCGGCTGCATACCTGTTGGCGCTGTCCGGTCGCAGCCCGATGGCATTGACCGCGCTGGCGGCCCGCTACGCGCGCCACCTGGACTCCACCCCGGCCGAGGACGTGTGCTTCACGGCCGCCACGCGGCGTACGCACCACGCGCACCGGCTCGCCGTTGTAGGCCGGACGCCGGAGGAGCTGAGGCAGCGCCTCGAAGCCCTGGCGTCGGGCGGGTCGCCGGCGTTCTGCTCGCGGAGCCCCGGCGAGCGGCCCACGGGCCTGAGAGTCTGGGTTTTCCCGGGCCAGGGCAGCCAGTGGGTCGGGATGGGGCGTCAGCTCCTGGAGCGCGAGCCCGCGTTCCGCGCCGCCTTGGAGGCCACCGCTCGCGCGCTCCAGCCACACACTGGCTGGGACGCAGTGGAGCTACTGCGCGCTCCGGACCTGGCGGCGCAGTTGGAGCGGGTCGAGGTGGTGCAGCCGCTCCTGTTCGCCATGCAGGTGTCGCTCGCCGCGCAGTGGCGGGCGTGGGGCGTGGAGCCGGACGTCGTCCTCGGTCACTCGATGGGCGAGGTCGCGGCGGCGCACGTAGCCGGGGCGCTCTCGCTCGAAGACGCTGCGCGCATCATCTGCGTGCGCAGCGCCGAGGTGGCTAACGTGCAGGGGCAGGGTGGGATGGCGCTGGTCGAGCTCGGCCGCGAAGAGGCCGAAGCGCGGCTGCGCGGGTACGAAGACCGCCTCTCGGTGGCCGCGGACAACGGGCCACGCACCAGCGTCCTCTCGGGAGACCTGGCGGCGCTGGACGAGGTGCTCGCGGGCCTGGAGCGGGACGGCGTCTTCTGCCGCAAGGTGAAGGTGACGTACGGCTCCCACAGCCCGCAGATGGATGCGCTCAAGGCACCGCTCCTGGCGCAGCTCGCGGGCGTCACGCCCCGGCACGCCCAGGTGACGATGCTCTCGTCCGTCACCGGGCAGCGCGTGGCGGGGGAGGAGCTGACGGCGGCGTACTGGGTGGACAACCTGCGCGAGCCGGTGCGCTTCTGGGGCGCGGTGCAGGCGCTCGCACGCGAGGGCTGTGCGTCGTTCCTCGAGGTCAGCCCGCATCCGGTGCTGCTGCCGGCCATCCGCGAGGGACTCAGCTCGCTCGGGGTGGAGGCGGCGGACCTGCCCACGCTCCGGCGAGATGACGACGAGTCGGTCTCGATGCTCGCGACGCTGGGCGCGGTGTATGCGCTGGGACAGCCGGTCCGGCTGGAGCCGCTGTTCCGCGAGGGGGCGAAGCCTGTTCCGCTCCCCGGCTACGCGTGGGACCGCAAGCGCTTCTGGTGGAACGCACCGCGCACTGCAGACCGCGTGGAGGACGCCACCGTCGAAGCCGGCAGCGCGTTCCACGGCAGGCGTGTGAGCAGCCCCGGGCGCGAAGTCCTCTTCGTGTCGAGCGTGGGCACGGCGCGGCAGCAGTACCTCGGCGAGCACCGCGTCCACGGCCAGCTCGTCGTTCCGGGGGCGTACCATCTGGCCGCCATCATGGGCGCCGCTGCCGAGGCCTTCGGCGCCACCGCGCTGACGCTGGAGCAAACCGAGCTTCCGCATCCACTGCTCCTGGCCGAGGGGGACACGGCGCGCCTGCACGTGCTGCTGACGCCGGCCGCACAGGGCTCCGCCTACACGTTCTCCACCGCGAGCACGGCGTCGGACACCTTCCACACGCACGCCAGGGGCGAGGTCAGCGCCGGAGCGCAGCTAGGGGCTTCCGAGCCGCTCGGCGCCGTCCGCGCACGGTGCACGGAGGAGGTGCAGACCGAGCCTTGGTACGAAGCGCTGCGGAGCCGTGGCATCGCGCTCGGGTCCGCGTTCCAGTCGGTCCAGCAGCTGTGGCGTGCTCCGGGCGAGGCGCTCGGAAGGTTGGAGCTCGCGGCGTCCTCCGAGCACGGGAGCCTGCTGCACCCGCTCGAGCTGGACGGATGCCTTCAGACGCTGGTCGCCGCGGCGCCCTCGCTCCCCGAGGGCCAGGCGTTCATCCCCTTCGCGCTGGAGCGGCTGCGCTTCTTCGGGCGAGGCGGAGGCCCGCGCTTCTGCCACGCGACCCTGCGCAGCGTCTCGGACGAGGCATGTGTGGGCAACCTTCGCGCCTTCGACGAGGCAGGCGAGCTGGTCCTGGAAGTCGAAGGGTTGCAGCTCAAGCGTGCGGACCCGGCGGCCCTGCGGAGCGACGCGCGGGCGTGGCAGCATTGGGCGTGGGGAGGTGGCCTGGGAGCAGGCCGCGGTGCCCGCAGCGGCGACGCGTGGCGGCCGGTACTGGCTGCACGGGGACACCGCCGAGCTGACGGACGAGGTCCAGCGCGCACTGGAAGCGGCTGGCGCGCAGGTGGAGCGACTGGACGCGGCGGCAGACGCCGGACGTCTGCGCCGCGAGGCAGAAGGACTGACTGGAGCCATCGTCGTGCTCGGCGGCGATGAAGGGACGTACGCCGCTGCGTACGCGACGGCGCTCTCCTGGATGCAGGCGCTCTGCGGCGCCGAGCTCCGGGACGTGCCACGCCTGTGGGTCGTCACCCGAGGCACGCAGCAGGTGCGGCCGAACGATGCGGTCCGCCCCGACGGCGCCACGGCGTGGGGGCTCGCGCGCACCGCGGCCTACGAGCATCCCGAGCTGCACTGCACCCGGGTGGACGTGGAAGGCCGTCCAGGGGATGGCGCGCACGTCGCCTGGGAAGTGCTGGCGGCAGGTCCCGACGAGGAGGTGGCGCTCCGGGAGGGCGCGCGCTTCGTGGGACGGCTCCGGCGGGTCCGCCGTGGAGGCGCGACGCGCTCGGTGCACATCGACCCCGAGGGCATCTACCTGGTGACGGGAGGCCTCGGTGGCCTGGGGCTGGAGGCGGCACGGTGGCTGGTGGCCCGGGGCGCACGCAACCTGGTGCTCCTCGGCCGCGAGGGCGCGCGGACGCCTGAGCAGCAGCAGGCCGTCAGCGCGCTCGGGGCCCAGGTCGAAGTGGCGCGCGTGGATGTCGCCAACGAGGCGGAGCTCGCGTCGCTCCTGGAGCGGCTTGGTGAGCGGCTGCGCGGTGTGGTGCATGCAGCGGGTGTCATCGACGACGCACTCCTGGAGGCCCAGGACGTCGCGCGCTTCGAGCGAGTGGCGCGCCCGAAGGTGCAGGGGGTGTCGCTCCTGGACCGGTTGACCCGGCGGCACGCGCTCGACTTCTTCGTCGCCTACTCGTCCGTAGCGTCGGTCCTGGGCTCACCGGGCCAGGGCAACTACGCGGCGGCCAACGCCTACGTGGACGCGCTGTGCCTGGCGCGGCGTGCCCAGGGCCTGCCGGCCGTGAGCATCAACTGGGGCCCGTTCTCGGACGTCGGGCTGGCCGCGGCCGAGGCGCAGCGTGGACGGCGGCTGGCGGCGCGTGGACTGCGGAGCTTCGCCCCCGAGGAGGGGACGGCCCTGCTCGACGGAGTCCTCGCTTCCGGCCACGGACAGCTCGCGTTGATGGACATCGACGGGCGGCAGTGGCGCGAGTTCTACCCGCAGGTGGCGGCGAGCCGGCGTCTCACGGAAATCTTCCAGGGCTCCGCGCAGGCTGCATCGGCGTCCTCAGCTCAGGGAGCCGTGGCGCTCCTGCCAACACTGCGCCGTGCCCAGGCGGGCCAGCGCCCCGCGCTCATGGAGCAGTTCGTGCGCGAGCAGTTGGGCCAGGTGCTGCGGCACGACGACCCCCGCGCCATCGAGCGCGGCACGCCCCTGCGCAGCCTGGGGTTGGACTCGTTGATGGCGCTGGAGCTGCGCAACCGGCTCGAAGCCGGCCTCGGGCTCCGACTTCCGGCGACGGTGGCGTTCTCGGTTCCGCACCTCGCGGGGCTGGTGGAGCACCTTCTCGGTCGCGTGGCCAGCTCGCTCGCGGAGGAGTCCGGCGCGGTGCCGGGCGCCTCTGCCACCCTGGCGAAGCCCGCGCCCGCAACGGACAAGGAGTCCATCGCCATCGTGGGGCTCGGGTGCCGCTTCCCGGGCGGCGTGAAGGACCTGGATTCCTACTGGCAGCTACTGGAGAGCGGCGTGGATGCGGTGAAGGAGATTCCCGCGTCCAGGTGGCCAGGAGGGCGGAAGCCCGCACTCGCGGGGGCGCGGTGGGCGGCGCTGCTGGATGCGGTGGACGGCTTCGATGCGGGCTTCTTCGGCGTCTCACCGCGTGAAGCGGCAGGGCTCGATCCGCAGCACCGCCTGCTGCTCGAAGTCGCCTGGGAGGCGCTGGAGCACGGGCACCAGGTCCCTGAGCGGCTCGTGGGCAGCAAGACCGGCGTCTTCGTCGGCATCATGAGCCAGGACTACAACCTGCGGACGCTCGCGCTCCCGGCGAACCAGCTCGACATCTACTCGAGCACCGGCAACGGACACGCGTTCGCCGCGGGCCGCATCTCCTACCTGCTCGGGCTGCAGGGGCCCTGCATGTCGGTGGACACGGCGTGCTCCTCGTCGCTCGTGGCGCTGCACCTGGCGTGTCAGAGCCTGCGCAGCGGCGAGAGCGACCTCGCGCTCGCGGGCGGCGTGAACCTCATCCTGTCACCGCTGTCGATGGAGGTGGTCGCGCGCACGCAGGCCCTGTCGCCGGACGGACGCTGCCGTGCATTCGACGCACGTGCGAACGGCTTCGTGCGCGGCGAGGGCTGCGGGGTGGTGGTCCTCAAGCGGCTCTCGGATGCCGTGCGCGACGGGGACCGCATCTGGGCGGTGGTGAAGGGCTCGGCGGTGAACCAGGATGGACAGTCCAGCGGCCTCACGGCGCCGAACGGGCGCGCCCAGGAGACCCTCCTGCGCACGGCCCTGGAGTCCGCGGGCGTGAAGCCGGAGCAGGTGGGGTACGTGGAGGCCCACGGAACCGGCACGTCGCTCGGAGACCCCATCGAGTTCGAGGCCCTCGCCAACGTGCTCGGAGGGGCGCGGAGCGATGGCTCGGTCTGCACCATCGGCTCGGTGAAGACGAACCTCGGGCACCTGGAGGCCGCGGCGGGGATGGCGGGCCTCATCAAGGCGGTGCTGGCGCTGCAACATGAGGCGATTCCGAAGCAGCTGCACTTCGAGGCGCTCAACCCGCGCATGACGCTGGAGGGCACTCCGTTCGCCATCGCCTCCGCGCCGAAGGCCTGGCGCAAGGGGACGCAGCCGAGAGTCGCCGGCGTGAGCTCGTTCGGGTTGAGCGGCACGAATGCACACGTGCTGCTCGCGGAGCCGCCGTCGCCAGCGCAGGCGGCGAACGCCACGGACCACGATGGGGCGCTCCTGCTGCCGCTCTCCGCGAAGAGCGAGGCGGCGCTGCGCGAGCGGGCGCTCGCCTTCGCACGCCACATCTCGGGCGCGGACCGCACGAGGCTTCAGGACATCTGCGCGACGGCGGGAGGACGGCGCGGTCACCACACGCATCGCCTGGCGGTCGTCGGCACGAGCGCGGCGGAGCTGGCGGAGCGGCTGGAGGCGTTCGCACGAGGCGAGTCGCGTCCGGGCCTCACGCGGGGAGACAGCGCACTCGCGGAACGTCGGCGCGTGTTCGTATTCCCGGGGCAGGGGAGCCAGTGGGTCGGGATGGGGCGGCCGGTTGATGGCGGAGGCCCCCTTCCGCCGACGCGCTCTCGCAATGCGCCGAGGCCGCTCAAGCCGTACGTGGGGGTGGGACCTCCTCGAAGTGCTCGCGTCGGAAAGGGTTGCCCCGCGGCGTTGGAGCGGGTCGAGGTGGTGCAGCCGCTGCTCTTCGCGATGCAGGTATCCCTGGCGGCGCAGTGGCGCGCGTGGGGCCTGACGCCGGATGCCGTGGTGGGCCACAGCATGGGTGAGGTCGCCGCCGCGCACGTGGCGGGCGTGCTCTCGCTCGAAGACGCGGCGCGCATCATCTGCCTGCGCAGCACGGCCGTCACCACCGTCGAGGGCCGGGGCGGCATGGCACTGGTCGAGCTCTCACGCGAGCAGCTCGAGCAGCGGCTGAAGGGCCAGGAGTCCCTCCTCGCGGTCGCGGCCCAGAACGGGCCCAGGTCGAGTGTCGTCTCGGGCGACGTCGAGGCGCTGGAGGCGCTGCTCGCGCGCCTGGAGGCGGAGGGCATCTTCTGCCGCCGGGTGAAGGTGACGTACGCGTCCCACAGTCCCCAGATGGAGCCGCTCACGCCAGGGCTGCTCGCGGGCCTTCGTGGCATCCGGCCAATGCCGGCGCGAGTGCCGATGTTGTCCACCGTGACGGGCGAATACGTACGCGGCGACGAGCTCGACGCGGAGTACTGGACGCGCAACCTGCGCCAGCCCGTGGCCTTCTGGGACGCCGTGCAGCGTCTGGTCCAGGAGGGGCATGGTGCGTTCATCGAGGTGAGCCCGCATCCGGTGCTCGTGCCGGCACTGGAGGAGGGGCTCGGCTCGTTGGGCCAGCGCGCGCTGGCGTTCCCCACCGCGAAGCGCGACGAGGACGAGCGCGCGGCGATGCTGGCCACGCTCGGTGGACTCTATGCCGCCGGCCAGCCCGTGGCCTTCGAGCAGCTCGGTTCGGGCGACGCCTCCCTGGCCGACCTTCCGGCGTATCCGTGGCAGCGCGAGCGCTTCTGGCTCGAAGCCGAGGGCGCCTCCGTGCACGAGGATGTGCAGGCCGGGGGCCATCCGCTGCTCGGACGCCACCTGGAGGCTGTCGGTCGCCGTCACTACTTCGCGGCGGAGCTGCGCCTGTCGCGGCTGCCGTTCCTCTCGGACCACCGCGTCGATGGCAGCGTGGTGTTCCCCGGAGCGGGCTACGTCGAGATGGCACTCGCCGCTGCGGAGCCGGTCCTCGGTGCATCCGGCGCGCTCGCGGACGTGCGCTTCGAGCAGTTGCTCACGTTGACTGATGCGCCCGTGTCCACACAGGTGGTGGTGGGCGCGGCGGGCGAGGGCCGCTCAGAGTTCGAGGTCTTCGCCAGGACGTCGCACACGGAGCCCTGGACGCGTCACGCGCGGGGTGTGCTGAAGGCCCGTGGCACGCTGGCGTCTCCGGCCGTGGGCATGCTGGATGCGCTGCGCAGCCGCTGCAGCGAGCCCGTCGCAGCGGGGGTCCATTACGAGGCCCTGGCGCGGCTGGGGCTGGAGTACGGCCCTGCGTTCCAGGGCGTGCTCCAGCTGTGGCGCGGAGAGCGCGAGGCGCTCGCGCGCGTCCGCCTGCCAGAGTCGCTTGCCACGGCAGAGGCGCCGTACCACGTGCATCCGGCGCTCCTGGATGCGCTCCTCCAGGTGGCCGGTGGACTCGCGAAGCCGACGGAGGGAATGCGTGCCCTGCCAGTCGGAATCTCGCGGCTGGAGCGCAATGCCGCGCTCGAAGGAGAGGTCCTCTGCCACGCGGTGTGCCGCGCGAGCGACACGCACGGGATGCGCGTGGACGTCTTCGCGTATCGCCCGACAGGCGAGTGCCTCCTGGCGGTCGAAGGGCTGCTCATCCGCTATCTGCCGGCCCAGAAGCGCGACGCGCTCGGCGACACGCTCTACACCGTGGAGTGGGACGCGCAGCCGGCCCGCACGGCCCGGGTGGAGGCGCGGGCGCAGACCTGGCTCATCCTCGCGGACCAGGGCGGGACGGCGGAGGCGCTCGCGCAGCGGCTCGAAGCGCGTGGCCAGAAGTGCCTTGTGGCCTTCCGGGGCGCTCGGACGTCCGCACAGGAGCACGGTCGCCGCGAGCTTGACGCCGCCGACGCGGAGGGCCTGGAGCGCCTGGTGAAGGAGGCGCTCACGTCGACGCCTCCGCTGGCCGGGGTGGTCCACGCCTGGTCGCTGGATGCCGCGGGCGCCGAGCACCTCGGTGCCGCATCGCTCGAAGAGGCGCAGCAGCTGGGGACACAGAGTGCACTCCGGTTGGTGCAGGCGCTCGCGCGCGCGGGGCGGAGGGATCCTCCGAAGCTGTGGCTCCTGACCGCGGGCGTGCATCCGCTGGACGCCGCCCCGGGACTCGCCATCGCGCAGGCGCCGCTGTGGGGGCTGGCTCGCACCATCGGGCACGAGCTCCCGGAGCTGAGGACCTCCTGTCTGGACTTGTCGGCCAGGCCGTCCGCACCGGAGATGGAAGCGCTCGAACGGGAGCTTCTGGATGAGGACGGCCGCGAGGACCAGCTCGTCCTTCGGGGCGCCACGAGGTACGTGGCGCGCCTGAAGCGTTCCGTTCCCGGGGCACCGCCCAGGCCTGTCGCTCGTCCCGCGGAGCAGCCGTTCCGGGTCGAGACGACCCGGCCCGGCGTGCTCGACGAGGTGACGTTCCGTGCGTCCGGGCGCAAGCTTCCGGGCGAGGGGCAAGTGGAGCTTGAGGTCGGCGCCGCGGGGCTCAACTTCCTCGACGTCCTGTTTGCGCTCGGGATGATGGAGGACGACACCGGGCAGGCTTCGGCAGGGCCTCCGCTGGGCTTCGAGTGCGCGGGGCGCATCAGCGCCGTCGGCAAGGGCGTGAGCGGCCTGGAGGTGGGACAGGCCGTCGTCGGCATCGCCCCCCGCGCGTTCGACTCGTTCGTCACGACGTCCAGCCAGCTCGTCGCACCGCTCCCGAGTGGGATGCGCGTGGAGGAGGCGGCCGCCATTCCAGTGGCCTTCCTGACCGCGTGGTACGCGCTCGAACACGTGGGGCGGCTGCGTGCGGGTGAGCGGGTCCTCATCCACGCCGCGGCGGGCGGCGTGGGGCTCGCGGCCATCCAGGTCGCGCAGCTCGCGGGCGCGGAAATCTTCGCGACGGCCGGCACCGAGGACAAGCGGGCGCTGCTGCGCTCCATGGGCATCCGGCACGTGATGGACTCCCGCTCGCTGGCGTTCGCGGACGAGGTGCGGGCGCTCACGGGCGGCGAGGGCGTGGACGTGGTGCTCAACTCGCTCTCGGGTGAGTTCATCCCCGCGAGCTTCGGCGTGCTGCGCGACTACGGCCGCTTCGTGGAGATTGGCAAGCGCGACTACGTCCAGGACCACCCCCTGGGGCTCAAGCCGTTCCTGCGGCAGCTGAGCTTCACGCTGGTGGATCTCCGCTCGATGACCCGTGCCCGTCCCGCGCTCGTCCAGCAGCTGCTGGCGGAGGTCCTGGAGCGCTTCGCTTCCGGCGCCTTCCGCCTGCCGCCCGTCAAGGTCCTGCCCGTCTCGCGCGTGGCCGAAGCGATGCGCTCGATGGCGCAGGGTGAGCACGTCGGGAAGCTGGTGCTGTCGTTCGACCGCGAGAGCGCCCCTTCGACGCTGCTGCCCGCGGCCGCGTCCGGAGCGTCCGTCCGGCCCGACGGCACGTACCTGTTGACCGGTGGCGCGGGCGGCGTGGGGCTCCAGCTGGCGCGCTCCCTCGTCGCAAGCGGCGCGAGGAGTCTCGTGCTCCTCGGGCGCAGCGAGCCGTCCGCCGAGGCGCTCCGTGCAGCGGAGGAGCTGCGCGCCTCGGGAGCGAGGGTGGAGTTCGCACGTGCGGACGTAGCCGACGAGGGCGCGCTGGCGGCAGTCCTCGCGGACCTGCGACGGCGCCTGCCTCCGCTCCAGGGTGTCATCCATGCGGCGGCGGTCCTCGACGATGCGACCCTGCTGCGGCTCACTCCCGAGCAGATGCGCAGGGTCGCGGCGCCGAAGATTCTCGGCGCCTGGAACCTGCACACTCTCACCCGAGGGGACGACCTCGGCTGCTTCGTCCTGTGCTCCTCGGTGGCGTCGGTGCTCGGCTCACCGGGCCAGGGCAACTACTGCGCCGCGAACGCGTTCCTTGATGCACTCGCTCACCACCGGCGCTCGCTCGGGCTGCCAGGCCTGAGCATCAACTACGGCCCCTGGGCGGAGGTGGGGCTCGCCGCCGCTCAGGCCAACCGGGGCGCGCGCCTCGCCATGAGCGGTGTCGAGAGCTTCACGCCCCAGCAGGGCGCGGAGGTCTTCACGCGACTGCTGAAGGAAGCCGCGCCGCAGGTGAGCGCCATGCGCCTCAACGTGCGCCAGTGGCGGGAGTCGAACCTGTCCTCCGCGCGCTCGCCGTTCCTGTCGGCGCTGCTCGAAGAAGCCCGGGGCGGCGCCTCCGCGTCGGGCGGCACGTGGCGGGAGCAGCTGCTCGGGCATCCGGCGGGGGACCGCTCGCGGGTGCTGGAGAGCTACCTGCAGGAGCAGCTCGGGCGGGTGTTGCGTTGCGCGCCGTCGCGCATCGAGCCGTCCGCGCCGTTCAAGAACCTCGGCGTGGACTCGCTCATGGCCATCGAGTTCCGCAACCGACTGGAAGGCGGGCTGGGCGTAGGCCTCAGCGCGTCCATCGTCTGGCAGTACCCGAACGTCTCCCTGCTCGCGGTCCGCCTGGCGGCGCTGCTCGAAGTTCCCCTCGAGAGCGCCCCCCAGCCGGAGGCAGGGCCGTCCCCGGCCACCGCCGCGCCCGCGAACGACACCACGACTGAAGCGTCGGCGGCGCAGGTCTCCGAAGAGGGGGCCGCGCGCATCCTGTCGGCGCTTCGCAAGCTCAAGAAGAAAGCCCCCACGGAGGGTGGGTCACAATGAACGAAGCGCTTCAGGCCATCTCGGACATCCTGGCGGAGCTGACACCCGAGGACCGCTCCGCGCTCGCGACGATGGTGGGCAAGGCCCCGAGCCCTGTCGCCATCGTCGGCATCGGCTGCCGCTTCCCGGGCGGCGCTGACGACCCCGAGCGCTTCTGGGAGTTCCTGCGCACCGGGACGGACGCCGTCCGCGAAGTCCCGCGCGAACGCTGGAACGTGGACGACTATTACGACCCGGACCCCCAGGCGCCCGGGAAGATGGTCACCCGCTACGGCACCTTCCTCGACGAGGTGGACCGGTTCGACGCGCCGTTCTTCGAAATCTCCGGGCGCGAGGCACAGCTGATGGACCCGCAGCAGCGGCTGCTGCTCCAGGTGGGCTGGGAGGCCCTGGAGAGCGCGGGCCTGCCACCGGAGGGCCTCAAGGGGCGCGCGGTGGGCGTGTTCGTCGGCAGCTGCACCCATGACTACGAGATTCTCGCGCAGCGTCGCGGCACAGAGCGCTTCGAAGCCCACTCGGTGACGGGCGGGATGTCGAGCGTGCTCGCCGGCCGCCTGTCGCACTTCCTTGGGCTGCACGGCCCCAGCCTCACGGTGGACACCGCGTGCTCGTCCTCACTCGTCGCGCTCCACCTGGCCTGCCAGAGCCTGCGCAGCGGTGAGTCCGAGGTGGCGCTCGCGGCGGGGGTGAACCTGCTCCTGGCGCCCGAGAGCATGGTCATGCTGTCGCGCCTGGGGGCCCTGTCGCCGGATGGCCGCTGCAAGTCGTTCGACATCCGCGCAAACGGCTTCGCCCGGGGCGAGGGCTGCGGCGTCGTCGTCCTCAAGCGGCTGCCGGATGCGCTCGCGGCCGAGGACCGCATCTTCGCGGTGATTCGCGGCTCCGCCGTCAACCACGACGGACGCAGCACGGGCCTCGCGGCACCGAACGCGCAGGCGCAGAAGGCGGTGATTACCGAGGCGCTCGGGAACGCGGGGGTGAAGCCGGAGCAGGTGGGCTACATCGAGGCGCACGGGACGGGGACGCCGCTCGGAGACCCCATCGAAGTGGACGCGCTCAAGGAGTTGTTCGCGAGCCGCAAGGACGGCTCCAAGTGTGGGCTCGGGTCCGTGAAGACCAACCTGGGGCACCTGGAGGCGGCGGCGGGAGTCGCTGGCATCATCAAGGTGGCGCTGGCGCTGCAGCACGAGGCCATCCCGCCACACCTGCACTTCACCGAGCTGAACCCGCGCATCCAGCTGTCGGGGTCGCCGTTCAGCATCCCGACGTCGCTGCAGCCGTGGAAGCGCGCCAGCGCGCCTCGGATCGCGGGGGTGAGTTCGTTTGGACTGTCCGGCACCAACGCGCACGTCGTGCTGGAGGAGGCGCCCGTGCGCGAGCAGCGCCAGGTGTCCACGGGCCGGCCGGCGCAGTTGCTGGCCCTCTCGGCGAAGTCGTCCGCGTCACTCCGAGAGCTCGCGCGCCGGTACGCCGCACTGCTCGGGGCCCCGGGAGGAGCGGCGCTCGCGGACGTCGCGCGGTCCACGCACCTGGGGCGCGCGATGCTCTCGCACCGTCTGGCGGTGGTGGCGGAGGGCAGGGAAGAAGCGCAGGAGGCGCTCAGCGCGTTCGCGGAGGGGAAGCCCTCACGCACGGTGGTGTCCGGTGAGGCGTCCGCGTCGCGGCGCCCACGGGTGGCCTTCCTCTTCACGGGCGAGCTCGCTCCGCTCTCCGCCGTGGGACGAACACTCCATGAGACTGAACCCGTGTACCGCGCGGCCGTGGAGCGCTGCACGCGGCTGCTCGGGCCGGCGCTCGGGGCTGACGTGACGCAGGCGCTGCTGGGCCGGAGCGCGTCCGGCCCCGCGTCCAACACTCAGCCGGCGCTGTTCGTCATGCAGTACGCGCTGGCCGAGCTGTGGGCGTCCCTTGGCGTGCGCCCGGAGGGGGTGCTCGGGTACGGAGCCGGAGAGCTCGCCGCCGCGTGTGTCGCGGGCGTGCTGAGCGTCGAGGATGCGCTGAAGCTCGCTTCAGAGCGCGGGCGGCTGCCCGAGACGGGCGCGGCGGCGCAGGTGCGCTTCAACCCGCCGCGCTTTGTGTTCGCATCGACGGTGACTGGCGCGGTGGCGGCGCCCGGAGTGGTGGCGCACGCTGACTACTGGCGCAGGCAGGCAGGCGAGCCCGTGCGCTTCGAACAGGCGCTCCAGGCGCTGCGCGGGGCCGGGTTCGACACCTTCGTGGAGCTGGGGCGGCAACCGACGCTCATCGGCCTGGGACGCAAGTGCCTGCCCCTGACGGAGTCGGTGACGTGGGTCGCGTCACTGAAGCCCGAGCGTGAGGAGGCACGGGCGCTGCTCGAAGGCCTCGGGGAGCTCGTCGCGCGAGGCGTGCAGGTGGACCTCTCCGGCCTCCATCGGGGTGAGCGTGGCCCGCGCATCCCGTTGCCCACCTATCCGTTCTCCAAGGAGCGCTACTGGTTGGAGGAGGCAGCGGCGGCGCAGGGGCTTCAGCGCCAGGGGGCTCGCGGCACGGGGCTCCTCGGAACGCGGCGCGAGCTCGCGGGGGACTCTGTCTGCTTCGAGGCGAGCTGGGCTGCCTCCTCGGTGCCTTTCACGAAGGAGCACCGGTTCGACGGCGCGCCTGCATTCCCCTCCGTGGCGCAGCTGGTGCGCGTGCACCTGGCCGCGGCGCAGGTGACGGGCGGCGATCTCGTCGAGTTGCAGCGCGTCCGGCTCCAGGCGCCGCTGGCGGTGACGGACCTGGCCGGAGAGCTCCAGAGCCAGCTGCTGATCACCCCGACGAAGGACGGCTACGCGTTCGACATCGCGAGCGCGCGCACGCCCGACGGAGACCTGCCGCCCGCGTGGACGCGGCATGCCTCGGGCACGCTGGCCTTGCCCCGAGGCGCCCCTGGGCCGGCGCCGGTCATCGCGACGGCTGGGACTGACGGGACACGGCTCGGCACCGAGCAGGTGGCCGCGCAACTCCGGACGTGGGGGCACGAGCCCGGCCGGCGACTCGAGTCCGTGTGGTCGAACGGGCGTGAGGCGGTGGCGCAGCTGCGCGCCGGGGGAGATGGGACGGGATGGGACCCGCTCCTGCTGGAGACCTCGTTGCTGGCCGCCGCATTCGTGAGCGCCCCGGCCGAGCCTCGGGCGTTCTTCCCGGGGGAGATTGCAAACGTGGTCTTCGGCAGGGCGGCGGCGCCGGGCGAGCTGCTGACGTGCACGGTGCGCCGGACAGCTGACGCCACCGCGGACGTGTGGCTCACGGATGGTCAGGGCCAGACGCGACTGGAGGCGAGGGGAGTTCGCCTTGAGTGGATGGCGCACGAGCAGCTGCCTTCCGCGCTGCGCCAGCGCGCCGCCGAGTCCGTGTACGAAGTGCGCTGGAGCCCTGCCGCCCCACTGCCCCAGGTCGAAGCCACGGCGGGCACGTGGTTGTTGCTCGCGGATGAAGGTGGCGTGGCGGACGCGCTCGCGGCGCACCTTCGTGGCACGCCATCCACCGCTGTCGTCATGGTGCGCCCGGGTGAGTCGTTCAGCGAGGGGCCCGGCGGTTTCCGGGTCCGCCCCGGTGAGGCTGCGGATTACATCCGTCTGTTCGAGGCGCTCCGAGGGGCCGGTGGGCCGCCGCTGACGCGCGTGGTGCAGCTGTGGGCACTGGACAGCCGGGAGGAGGGTGGAGCGCTCGGTGACGAGGCGGGCCGCGTCTCCTGGCCGGTGGTGGCGCTGGTGCAGGCGCTCGTCAAAGCCAGCGCGAGTGCCCGCGTGCACGTCGTGACGCGAGGGGCGCAGGCGGTCCTCGCGGGCGAGGTGCCCACGTCCGGGCAAGCGGCGCTATGGGGACTGGGCCGCGTCGTGGCGGATGAACTCGCGTCACTGTGGGGCGGGATGTTGGACCTGGAGGCGCAGGGCACCGCAGCGGACGCCGAGCAGCTGTTCCGCGCGGTGCTCAGCGGCAGCTGGCCGCAAGGTGCCGCGCTCCGTGGCGGGGGCTGGCATACGCCACGGCTCGCGCGCGCGGAGGCGGGGCACGAAGCTCCGGTGACGTTCCGACGCGACGCAAGCTACCTGCTGACGGGCGGCTCCGGAGCGCTGGGGCGGGCCGTTGCCACGTGGATGGCGGACCAGGGCGCACGCTGCCTCGTCCTCGCGGGGCGGAGTGCCGGCAGCCAGGAGGTGCTCGCGCTCCAGCAGGAGCTCGCGGCACGTGGCGTCCGCGTCGTGCTGGAGCGAGTCGACGTCGCACGCCGCGAAGAGGTGCAGGCGCTGTTGTCGCGGATGGCGGCGAGGCTGCCGCCACTCCGGGGCGTGGTGCACGCCGCGGGCGTGCTGGAGGACGGGCTGCTGGTGAACCAGGCCCCGTCCGCCTTCGCGCGGGTGCTGGCCCCCAAGGTGGCTGGCGCGGTCCACCTCGATGTGCTCACGCGGCAGCTGCCGTTGGACTTCTTCGTCAGCTTCTCGTCCATCGCGGCGGTGCTCGGAAACGCGGGGCAGGGCGCGTATGCCGCGGCGAATGCCTTCCTGGACGCCTTCGCCGCGACCCGGCGTGCACGGGGGCTCCCGGCGCTCACGGTGAGCTGGGGGACGTGGCAGGTCGGAATGGCCGCGAACGCCTCCGCGACGCGCAAGCACTGGCTCCAGGCCATGGCTCCCGAGCTCGGCGTCAACGTGCTCGGACGGCTGATGCGCGGAGACCGCGCGTGGGCCGTTGGCATGACCGCGGACTGGTCCTGCTACGAGGACGGGAACGCGGTGCGGGCGCTCCTGCTGGAGGACCTGACGCAAGGCGGAGCGGTGAAGTCGGCCCCGGCTCCGGCGCCACAGGTGCAGAGCCCCGGGGCGTCCGCGAGCACGGAGCCACCGCTCGTGAGCGCGCTCCGCCAGGTCGCCTCGGCTCAGCACGAGGAGTTCCTGCTGGACCACGTGAGCCGGATCGTCCGGACCGTGCTCCTGCTGGACGAGGCCATCCCTGTGTCGCCCACGCGGAGCCTGGACGAGCTGGGGCTGGACTCCCTGCTCGCGGTGGACCTGGTGAACGCGCTGCGCGCCGAAACGGGCCTCCCACTGCCCGTCACCCTGCCCATGGAGCACCCGAACACCGCGGCCATTGCTCGCTACATCCACCGGAGCCTGGAGGCGTCAGCCGCGACGTAGGACATGGACCCCAGAAGCCGCTTGACCCAGGCGGCGCACGCCGGTATACGCGCATCCGCTCGCGACAGCTGCGAGCGGGTTGTGCGGGAATAGCTCAGCGGTAGAGCATCGCCTTGCCAAGGCGAGGGTCGAGGGTTCAAATCCCTTTTCCCGCTCCAGACAAGAAGCCCAAGCGGCCGGAACCCTCCAAAGGGTTCCGGCCGCTGGCTTTTCGGGCCTGTGGAGCCCGGCGTATCTAGCACCTGCTCGGCGTCCTGCTCCAGGTGGCAGAAATAGCTACATCACTGCTGGAACGCGTGGGGCTGGCTCCGTGGAAGCGGAGCTGCGGCTGCACCTGGGTGGGCGGCGCACGTCAGGCCCGCGCACCTTGAGGCCGCAATGAGCAGCAACGAAGTCCGAGCCCGGACGCAAGGCCGGCCCGAGAGCGGACGGTCATCCGGGCGCACTGGAGGCGGGCGGCTGGAACACCGGGCTGCCTCGCATCCGGGCTTGGCCCTGCTATATGAAGGGCCCCCTCATGATTCGCCTCATCCGTGAGCTGTACCAGTATCGCGGCCTGCTGCTCAGCCTCGTCCAGCGCGAGCTGAAGGCGCGCTACCGTGGCTCGTTCCTCGGGTTCCTGTGGACGTTCCTGAACCCGACGCTGCACATGCTCGTGTACGCGCTGCTGTTCACCGTGGTGATGCGGCAGAACACGCCCAACTACGCCTTCTTCATGTTCGTGGGCCTGTTGCCGTGGATCTGGTTCTCCAGCTCCATCAGCGGCGGCGCCAGCGCCATCAGTGACAGGCGGGACCTGATGACCAAGGTCCGCTTCCCGGCCCAGGTGCTGCCCACCACGGTGGTGGTCACCAACCTCTGCAACTACACGCTGTCCCTGCCGCTGATGCTCGGGCTGGGCATGCTCTACGGGCAGTGGCCCACCTGGCACGTGCTCTTCTTCCCGGTGGTGGTCGCCATCCAGCTCACCTTCACCCTGGCGATGACGTACATCCTGGCGGCCATCAACGTGACGTTCCGGGACCTGCAGCACATCGTCACCAACCTCCTGACGATGTGGTTCTTCGGGACGCCCGTGCTGTATCCGCTCTCCAACTTCCAGGACGAGACGCTGCGCACGGCCATGTTCGTGCTCAACCCCATGGCCCCCATCATCACCTCGTACCAGGCCCTCTTCTATGAGCACCGTCTTCCGGACGCGGCGCCGCTGCTGGCGCTGGGTGTCTTCTCCGTCGTGCTGCTCTGGGGCGCGTCGATGATCTTCGAAGCCCGCCGCGAGGAATTCGCGGAGTCCATTTGACCGCTGCCATGCAGGAACCCATGGACGCCATCGTCATGCAGGACGTCGTCAAGAGCTTCCGGAAGCGGACCATCCGGGGCGAGTACACGACGTTCAAGTCCGAGCTGCTGCGCTGGTTGCGGGGCAAGCGTCAGCCCCGCGAGGCCGGCCTCATCACCGCGCTGCGCGGCATCAACCTCACCATCCCCAAGGGCAAGACGGTCGGCATCATCGGGCGCAACGGCTCGGGGAAGAGCACGCTGCTCAAGCTCATCACCGGCATCTACACGCCCACCTCCGGCCTCCTGCAGATCAACGGGCGCATCTCCGCGCTGTTGGACCTGGGCGCGGGCTTCCACCCGGACTTCTCCGGGCGGGAGAACATCCTCATCAACGGCATCATCCTCGGCATGTCGCGGGCCGAGGTGCGCGCGCGGATGGATGAAATCATCGCCTTCAGCGAGCTGGGCGAGTTCATCGACGAGCCGGTGCGCACCTACTCCAGCGGCATGTACATGCGCCTGGCCTTCGCCGTGGCCACGCACGTGGACCCGGACATCCTCATCATCGATGAGATCCTGGCCGTGGGCGACGAGCACTTCAGCAAGAAGAGCCTCGCCAAGATGATGGACTTCAAGAAGCAGGGGAAGACCATCGTCCTCGTCACGCACGACCTGAACACCGTGGACCGGTGGTGTGACCTGGCCGCGTGGATTGACGGTGGCTACGTGCGCCGCGTGGGCCGCTCCGCGGACGTGACGGCCGAGTACCGGCAGGCCATCGCCCTGGCGGAGTCCCAGTCCCAGGCCTTCACGCCTCCTGCCCTCACCGAGGGCGGCGGCGCGCTGCCGCAAGTGCCCGGCGCGGCGCAGGTGCTGCCGTCGTCCATGGCCGTGCGGCTCACCCGGCTGCACCTGTCGTCGCCCGAGGGCGAGGACGCGCCGCTGACACCGGAGACGCCGGTGGAGGTGTGCGTGGACTTCACCGCGGACGAGCACGCCACGGACGTGGAGTTCGAGGTGTCGCTCCAGGCCGCGGACGGCAAGCCGCTGTACGAGACGAGCACCCGGCTGGAAGAGGTGCAGCTGCCCCGGCAGCTTCCTCCGGAGGGCCGCGTGCGCTTCGTGCTGGAGCGGCTGGGGCTGCTGGCGGGGGAGTATGCCCTCCAGGTGACGGCCCGCTCCTCGGGTGGCGCGTCCACGGAGCGGCGGACCTTCCAGGTGCGCTCCTCGGTGGCGGAGCGGGGCGTGTTCCGTCCGGCGCACCGCTGGGTGGTGGAGTCGGCGCCGGTGGCGCAGGCGGTGGTGCCCACGCTGTCCGGTGCCGGCGTGCCCCGGGCGGCCGGCGGCGGTCATCCCTGAGCTTCAGCCACCGGCTGGCGCGCCGGGACATGGGAGTCACACCCGCCCGGCCCGCGTGAAAACGAGAGAGGCGGTACGGCGGTGAAGACAGGACTGGAGAAGCTCTCCGGGGACCGCGGTGGCGCGACACGACGCGCGGCGTGGTGGGCGAGTCGCGCGGCCGCGCGCGCCCGGGAGGACTTGCTGGCCGTCGTCTCCCACGACTTGAAGAACCCGCTGGGCGTGGTGCAGCTGGGCGCCGCGCTGCTCCTGCGCGGGGCGGGGAGCAAGCCCGGTGGCGAGGGCGTGGCGAAGCAGGCCACCCGCATCCACGACGCGACGGAGCGGATGTCACGCCTCATCTCCGACCTGCTGGACTGGGGCCGGCTGGAGGCGGGCGGCCTGCCGCTGGACTGGGGCGAGCATGCCGTGGTGTCGCTCGTCACCGAGGCGGTGGAGTCCATCCGCCCGCTGGCCGAGGCCAAGGGCCTGCACCTGCACATGGCGCTGCCCGCGGAGAACGTGCGCGCGCGGTGCGACCGGGTGCGGGTGCTCCAGGTGCTGGGCAACCTGCTGGGCAACGCCGTGAAGTTCACCAGCGCCGGAGGCACCCTCACGGTGGGCGCGCGGGTCGACGGCCCCGAGGTGGCCTTCCTCGTGCGCGACACCGGCGCCGGCATCGCCCCCGAAGCGCTGCCCCACATCTTCGACCGCTACTGGCAGGCGCGTGACGCCGCCAGCCGGGGCACCGGCCTGGGGCTCGCCATCGCCAAGGGGCTGGTGGAGGCGCACGGCGGCGCCATCCGCGCGGAGAGCACGCCGGGCGAGGGCAGCACCTTCACCTTCACCCTGCCTGTCGTCACCGGACTCCCCGTCGCGCTTCCGCTCACCGCGCGCGCGGCCGGCCGCGACTGACCCACTGACACCCGGCGCATGCCCGGAGTCCTCCGCCCGCATGTCCCGGCGGCCCGCCGCATGCGGTGGAGGACACTGTCCGCCAAAAGGGCCCCGAGCGCCGCCGGACGGCGCGGCGGAGGGGGGCTAGAGTCCGCGCCCTGCCATGCTCAGCACGGAGCCACTCCCCACCGCCCTCCTCTTGACTCTCTGTGGCGTCCTGCTGGGGTTGAGCGTGCTGTTCAGCCGGGCCTCGGGGCGCTTCGGCATCCCCGTGGCGCTGCTGTTCCTCGGCCTGGGCATGGCGGCCGGCTCGGACGGGCCGGGCGGCATCGAGTTCAACGACTACGGCCTCGCGTTCCGCCTGGGCACGGTGGCGCTCGTGCTCATCCTCTTCGACGGCGGCCTCAACACGCCGCTGGCCTCCATCCGCACGGCCATCCGCCCGGCGGCGGTGCTGGCCACGGTGGGCGTGGTGGTGACGGCGGCCGTGACGGGCCTGGCCGCGCACCTGGTGTTCGGCTTCCCGTGGCAGCAGGCCCTGCTGCTGGGGGCCATCGTCTCCTCCACGGACGCGGCGGCCGTCTTCGCCGTGCTGCGCGGCAGCGGGCTGCACCTGAAGCGGCGCGTGGGCACCACGCTGGAGCTGGAGTCGGGCCTCAACGACCCCATGGCCTTCATCCTCACCACGGCGATGACGCTCAGCCTGGTGGGCGGCAGTGAGCCGGGCTCGGAGCTGGTGTGGGGCACGGTGTGGCAGATGGTGGTGGGCGCCGGCCTCGGCCTGGGCATCGGCTGGATGGGGCGGCTGCTCCTCAAGCGCCTGCGGCTGAGGGCCGCGGGCCTGTACCCGGTGATGACGCTGGCCCTGGCGATGCTGGCCTTCGGCGTGCCCACCCTGCTGCACGGCAGCGGCTTCCTGGCCGTCTACATCGTCGGAATCGCCCTGGGCAATGAGACCATCCGCTACCGCACGGGCCTGCTGCGCGTGCACGACGCGCTGGCCTGGCTGTCCCAGGTGGGCATGTTCCTGGTGCTGGGGTTGCTCGTGTACCCCGGGGCGCTCCTGGAGGTGGCGTGGGAGGGCCTGGGGCTGGGGCTCGTCCTCGCCTTCGTCGCGCGGCCCGTGGCGGTGCTGCTGTGCCTGCTGCCCTTCGGCTTCCCGCGCCGCGAAATCCTCTACACCGGCTGGGTGGGGCTGCGAGGCGCGGTGCCCATCATCCTCGCCACCTTCCCCGTGCTGTCCGGCGCTCCAGGGGCACGGGAAATCTTCAACATCGTCTTCTTCATCGTCGTGGTGAACGGGCTCATCCCCGGGGCCACCGTGCCCTGGGTGACGCGCAAGCTGGGGCTGGCCGCCAACGTGCCCGAGCCGCCTCCGGCCGTGCTGGAGATTGCCTCCACCCAGCTGCTCAATGGCGAGCTGAGCGCCTTCTACATCGGCTCGGCCTCCGCCGTGGCGGGCGAGCGCATCTCCGACCTGCCCTTCCCCCCGGGCTCCGCCGCCATGTTGCTGGTGCGGGGCCAGGAGCTGCTGGCGCCTCGCGGGGACACCGTCTTCCAGACAGGAGACCACGTCTACGTCTTCTGCCACTCCGAGGACCTGGCGCTGCTGCGCCTGCTGTTCGGCCAACAGGAAGATGAGTGACTGCTGTCACCGGGGACCCCATCCAGGGTGCTGCGCAGGACAGAGCCGGGGGAATGGCGCTACATTGACGGCTTCAACCTCTCGGCCCGGTTAGGGTGGGAATCATGCGCCGCGAGCACGCACAGCACTCCATCCTCGTGGTGGAGGATGACCAGGACATTCGCGAGGCGGTCGCCGAGCTGCTCGAGTTGGAGGGCTACTCGGTCGCCAGCGCCAGCAACGGCCAGGAAGGGCTGAACGTGCTGGCCTCGCTCCGCCAGCCCTGCCTCGTGCTGCTCGACTTGATGATGCCGGTGCTGACGGGCTACGAGTTCCTGGAGCGCCTGCGAATCACGGGCACCCAGGCCATGGTGCCGGTGCTCATCATGACGGCCAGCCACGTCACGGAGCTGCCCGCCGGGGCCACGGGGCTGCTGCGCAAGCCCGTGGAGATGGCGCACCTGCTCCAGTCGGTGGCGCGCTTCTGCAAGCACACCTGAGCCGCGCGGCCCCCGCGCGATGGTGGCGCCTGGCGTCCCGGGCCTGCCCGGAGGGAAGCCCCCGAGCGCCCGCCCCTGCCTGAACGGGCAGGTCTTCCGAGCCCCGGTGCCAGAGAGCCCGAGGCCCGAGCACGGGCCTGAACGGGCAGGGCCGCACTCCGGGTCAGAGCGGGCAGGGTGCGCGAATTGCCGCCACCGCGCGCTCCGTGCAAGGAAGTGCCATGTCCTTCATGCATCAGGCACTGGTCTTCCTCGCCGCGGCGGTGGTGGCGGTGCCCCTGTTCAAGAAGCTCGGCCTCGGGTCGGTGCTCGGCTACCTCACGGCGGGCGCGGTCATCGGCCCGTGGGGGGCGAAGCTCGTCACCGACGTGGAGCACATCCTCCACGTGTCCGAGCTGGGCGTGGTGCTGCTGCTGTTCGTCATCGGCCTGGAGCTGCGGCCCTCGCGCCTGTGGGAGCTGCGCCAGTCGGTGTTCGGCATGGGCGGCGCGCAGGTGCTGCTCACCGGCGCGCTCCTGTCCGGCGTGGGCCTGGTGCTGGGCCTGACGCCGGGCGCGGCCATCATCGCCGGCTTCGGCCTGTCGCTGTCCTCCACGGCCTTCGCGCTCCAGCTGCTCGCCGAGCGCAACCAGCTCACCACCGGGTACGGGCGGATTGCGTTCGGCATCCTCCTGTTCCAGGACCTGGCGGTGATTCCGCTGCTCGCGATGCTGCCGCTGTTGGGCGACGGCGGCACCACGTCCACCGAGCCGGGCTGGCTCACGGGGCTCAAAATCTCCGGCGTGCTGGTGGGCGTCGTCGTCACCGGGCGCTACCTGCTGCGGCCGGTGTTCCGCGCGGTGGCGTCGTTCCACAGCCAGGAGCTGTTCACCGCCACCGCGCTGCTCGTCGTGGTGGGCACCGCGGCGCTGGTGAGCGCGGTGGGCCTGTCCATGGCGCTGGGCGCGTTCCTCGCCGGCGTGCTGCTGGCGGAGTCGGAGTACCGGCACGAGCTGGAGGCGGACATCGAGCCCTTCAAGGGGCTGCTGCTGGGGCTGTTCTTCATCGCCGTGGGCATGTCGGTGAGCCTGGGGCTGATTGTGGAAAAGCCGCTGCTCGTCACCGGGCTGGTGGTGGGGCTGGTGGCGCTCAAGGGCGCGGTGCTGTACGGCCTGGGGCGCTTCAGCCTGAAGCAGGACGAGCCGGCGCTGAGCCTGGGCATCGTCATCTCGCAGGGAGGCGAGTTCGCCTTCGTCCTCTTCGCGCTCGCCGTCTCGTTCCGCGTCATGGACCGCGCGCTGGCGGACCTGCTCGTGGTGGTGGTGGGCCTGTCGATGGCCACCACGCCGCTCTTGTACCTGGTGCATGAGCGGTGGGTGCGGCCGCGCTTCCAGAAGAAGGCGGAGGCGCGCGCGTTCGACGTGGCGCCCGAGGAGGACAACCCGGTCATCATCGCCGGGTTTGGCCGGGTGGGGCAGGTGGTGGGCCGGCTGCTGCGCGTCAAGCGCATCGGCTTCACGGCCATCGACGCGAGCCCCGAGCACATCGACTTCATGAAGCGCTTCGGGAGCAAGGTCTTCTACGGCGACGCGTCGCGGTTGGACTTGCTGCGGGCCGCGCGGGCGGACAAGGCGAAGGTGTTCGTGCTCGCCATCGACGACATCGAGGCGTCGGTGCGCACGGCGCAGGCGGTGAAGGAGCACTTCCCGCACCTGACCATCTTCGCCCGCGCGCGAAACCGCGTGCATGCGTACCGGCTCCTGGACATGGGCATCCAGCGGGTGATGCGGGAGACGTTCGCCGGCAGCCTGGAGATGGGGCAGGACGTGCTGATGAACCTGGGGCTCACGTATTCGGAGAGCCACCGCGCGCTGGAGCGGCTGAGGGACCACGACGAGGAGCTGCTGCGCGAGACGGCGAAGTACCACACGGATGAGGCGAAGCTCGTGGAGATGGCGGCGAAGGCTCGCAAGGAGCTGGAGAGCCTGTTCGAGCAGGATGAGCGCTCGAAGTCGGCGTGAGGGCGGAAATGCGCTCCAGCGTCTTCCTGGCGCTTGGCGCCGCTACCCTGGCGCTGGGTTGCGCCAACTCCGCCCGCTCCACGGAGAGCTGGCGCGGCCATTACGCGCAGACGACCTGCATGGACAGCGAGACCTGCTGCTTGCTGCGCAACCCCGGCAACCCCGAGGCGTGCGGCCTCAGCGCGTCCGAGGCTGCCATCTTCATGGGCGGTGCCAGGGCGGCCACGGACAGCGCCACTGCCGCATGGGACGATTCACACAACGCGGACCTGCCTGACTGGAAGCGCCAGTGCATTCGCTCCTACGGAGACTGCAAGGACTTCGGCTGGAGCGGCTCCTGCTACGACTGTCTGCGTCTCTGCGAGGGCCAACAGGACTGGCCGCTGCACCTGTGCCGTCCTCCGAAGAAGGGGAAGCGCTAGATGTCGGAAGAACACGGCTGGGACGCCATCCGCTCACTGGGGCGCCGCGTACTGGAGGGTGACGCCCCGCTCGAGCTGACAGCTGACGTGCGCGCGCTGCTCCTCCGCACCGCACGCGAGGTCGCCATCAGTGATGCCCATGCGCTCCATGCGCTGGAAACCGACGCCGGAGCACGGGGCCTGCTGCGTGAAACCATCCGCCGCATCAGCGAAGGCTCACGACGGCTGACAGGGGCACTTTCCCGGATGTACGACCACCAGCGGGCCGGCGACTACGACCGCGCGCGGCAGGAGATGCGTGACGTGCTGGCCGTCGAGGTGGTCCCCTTCTACCGGGAGCTTGCGCAGGACCAGCTCGACGACATGGACGACAAGCCATGACGACGCCGGGGCTGCCCCCCTGGTGTCTCGCAAGGAGCTGGAGAGCCTGTTCGAGCAGGATGAGCGCTCGAAGTCGGCGTGAGGAACCCCCATGAGCGAGCACTTCCCGCGCATCCGACTCCATGCTTCCGCGGCAGACGGCGGGGAGTTGCAGGTCCGGGAGGTCATCCGGCTCGCGTTCTACCTGCCGCATGACCACCATGACATCGCATCCCAGGTCAGCCGTGCCCTCGACCTCTACGTCGGGGCCGTAGGCGCGGGGCCGGAGATCCTCTCTCATGGCGAGGACCTGGACGGTGGGCGGTTCCAGCTCGGTCCGGAGAGCTGGGACTACATCCGGAGCCAACTGCGCCCCTTCGACGGCTACCGCTTCATGGACGAGTTCTCGAGCGAGGACGACACCCCGTTCCTGCGCTCCCAGCTCAAGCTGCAGGCGGAGACTTCCGTCCTGCTCACTGGGCCCTCTCCACGGCCCAATGGATTCTCGTTCAGCTACCGGGCGCGTCTTCCCTGGCGTGCGCCACCCGCAGGCAGCGTGAGCATGCTGAGCGCCACCCTTCCCATCGAGTACCTGGAGGAGCATGGACCGGACAGGGTGCGGGAGCTGGCCTGCGGGATGGCTTCGCTGCTGAGCTTCTCCACGGGTCATGCCGGGCTGGCCTTCGAGCTGTACGGCAGGAGGAGCCGTGCGCTGCCCCTGCTTCGCGAGGCCCTCTTCCGTCATCCTGGGCTGGACCTGCCTCAGACCGGCGTGGAGTCGACACTGGGCACACAAGTCGATGGCGTGCACTGGCTGAACTTCCTGGGCCCACCGGTGGTGGACGCATTGGGCGGCGTGGACGGATTGCTGCGCCGATTCACCGTGCCTCCGGTGCGCGTCCACGAGCTGAACGGGGGTCGCGCGGCGGTGGCAGCAGGCACGTGGCCGGAAGCGGGAGACGTTGCTCGGGGCAACGACCTTCCCGCTTACCGTGAGCTGGCGCGAGTCCTGGAGCCGTGGATGAACGGGTTCGAGCCCCGGCATGCCCGCTCCTGGACCGGCTACACGGAAGAGGAAGTACGCCGTTGGTGGCGCCGCTTTCTCGACTGAGCAACTCCGTTCCTCTCCAGGGTGTTCCTTGAATCGCCTCTTCGGCTGGCGTCCCTTCCTCGGAGCCCTCTCCCTTCAGCTTGCCTGCGCGACCTCCCCCGATGCGACCCGCTATGCGCAGAGCCTGGACTCGGCGACGAATGGCTGCCTGCGCAACCCCGCCTGCTACACCCAGCAGGGCGCTGACGCCGTCCTCCCCTGGGTGTCGCGCGCCACGAGAGCGACGGGCACTGCCCTTGCCACCCTGAAGTCGCTGGAGGCCGCCGAAGTCGCTCGCGTGGAGCAACTCCTCATTCAATGCGCCCGGGAAGCAGACGCCGAGGTCAATGAGCGGGAGTATGGACCCGGCAAGAGGCCGAACGACGCAGAGTGCGAACGGGTGGTCCGCCACGAGAATGGCAAGCCGGTGTTGCGTCGGATGGAGCTGGGCACGATGAAGCACGCGGTGGCATTTGCCTGTGTGCGACGTGAGCTCCTCAAGCTGTTCCCGGACAACGTCTCCATCGAGCCCCGTTACGGACTCGATGCCAGAACGGGTCGGTACGTGCTCACCCAACAGTGGCGCGATTCGCTCATGCCCGACGTCGTCCTCCACTTCACGCGCCAGCCGGCCAGAGTCCAGTGCGTCTACGACTTCAAGTTCCCCTGCTCCACCGCGAACAAGAGCGACCCGCTCGGAAGCGCGGGAGTGAGCGCGCAGCTGGCGAGGTATCAGGAGCTCGGCGGCAACTGCCCGCCAGCCATCGTCACGCCTCAACTGGGCCTCAACCGGGAGTGAGCACTTCCTCCACTCCCAATACATTCAACTGGTTACATGAAATCCCTGTTTCACGCCGCCCCGCATTCAACATGGGCACATTCCTCCGTCTCGGGTGCATCCCCTGTCTGGGGAGCCCTGCTCCTCGCGTTGCTGGATGTGACGCGCAGTGCAGAGACTGCCGGGTGGCCTCGCGCGGGGCGGTGAGCGGGGTATGGTTCCGGCCCGGATGTGCTCCCCGCTTTCCGCACTCCTCGCACTCACCTTCTCCAGCGCGCCCGGCCCCGCGCTCGAGACAGCCACCGCTCCGTCCGCGGTGGAGCCCGTGCGCGCGCTCGCGGCGGAGCTGGGCACCAGCGTCGGCCTCTTCACCGGCGGCTACGCCTTCGCCGGCGGACGCTGGGAGGACGCCTACCTCGCCAACACCTCCGCCGCGCGCTTCCTCCTGGGCGGCTTCACCCTCGACGGCGGCCTCATGTCGCTGCTCCCCCTGGAGCGCGGGGCCCCGGCGCCAGCACCACCGTCACCGCGCGCCTGGGCTACACCGGTGAGCGCTGGAGCGTCGTCGGCGGCGCCGTCGTCGGCCTCGGCTACACCTCCGAGCCCCTCCTCCAGCTGCTGCCCTCCGTGAAGGGCCTCTACCGCGTGGGCTCCGTGGACCTGGAGGCCGGCCTCTTCGACGCCCATGGGCAGCTGCCCGCGCACCTCGGCGCCTCCTACGGGCCCGTGGGCCTGGCCTACGTCTTCCCCCTCGGCGCCCGGGGCCGCGTGGACATTCCCCTGGCCGCCCGCGCCAGCGTGCGCGTGGAGGGCTTCGTCTTCCAGTACGGCGACGTGCGCACCTCGCTCATCACCGTGGGCGTCGTCGGCCGCCCCACCGCCACCCGCGCGGGAGGCGCCTCATGAGCCGCCGCGCCCTCCTCACCCTCCCGCTGGCCCTGGCCGCGTGCAGTGACAGGCCGTCTTTCGACGCCGGGGACATCCGCCGCGCCACGCTCGGCGCCGGCCTTCCCGCGGGCTTCATGCTGGGCACCGCCACCTCCAGCCACCAGATTGAGGGTGGCCTCACCAACGACTGGAGCGCCTGGGAGCAGGGCGCGTTCCCCGACGGCCGCCCCCACATCCACGACGGCAGCGTGTCCGGGGAAGCGACTGGCGCGTGGGAGCGCTTCGACGTGGACGTGGGCCTGATGCGCAACCTGGGCGCCAATGCCTACCGCTTCAGCCTGGAGTGGAGCCGCCTGCAGCCCGCGCGCGGAGAATGGGACACCGCCGCGCTCGCCCGCTACCGCGAGCAGGCGCGCACCCTGCGCGAGCAGGGCATCACCCCGCTGGTGACGCTGTACCACTTCACCCTGCCGTCCTGGGTGGCCGACGCGGGCGGCTGGGAGAACCCCGCCACGCTCGACGACTTCGAGGCCTACGCCGCCCGCGTCGCCGAGGCGCTGGGCGCCGACGTGGACTGGTGGTGCACCGTCAACGAGCCCAACGTGCTCGCGGTGTTCGGCTACCTGGACGGCGTCTGGCCCCCGGGCAAGAAGGACGCGAAGGCCATGGCCACCGCGCTGTCGCACCTCATCGAGGCGCACGCGCGCGCGGCCCGCCAGCTGCGCGCCCGGGACACCGTGGACGCCGACGGGGACGGCCACGCCACCCGCGTGGGGCTCGCCCACCACGTGCGCATCTTCCAGCCCGCCACCGGCTCCACCGCCGACGTCACCGCCGCGGGCCTCACCGACGCCTTCTTCAACGAGAGCGTCCCCCTCGCCCTGCGCACCGGCCGCATCCAGCTGTCCGTGCCCGCCCAGGTGAGCATCGACCGCGAGGTGGAGGGCCTGAAGGGCTCCAGCGACTACCTCGGCATCAACTACTACTCCCGGGACTACGTGCGGCAGGACTTTGGCGAGGCGTCCCTGTCCAACCAGTACGTGCCCGACGGGCGCCCGGTGAATGATTTGGGCTGGGACATCTACCCCGAGGGGCTGTACCTCTTCTTGCGACGCTTTCGCGACCTGGGCATCCCCCTGTTCGTTACAGAGAATGGAATGGCGGACGCGGAAGGAAACCGGAGGACCGACTACCTCCGTAGCCATGTGTACGCCGTGGAGCAGGCCGTGAAAGAGGGGGTGGACGTGCGGGGATACTTCCATTGGAGCCTGATGGACAACTTCGAGTGGGCCGAGGGCTACACGCCCCGCTTCGGCCTGTTCCGCGTGGACTTCGCCAGCCCGGACAAGGCCCGCGCTCCCACCCCCGCCGTGGAGGGCTTCCAGGACATCGCCCGCAACCTCGGCCTCACGCCCCTGCCTTGAAGGCACGCGCCCCACTCCCTCCCGTGTTCACCCCTTGAAGGCCCCTGACGGCCCACCGCGGAACCGAAGACGCATGGCCCCCACCCCCGCAAAGAAGCGCTCGCGTTCCCCGGCCGCGCCGAGTCCCGAGGCGCCCGCCGTGCCGCTCCATGCGCTCCTGGAGGGGCTGCCAGACGCCTTCTTCCTGCTCGACGCGCAGTGGCGCTTCCTCTACGTCAGCCCCCGGATGACGGAGCTGCTGGGCGGCTGCGGCGGGCCCGGCGATGACATTCGCCGCGCCTGCCCCACCCTGCTGGAGCTGCGCCGCCACCTGAGCTTCGACCAGTCCGCCACCGAGCAGGCGGCCGTGCGCTTCGAGCATGGCTGGCCCGATAGGGATTTGTGCTTCGACGTCCGGGTGCGCACGGTGGAGGGCGGCCTGCTGGTGCACTGCCGCGACATCACCGGGGAGCGCCGCGCCCGCGAGGAGCTGCGGCGCACCAGCGAAATCTTCCGCTCCATCCTCGAGGGGACGACGGACGCCGTCTACACCAAGGACCTGGAGGGCCGGTACCAGATGATCAACCCCGCGGGCGCCAAGGCCGTGGGGTACTCGGTGGAGGCCATGATTGGCCGCACCGACCAGGACCTCTTCTCGCCCGAGGTGGCCCGGGCCAACGCGGCCAATGACCGCGAGGTGTTCGCCTTCGGCCGCACCGTCACCTACGAGGACGCGCAGCCGGGCGCCGAGGGCCCGCGCGTGTGGCTGTCCACCAAGGGCGTGCTGAAGGACCCGGAGGGCAAGGTGTTCGGCCTCTTTGGCATCAGCCGCGACATCACCCAGCGCAAGTGGGCGGAAGAGGAAGCGCGCCGGCACGCGGAGTTCCAGGAGCAGCTCATGGGCATCGTCAGCCATGACATCCGCAGCCCGCTGGGCGCCATCATGAACTGGTCCCGCGTGCTGGCCGAGAGCGGCACCGCGGAGGAGGCGAAGCACACCAGCAAGCGCATCGCCACCGCGGCGGTGCGCATCGAGCGGCTCACCCGCCTGCTGCTGGACTTCACCCGCACCCGGCTGGTGGGCGGCGTGGCGATTGAGCCCCGGCCCATGGACCTGAAGGACCTGGCCGCGAAGGTGGCCCACGAGTTCCGCGTGGCCTTCCCCCAGCGCGTGGTGGAGGTGGACGCCAAGAACAACACCCAGGGGACGTGGGACCCGGACCGGCTGGCGCAGGTGGCGTCCAACCTGGTGGAGAACGCGCTGAAGTACAGCCCCCCTGAGGCGCCGGTGCACCTGTCGGTGCGCAGCGTGCGCAACAAGGTCGTCATGGAGGTGCGCAACGCCGGGCGCCCCATCCCCGACAACCTGCTGCCCCACATCTTCGAGCCCTTCCGGCGCGGCCCGCAGACGACGCGCACGCTGAAGATGAGCTACGGGCTGGGGCTCTACATCGTCCGGGAAATCGTCCATGCCCACGGGGGCACGATTGAAGTCACCTCCAGCGAGCTCGAAGGCACCACCTTCACGGTGACGCTGCCGCGCCGCTCGCAGCCGACGAAGCCGAACGGGCCCGCCGGCGGGCCGCAGGGACCGCAGCTGTAGGCCGCGCTGCCCACGCCCGCGTCAGCGTCAGCCCACCGCGCGGGCCAGCGCGTTGATGTCCGGCGTCTCCAGCACGGGCTTCGGCGCGCCGCTCCGGGCGGCCCGGAGCATGGCGCGGCCCACCCACTCCGTCGTCGTCAGTTCATCTGCGTGGCGACGATGGGGTCCTGCTCCGCCGTCTTCCAGGGCAACTCCGGCCACCAGCGCTCCAGCGTGGGCAACGCCTCGGGCTCGAAGCTCTGGCCGGGCTTGGGCACCACCGCCGTCACGCCCGCGCGCTCGGACGCCGCGAGCACCCGCTCCACCGGCTCCGTCCACCCGTGGAAGGCGAGGTTGAACAGCCCCCAGTGCACCGGCAGCAGCACCTTGCCGCGCACCAGCTGGTGGGCCTTCACCGCCTGCTCGGGGCCCAGGTGCCAGTCGGGCCAGGCGCTCCCGTAGGCCCCCGCCTCAATCATCGTCAAATCGAACGGCCCCAGCTTCTCGCCAATGTCGCGCATCGCAGGGAAGAGCCCCGTGTCCCCGGAGAACCAGACGCGGTGCTGGGGGCCCAGCAGCGCGTAGCTCGCCCAGAGCGTCGCGTCGTTGTCGATGACAAGCCGGCCGGAGGCGTGCCTCGACGGCGTGGCGACAATCTCCAGCGCCCCCACCTTGGTGCGCTCCCACCAGTCCAGCTCCACGATTCGCTCCGCGGGCACGCCCCAGTACGCCAGGTGCGCACCCACGCCGAGCGGCACGATGAAGGTGGTGTCCCAGTTCTTCATCGCGGAGATGGTGGGCTCGTCCAGGTGGTCGTAGTGGTCATGGGAGATGACGACGGCGTCGAGCTTCGGCAATTCCGCAAGACCGATGAGCGGCGCATACCAGCGCTTCGGCCCCACCACGCTCAGCGGTGACACGCGCTCGCCCCACACCGGGTCGGTGAGGATGCGGTGGCCGTCCACCTCCACCAGCAGCGTGGAGTGCCCCAGCCACGTGACACGCAGCCCCGAGGCCGGCGGCGTGGCGAAGCGCTCGGCGCCCCCGCGCACCGTGGCCACCGGCACCGCGGGACTCCCATCCGCGCTGGCCTTGAACGCGCCCGTCACCGAGCCCCAGAAGTCATTCTTCAGCGGCTGGGGATTCACGAAGCGGTCGCCTCCCCACTGGGGGGACTTGTCCATCCTCAAGCGCCGCTCACCGTCGGCACGCCGGCCAAACGCCCTCCACCCGTCCACCAGGGCGGCCGTCACGACGAGCCCCAGCAACACCAGCGCGCCCGACACCACGCGGCGTGGCCAGCGACTCCGCTTCCCGTACGTCACGCGACCTCCTCGAGCGGAACGCACATGGCTCGCACGGCGACCGTCATTCTCTCCACGAAAGCGTCCCGGCTCGGGCAGCTGTACTTGAGCCCCCGCGCCGTCGCATACAGCGTGTCAGCGAGCTGGCGCGCCGTGAGCCCGGACGGCTTGTAGGCCGCCATCAGCCCCGACGCGCGCAGCGCCTTGGCCACGGCCTCCGCCAACTGCTCCTCGTGCCGCGCAATCATCGGCCCGGCGAGCGCGCTGCCCACCTCGACCAGGTCCGCCGCGCCCGCGCCCATCATGCCCACGTACTTTCCGACGCAGGCGTCGAACGCGCGCACCAGCCGGGGCTCGAGCGGCAGCGAGCCATCCGAGAGCGCGGCGGTGGCCTCGAGCCGAGCGCTCTCCAGGAGGTGCTCCACCGTGGCCCGGAACAGCTCCTCCTTCGTCGCGAAGTGCAGGTACAGCGCCTGCCGGGACACCTGCGCGGCGCGCGCCACCTCGTCCATGGACGTCTTGCGGAACCCGTGGCGAAGGAATGCCGTCAGCGCGGCGTCCAACAGCCCCCGGCGGCGCAGGTCCACGGCGGGCTTCGGTGAAGTGTCGGAGTCAGCACCCATCTCCGACAAACTTTACAAACTGGACCCATATTGTCAATCCAGGTAGCGGCGCAGCAGGGCCGTCAGCTCGGCGCCCTCGAAGGGCTTGGCAAGGAATTCGTTGCAGCCGCTGTCGAAGCCCGCCTGCACGCTGCGCGGCTCGGAGCGGGTGCTGCACAGGATGATGGGGGTGCGCCGGGTGGGCTCGCGGCCGCGCAGGGCCCGGCACGTCTCCAGGCCGTCCAGGTGGGGCATGTTGATGTCCAGGAAGACCAGATCGGGCCGCTCCGCCTCGGCGCGCACCAGGGCCTCCAGCCCGTCGCGCGCGGTGACGGCGTCGTAGCCCAGCTCCCGCAACATCATCTGGTGCAGCATCAGCACGGTGGACGAGTCGTCGACGAGCAGGACCTTCTTGCGTCGCATGGCGCCTCCGGGGCTGCGAGCTTCAGTCAATACGGGGCCACCGGCTGGCAGAGCTGGCGCAGGTGCATGAGGCGCGGAGGGCCCATGCCCAGAAAGCGCACGCCCATGCCGTACGGGAAGGACAGGCCGGCCCTCGGAGTGAAGGGGTTGGCCCAGGCCACCACGCCGTGGGTCTCCAGCCGCTCGCGCGTGGTGGGCAGGAGGATGCGCAGCCGCACCGCCGTCCCGGGCCGCGCGGGCACCAGCGTGCGGATGATGAGGCCCCCGGGGCTCAGCGCGGTGGAGACGCCGGACGTCCACTCCGCGTCGCGTGACGCGCTCTCGCCGAACTCCACCGGGCAGCAGAAGGCCACCCGCTCCTCCACGCGCAGCGAGCCCATGTCCCGGCCCAGCAGCGCGTGGATGCGCGGCAGCAGCGCCGTCAGCGCGGG
>JBKGHK010000001.1:0-68401 GCA_046520375.1 Pyxidicoccus sp. 3LFB2
CCCGCGAGGCCTTCCGTGGCCCCGGCCGCGAGCGCGCGCCCGGGCACGGGCACGCCGCCCAAGCCGGAGCGCATGGTGTACCGCTTCAAACGCGCGAACGGAGGCCTCCAGCTCGAGCGGCTGCTGGTCCGTCCGGACAACACCGCGCGCCTGCTGGCACGCAGCCTGACGTCGGTGCTGGCCAACCCCGTGGAGGCGGCCCGCATCCAGGTGGAGCCGTGCGACCTGCTCGCGGACAAGCTGCTGGCACGGCCCACGAAGGGCGCACTTCCGCCCGAGCGGCTCGACGCGCTGCTGCGCGTGCTGGAGCCCGCGCGCACCATCATCTTCGAAGGCACGCTGGTCTCCGTCTCCAACGAGCCCCTCTTCCCCCGCGTCACCGTGGAGGACCGGGGCGAGCAGACGGTGCTCAAGATGGAGAAGGACCCGCGCGTCACCGAGATGGTGGGCCCCGGCCTGGCGCTGTGCGGGGACACGCTCTGCAAGCTGGGGGAGCAGACCCTCACCGGCCCGTGGCTGGAGAAGCTGCCGCAGGAGCGGGCCTTCTCGCCCGCGCAGATGGGGGACCTCACCGGCAAGGTGCTGCCGGACCTCGCGCGCCGCATGCCGGTGGACGTGCGGAGCCAGCGGCTGCCGCCCATCGACCGCACGCTCAAGCCGCGCATCTCCGTGGAGCTGAACCAGCTGGACTCCGGCCTGTCCGTGCTGCCCACGCTGGTGTACGGCTCGCCGCCCGCGGTGCGCATCGACAACGGGCGCATGGTCTTCGTGAAGGGCGCGGTGCCCGTGCGCGACGAGGCCGCCGAGCAGAAGCTCATCGACGAGCTGCGCGACGAGCTGAACATGGTGCCCGGCCGGCGCGTGACGGTGCAGGGCAAGGAGGCCGTGCAGCTCGCGGACAAGCTGCGGCGCTGGCGCGGTGGCCTCACCGGCGACGCGGCGGGCGTGGTCAGCCCCAACGTGAAGCTGCGCCCCGTGCTCAACGTGGCGTCCGGCGCCACGGAGTCCGGCGTGCCGCGCGTGGACTTCTCGTTCGACTTCCAGGTGGAGGGCACCGAGCCGGGCGCCCCGCCCCGGACGGTGGACGCGGCCGCGGTGATGCGCGCCTGGGAGGAGGGGCTGGGGCTGGTGCCGCTCCAGGGCGGAGGGTGGGCGCCGCTGCCCACCGCCTGGCTGAAGACGCATGGCCAGCGCGTGGCAGATCTCTTAGCCGCGCGCGGCTCGGACGGGCGGCTCGCCAACCATGCCATCCCCCAGCTCAACGGGCTGTGCGAGGCGCTGGACCACCCGCCACCGCCGGGACTGGAGCGGCTGGCGCCCCTGGTGAAGGGCTTCGAGAAGCTGCCGGACGTGCAGCTGCCCAAGGACGTCACCGCCACGCTGCGCCCCTACCAGCTCCAGGGCGTGAGCTGGCTCAACTTCCTGCGGCAGGCGGGCCTGGGCGGCGTGCTCGCCGACGACATGGGCCTGGGCAAGACGCTGCAGACCATCTGCACCCTGGGGCCGGGCACGCTGGTGGTGGCCCCCACGAGCGTGCTCCCCAACTGGGAGGCGGAGGTGAAGCGCTTCCGTCCCTCGCTCAAGGTCTCCGTGTACCACGGCCCCGGCCGCGCCCTGGACGAGACGGCCGACGTGACGCTCACCACCTACGCGCTGATGCGCCTGGACGCGGCGGTGCTCGGCGCGAAGACGTGGGACACGCTGGTGCTGGACGAGGCCCAGGCCATCAAGAACCCCGACAGCCAGGTGGCGCGCGCCGCGTACAGCCTGCAGGCCAACTTCCGGGTGGCGCTGAGCGGCACGCCCATCGAGAACCGGCTGGAGGAGCTCTGGAGCCTGATGCACTTCACCAACCCCGGGCTGCTCGGAGGGCGCAAGCAGTTCGAGGAGCGGTGGTCCCGCCCCGTTTCGGACAACCAGAAGGGCGCCGCCGAGAAGCTGCGCGCGCGCATCCGCCCCTTCGTGCTGCGCCGGCTCAAGCGCGACGTGGCGCCCGAGCTTCCGCCGCGCACCGACTCCGTGCGGCACGTCACCCTCAGCGAGCGGGAGCGCGCCGTCTATGACTCCGTGTACGCCGCCACGCGCGAGGAGGTGGTGTCCCAGCTGGAGCAGGGCGGCAGCGTGCTGAAGGCGCTGGAGGCCCTGCTGCGGCTGCGCCAGGCCGCGTGCCACCCGGCGCTGGTGCCGGGACAGCAGGCGAAGACGTCGTCCAAGGTGGAGGCGCTGCTGGAGGCGCTCGGCACGGCGGTGGAGGAGGGGCACAAGGCGCTCGTCTTCTCGCAGTGGACGTCGATGCTGGACCTCATCGAGCCGGCGCTGAAGGAGGCGGACATCGGCTACATCCGGCTGGACGGAAGCACGTCCAACCGGGGCGCCGTGGCCGCGTCGTTCCAGGACCCCAAGGGCCCGCCGGTGATGCTCATCTCGCTGAAGGCCGGCGCCACGGGTCTCAACCTCACGGCGGCGGACCACGTGTTCCTGGTGGACCCGTGGTGGAACCCGTCCGTCGAGGCCCAGGCCGCGGACCGCGCCCACCGCATCGGCCAGCAGCGGCCGGTGATGGTGTACCGGCTCGTGTCCCGGGGCACGGTGGAGGAGAAGATCCTCACCCTCCAGGACAAGAAGCGCGCGCTCTTCGAGTCCGCGCTCGGAGGCGCGGAAGGGGGCGCGGCCATCACCCGCGCGGACCTGATGCAGCTGCTGGACTGACGCCGGCCGCCCCGGCGTGTGGCGGGGATTCGCTCAGGATCGGACATCCCAGACACGGGGCTGGGACGTGGATGGGGTTAGACTGCGCGCCCATGCGCCGCCTCCTGCTCCCACTGTGGCCCCTTCTGCTGCTCACCGCGTGTCAGGGGAAGGACGAGCTTCCCGATGCACGGCAGGCCGCCGTGAAGCTGGAGGTGTCCTTCACCTTCAAGGCGGGCTGCATCTCCGTGCAGGCGCGGGACGCGGAGGTTCCGGAGCGCTCGGACGTCGAGGCCGTCGAAGTCCTGGGCCGCGAGGCGTCCGCGCGGAAGCTGGTCATCAGCGTCTTCCGGCGTGAGGAGTGGGGCCGGACGCTGGAGCTCATCTCCACGGCGCATGAGCAGTCGTGTACCGGGCCCGCGGTGGCGAGTGAAAAGCGGACCGTGACGCTGGACTCGGCGGGCGTGCAGACGGTGGCCGTCACGCTGAGCGCGGTGGACGTCGACGACGACGGCTTCGTGCCCACGTCGGGGGGGGGCACGGACTGCGCCGACAACGACGCCGCCATCTCACAGCGCCGCTTCTTCCGGGACGGGGATGGGGACGGCTACGGCGCGGGCGACGGGGTGCTGGGGTGCACAGCACCGGCCCAGCACGTGGCCCAGGGCGGCGACTGTGACGACACCACGCCCACCCGGTCGCCGGGCGCGGCCGAGCTGTGCGACGGGCTCGACAACAACTGTGCCGGCGGCGTGGACGACGGGTTGCCGCAGGGCGACTTCTACCTGGATGGAGACCGGGACGGGGTAGGGGCCGGCGTGGTGGTCAGGGCCTGCCTCGCGCCGCCGAACCATGTCGTCGCGAGCGGCGACTGCGATGACACCGATTCCGCGCGCAGGCCCGGAGCGGCCGAGACGTGCGACGACAAGGACAACGACTGCGACGGGTCGTCCGACGAGGGGCTGCCGGTGAGCACCTACTTCCGGGATGCCGACGGTGACGGCTTCGGCCGGGCCGCGGAGTCACGGCAGAAGTGCAATCAGCCGGAAGGGTACGTAGCCGCCACCGGGGACTGTGATGACGGCGTGAGCGCCGTGAACCCCAACGCGTCGGAGACGTGCAACGACGTCGATGACAACTGCCGCAACGGCACGGACGAGGGGTTCAACAAGACGTGGCACCGGGACGCGGATGGGGACGGCTTCGGGGCCCAGGCGAACCCGATGCTCGGCTGTACGCAGCCCATGGGCCACGTGGCGCCGACGGCCACCTTCGACTGCAACGATGGCGAGAGCGCGGTGAGGCCCAACGCCACGGAGCTGTGCAACGACATCGACGACAACTGCACCGGCGGTGTGGACGAGCCCTTCACGACTGGCGCGACCCGGAAGGGCGCGGTTTGCGGCGGCGCGTGTCCTGGCATCTACGTCTGCAACGCGGCGCGGAATGGCACCACGTGCAACGCACCCTCTTCCACGAACTACTACGCCGATACGGACGGGGATGGGGACGGCTCCACCGTGGCCACCGCCCAGGTGGTCTGTGCGGGTCAGCCGATTCCTCCCAATACGGCGCCCCTCAACACGGACTGCAACGACACGGACCGGCACAACCGGGGCAATGGCACCGAGGTCTGCGACCAGCGCGACAACGACTGCGACAGCGTTGCTGACGAGAGCAACGTCTGCATGGGGGCCGGCTGGAAGGCGCTGACGGACCCGGCAGTCACGTCCCGTGACTGGAATACGGTGGCCATCAACAAGGCCAGCACCACGGGCTACCCGGTGTGGATTGCCGGCGCGGGAGGCGCGCTGGCGCGCCGGAGCAGCGCGGCCGGCACCTTCACGAGCTTCGACGGGGCCTGCGGGACGACCACCTGGAATGCAGCCTGGGTGCACAGTGATGGGAGCGTGTTCCTGGCGGGCCATGGGGGCCGGCTGGCCCAGCATGACGGCACGAGCTGCACCCAGCAGCTCACGCTGACGGACGCGGCCACGAACGCCACGGGCATCGTTGGCTTCGAGGGGACCGGGACGTTGCTGTACGTGGTGAATGAGGGCGGCCAGCTGTACTCCTGGACGTCCGGCAATGCGCCCACTTTGGTGGATGACAACAGCCCCATCTACCGGGACGTCCATGGCTTTGACGCCACGCGGTTGCTCATTGGGGGCCAGGAGGCGAGCGGGAACCAGCAGCCCTGGATGGAGACCTACACCGGGGGCACGGACACGAGCACCATGACGGTACCCGGGCCGCATCGCACCACCATTCGGAGTATCTGGATGGCGTCGCCGACGCTCGCGTATGCGGTGGGAGAAAGCAGCAACGTGGTGGCCTGGGCGGGCGGAACGACCTGGTCGGCCGTGACGCCTCCGGGGACCGTTGAGTTCACCAGCGTCTGCGCACCGGACCGCGCGTCCGTCTACGTCACCGACCAGGTGGGCATCATCCGTCGCCTCAACGGCAGCACGTGGCAGCCCCTGTTCACGGCGTCGCCCCCGGGGGAGCTCCGGGACATCGCCCTGGTCACCCCGTCCAGCATCTGGGCCGTGGGGCCGGCTGGGCGCGTCGTCCATTTCCCGGAGCTGCCGTAGTCACGGGAGAGGACTTCTTCAGTCATTCCAGGCTCTTGGCGGCCTCCCCAGGAAAATAATCCGGCGTGTCGATTCCGCCGCCCCTCGTTCGACGTGAGGACAGAGGCAGCAATCACACCTGCGAACCATGAAGGGGAGTCCACCATGGCAACGGAACTGACGCTGAACACGAAGGCCGCCAACGCCGAGGGAACCAAGTCCCTGACCCGCTTCCTGCCGGCCGCCGCCCGCTACCTGATGGGGCTGATGTTCTTCGTCTTCGGGCTCAACGGCTTCCTGAACTTCATGCCGGCTCCTCCGCCGGAGACCCTGCCCGCGGACTCCGTGGCGTTCAGCGAGGCGCTCATGAAGTCGGGCTACCTGTTCCAGCTCATCAAGGGGACCGAGGTGCTCGTGGGGGTGCTGCTGCTGGCGAACCGCTTCGTGCCGCTGGCCCTGGCCCTCATCGCCCCCATCGTCGTCAACATCGTCGCCTTCCACGCCTTCCTCATGCCCGACGGCATGGTGATGACGTTCGTCGTCCTGGCCCTGGAGGTCTACCTGGCGTGGGCGTATCGCGAGTCCTTCCGCGGCATGCTCGTCATGCGCGCGACGCCGGGCTCGAAGTGAAGCGCGGCTTGCGTCTCACCGCGCCTGGAGAGACGCCGATGAAGCGCTTGAAGGCGCGGCTGAACGCTGCTTCGGACTGGTAGCCGAGGCGGCTGGCCACCTCGCCCAGCGCGGCCTTGTCCTCCTGGAGCCAGCTCACCGCCACGTGCATCCGCCAGCGCGCGACGTAGTGCATGGCGGGCTCCCCGACGCGCTCGGTGAAGCGCGCCGCGAAGGCCGAGCGCGACATCGCGGCCTCCGTCGCCAGCGAAGCCAGCGTCCACGGCCGTGCGGGCTCCCGGTGGATGAGCATGAGGGCGCGGCCCAGCTGCGGGTCCTGCAGCGCGCCGAGCCAGCCCGTCTTCGCGGCGGGGTCCTTCTGGAGCCAGGAGCGGATGGCCTGGATGACCAGCACGTCCGCGAGCCGGGTGATGACCGTCTCGCCGCCCGGGCGCAGCTCCTTCGCCTCGGCCGCCATCAACCTCAGCGTGCTCTGCATCCAGTCCAGGTGCAGCCCGTCCGACGGGTCCTGGTGGATGGCGCGCGGCAACAACCGGATGAGCTGGTGCGCCGCCGGGTGGTCGAAGTGGACGACCCCGCAGATGAGGGTGGTCGGTGCGCCGCCGCCGCCATGCCGGAGGAGCGAGTAGCGCTCGCTGACCAGGTCCTGGGGCAGCTCGATGACGTTGGGCGTGGCGGTGTGGGGCTCCGTCCAGAGCCGGTGGCCCTCGCCATGGGGCACGAGCGCGAAGTCTCCCGGCTGGAGGCAGAGGGGCTCGCCGCCCGCCACGTCGAGCCAGCACCGGCCGGACGTCACCACGTGGAACCACATGCAGCCGTCCATCGCCGGCATGCCAAGGCCCCAGGGCGCGGTCAGCTCCGAGCGGCAGTAGAAGCTCCCGCTCATCCGCAGGAAGTGCAGCGCCTCGCCGAGCGGGTCCACGGGGGCCCAGAGCTGCTTGTCCGCCATGGCCCCAAGATGCCCTCCGGCCACGCCGCCGTCCAGAGTCTCTGGACGAATGAGCATGAAGTAGCGACGTACGGTCATTGAGAGTCTCAGCCCCGAAGCCCATTCTGGACTCAGGCAATCAACCCTGAAGGGAGCGGTCATGAGAGTCCTGGTGGTGGGCGCAACAGGCGGTTCTGGACGTGCGACGGTCGAGGAGCTGCTTTCCGCGGGACATGAGGTGACGGCCTTCGCGCGGCGGCCGGACGCGCTCTCCGTGCAGTCGGAGCACCTGAAGCCGTTCAAGGGGGACGCGACGAACCCCGAGGACGTCGAGCGTGCGGTGCGGGGGCAGGACGCGGTCATCGTCACCCTGGGCATCCGCGAGAATCCGCTGGCCGTGCGGCTGCGCGGCAGCTCCGGGACGCCGCTCGACGTGCGCTCGAAGGGAACGCGGAATGTCATCGTCGCCATGCGCAAGCAGGGCATCCGCAAGCTGGTGGTCCAGACCACCTACGGCGTGGGGGAGACGCGGGGCCGGCTGCCGCTCAAGTGGAGGCTCATCTTCTCGCTGCTCCTGAAGCCGCAGATTGCCGACACGGAGCAGCAGGAACGCGAGGTCCGCGACAGCGGGCTCGACTGGGTCCTGGCGCAGCCCGTGGGGCTGACGGATGCGGAGGAGGCGGGCGCGCCCTTCGCCTCACCGGCGGGAGAGGCCCGGGTGATGAGCATCTCCCGGCGCAGCGTGGGCCGCTTCCTCGTCGAGGCGGCGGCGGGCGCGACCTATGACAGGAAGTCCGTGGCGCTCTCGGGCGCGTGAGAGTCTTCCAGATGAGCCAGGGATTCCTCTTCGTCCTGACGTGTCTCTCGGCGCTCGGCGCGGGCGTCGTCGCCGGGAGTCTGTTCGCATTCTCCGCGTTCGTGATGAAGGCCCTGGCCCGTCTGCCGCCAGCGCAGGGCCTGCTCGCGATGCAGTCCATCAACGTGGAGGCGGTGACCCCGGCCTTCATGTCGGTGCTCTTCGGCACGGCCGCGACGTCGCTATGGGTCGCGGTCGCCGCATTGCGCTCGTGGGAGACGCCGGGTGCGCGCTACCTGCTGCTGGGCGGCGTGCTTTATGTCGTGGGAGTCATCGGGGTGACCGCCGCGTTCAATGTCCCCCGGAACAACGCACTCGCGGCACTGGACCCGGCCGGCGCCGAAGCCGCCAGCCTGTGGGCCCGGTACGTGTCGGGCTGGACGGCCTGGAACCACGTGCGGGTGCTCTCGGCGCTGGGGGCTGCCACCGCGTTCCTCCTCGCCCTGAGGAGCGCACCGGGGTGAGGGCCTCAGCTCGTCGACTTCATCCACGAGGTCACGAGCTTGACCAGCGCCGTCTTCTTCGCCTTCGCGTCCTTCAGGTCCTGCAGCGAGACCACGGCCCTGTCCGCGGCCACCCACTCGAGCAGGCCCGAGGCGTCCTCGAAGACGAAGCCCTTGCTGTCCTTCACCTTGGCGCCGCGGTGGAAGATGAGCTGGAAGCGGTTCTTGGGCTGAAGCCTGAACGTCACCCGGTCTTCCCCCTTGAAGCAGAAGCTGGGGGCGTTCCACTTGATGTGCTCGGTGATGTCCTTGTGGGAGCCCAGGATGGCGGCCCGTACCACCTCGATGGCGTCCTTCAGCGGGTGGTCGAGCTCCGACATGTATTGATTCACTTCGTCAGCCTGGTTCGACATGGCGACACCCCCTTCTTCCGGAGCAGGGCTTCCGGCCGGAGCGCCCCGCGCCCACGTGTGGCGCGAGGCCTCCGGTCCTGAAGCCGCCGGGTTTCAGCGCGGCGGGTAGGGGCAGATCAGCGCGCCGGTGATGGGGTGATAGTAGCAACCGGAGGGCAGCTCCCCGGCCTGGGCCGTGCTCGGCACCAGGGTGAGGGCGGCCAGCCCCACACCCGCGATGGCGGTGAGAAGGGCGACGATGCGAAGGCTCTTCCTGTTCATTCACGCGCTCCTGGCAATGCGTCCGTACGACGCAAGACCCATCCTACTCCGGCGGGTCCACGCGCGGCTGCGGTTCCGGCGGTGAGCGGATGTCGCGCTCAGCGGATGAGGCGCCCGCCCGGGATTTCGAACAGGAAGTCGCTGCCGAAGACGCGGGCCGGCGCAGAAGCTCCGGACTCAGGGCGATGGCGCGAAGCGCACGTCCACCCAGTAGTTGGTGTCTTTATAGCTGCTCGCGGGAAAGCCGCCTCCGCCGTAGGCGTAGACGCCATTTCCTCCGATGCTCGCGCTGGCGGGGGCCGTCAGGTTGCCGCTGGTGATGGCGCTCGCGAGCCCGGAGGCGTCGCGGGCGAAGCGGCCGTTGGACGTGTGGTACGAGGCCACGTAGAGCGTGTTGGCGCTGATGGGGACGGGCGTGGGCAGCGCGACTTCCTGCCAGCCCGGAATGCGGCCGTCGCTCACGGGCACCTGCGCCAGCAGGGTGCCGGTGGCCGTCCAGAGGCGGGCCACGTAGCCGCTGGCGTTGCCCGTGCCCCGGTAGAAGCGCAGCGCCTGGATGGTGCCGGGCACGTTGCTGCGAAAGCGCACGCCCACCTCCACGGCCCGCGTGTCCGCCTCCTCCACGGGGTTGCCGGGCACGCGGTCGCCGAGGAGCGTCTGGCTCCAGGGGAGGATGAGCGTGGCCACCACCGGCCGGTGGTCCGACTGCGACGATGCGCCCACGACGGCCGCCGTCACCGGGGACGTCCACGCGGAGCCGAGCAGCACGTAGTCGATGCGGCGCGTGGGGAAGCTCGCGCTCTGGGTGTAGCCACTGCCCGAGCCTCCGCGCGTCCATGCGTCGGACAGCAGCGCCTTCAGGCTGGTGATGCTGGACTCCGTGGGGGTGGCGTTGAGGTCACCGCCGAGCAGCACCCACGGCCTTCCCGCCAGGGCCGCCTTGACGTCCTCGGCCTGGTTGAGCCGCTCCGTGGCGCCCGTGGTGCCGAAGTGGGTGACGGCCACCGGCACCACGTGCGTCGCGTCCAGCTCCACCTCCACGATGCCGAGCGCGCGCTGCTCGGCGGCGGAGCGCAGCGGGACGCGCTGCGCCGAGCGGATGGGGTAGCGCGACAGCACCGCGAGGCCGTACTGCCCACCGTCAAAGCTGAGCAGCGAGGGGACGAAGGCGTGGTGCATGCCGGTGAGCTGCCCCAGCCGCTCCGCCTGGTCCACCTTGCCCGAGCGGTTGGTGAGGACATCCACCTCCTGCAGCGCCACCAGGTCCGGCGCCTGGCCCCGGATGACGCTGGCGATGCTGTCCAGGCTGCTCAGCTCCCCATGCTTGATGTTGTACGTCATGAACCGCAGCCCACCGCCGGGCGTGAGGGCCTGGGCGGCCTCGGTGGGCATGGAGGCCTCGCTCGCGCCTTCGGCCTCCGGTGGGGCACACCGGGGCAACACGGCGAGGAACAGGACGGCCAGGACGGATGCAAGGGGACGGTGGAGGCGCATGGTTCTTTCTCGGGGACGTGGCCCCCGGGACCAACGGGCTTCAGCGTGTCACGGCAGGGGAAGGGGCCGGCGTGGGCGGAGCAGGCGTGAAGGGTGGCGGGGCTCAGCCGCACCGCCCCCTTCACGCCCTGAACCTCATCAGGGGACCACCCGGAAGGAGCGCAGCTGCGCGGGATACATGGACAGCGTCAGCTTGCCGTTGACCACAGGCACCGCCGCGCCCGTCACCACATCCGTCACGGTGCCCGTGACGGGCAGGGTGATGGCGACGTTGTCGACCTGGTGCACGCCCGTGTTCACCACGGCCAGGTACGTGCCATGCGTGGAGGCGTTGTAGGAGCGCACCACCACGGCGGCGTTCGAAGCGGCGCTCGGCACGACCTGGCTCGGCAGCGCGGGCAGGGCGAGGAACGCCTGGTTGAAGGCGCGCACGTACTCGGGGAAGCCGCGGTTGAAGGACGCGCTCGACAGGTAGCCGATGAAGCGCGGGTCGCCGTGGGCCATGGCGCGCGCCTCGGCGAGCATGGAGTACGGCCCGGCATGCTCCACGTCGGTGACGAAGTACCCGAGCAGCTTGTTCTCGTTGGGCTCCGTCATGGTGTCCTCGTTGAGCGCGTAGTGGCGCACCATGGCCAGGCCCGCACCGCTGCGGAAGGCATTCAGCGCGTTCGGCCGGCCAACCGTGTAGGCGTGGTTGAAGGAGTACGTCAGCGCGCCCTTCGTATCGCTGACGTAGTTCTGCGGGTCATTCCACGGGTCGGAGTGCTGCCACTCCCACGTGTCCCACGTGCTGCGCGGGAGGAGCAGGGCGTTGAGCTGGCGGTCCTCGGTCAGGGCGCGGTCCAGGCTCATCACCGACTCGCCCAGGGCGGTCCATGGCGTCGGGTTCTCCGCGACCATGTACCCGCTGGCGCTCGGGTGGGTGCGCCCGGCTTCCGTCACGTCCGAGGTGAAGAGGGTGACGGTGTCGCTGCCCACGCCCTTGGAGCGCAGGTAGTCCGTCACGCCGTCGATGAAGGCCCGGCGCTGGAGCATCCACCAGTTGTAGTAGCGCTGGCGCAGCGCGCTGTCCGCCTGGAGCTGCGCGCGGGTGACGGCGACACCCCCGTTCGCCCCGGTCGCGAAGCGCGCGAGCGCCGCGTCGCCGAAGCCGATGGGCATCTCACTCACCCTCGGCCGCAGCCACACGCCGACGAACTTCTTGCGCGTCGCGTACTGGACCACCGTGAGGTCCAGCATCTTCTTGAAGTCCGTCAGCGTGTCCGGGTCCGTGAGGTCGGCCCGGGCGTCCTCGCTCCACCAGACATGCGTGTACTGGTCATCCGTGCGGGCGAGCGGCTTGGGGCGCTTCTGGTAGCCCAGGCCGGAGTAGCCCCGTGAGCCGGCATACTCGTAATACGGCAGGACGTTGAGGTCGTACCGCTCGAGCATGGTGAGGGTGTCGGCCCAGAGCGACGGAAACGCGCTCTGGATGACCCAGTTGTCCCCACCGTAGGGCGCCGAGTCCCAGCCCTGGTTGTGGCCGAACTCCAGCAGGTCCTTGGAGAAGGTGTTCATCCCGAGGAACTTCATCAGCCGGGCCTTGTGCTCGAACCAGCTCACGCGGTTCGTGACACCAAGGTCCGGGCCGTTCGACTGGAAGATGACGCCGTCGGCCATCTCCTCGCGGAAGAAGAGGTGGCGGCGCGGCAGGCCCGTGGGGGGCAGGGTGACGGGCGCGTAGTAGGTCGGCGCGGCCGGGGCCTCATAGAGGCGGATGCGGGCCACGGCGGCGCCACGGGAGAGCGGCGCGTCCTCCGGACGGAAGTGCGCGACGATGACCCAGAAGCCATCGGCGGGCGTCAGGTCTCGCGGAAGCTCGTTGCCTCGCGGCCGCTTGATGCTCGGGTAGCGGTCATGCAGGTGGAACAGGGACTGCCACGTCTGCCAGGTGCCGGTCTGCGGCAGCTCGAGCGACTCGGCGTTGGGATTGACGTACGGCGGGTGCAGCGCGTCGCCCACGGTGTTGCCCGTGTGGAAGGCGCGGGTGTACTCCGCGCCGTTGTTGGCGACGATGACGGTGCGGGGCACGTCGTCCGGGTACTCCACGGAGAGGACGTAGGCCCTGCCCGCGACCAGGTTCTTCCCGTAGCCCAGCCGGTAGGCGAAGTACTTCTTGCCCGGGGTGTCGTTGGGCAGCACCCGCGCCGCGCGGCCGAGCACCGTCTCGATGCGGCTGCCGTTGGTCGGGTACTGCTGGAAGGCGTGCGCGTCGTTGGGGTCGCCGCAGTTCACCTCGTCAATCAGCGTCATCGCGCCGAAGGCGGGCGGCGGCACCACGCGGGGCCGGCCAACCCGGCCGGTGAAGGCGAACTCCACCATCCCGTTGCTGCTGGGCCCGGGCGCCGAGATGAGCAGGTAGCGCCGCTTGGGCGTGAGCCCGGTGCCGGTGTAGTCGCGGTGCCAGACGTGGTCGCTGGTGGGGTTGGTGGGAGGAATGCGCGTGACGAAGCCGAAGCCGGGCGTCGTCTCCGCGACGTCGTCGTTGTTGAAGAGGTTGTCGCGGGAGCTGGACCACCAGTAGCTCAGCGGCGCATGCGCGGTGCGCCCCCACTGGTTCCAGAGCGTCCACGTGCCCGTAATCTGGATGTTGGCGTAGTCCGGCCCGAAGTCGATGTAGGCCTGGCGCCCGTCATAGAGCGAGATGCGCTGTCCGCCATCGGTGCTGAGGTAGCGCTCCTGGGTGGGCGGATGGACGGTGGGCTGATCATCGAACGCATCCTCCAGCGGGAAGAACTGGCTCCCCGTGGCGGCACCGGCGCCGAGGACGGGAATCACCCGCTCCTCCTGCGCCGAGGCTGGAAGGACGCCTGCGACCATCCATAGGAAGACGAGGGAGCGCAGGGCGCGCTCGAGCCAGGCGGGGGGGCGGGGCGTCGAGGTCATGAGCCAAACTCTCGGAGATGGGGGAATCCCGGAAGAGCAGAAAGAATGGCTCGGACGCGACGCGAAGGAAAGCCCCCCTCAAGGCCGCCGGTGTCTCAGAAGGACGCGTCGAGCTGGAGCCGGACGAGGTGGCGATCAGGCCCGGTGCGTCCGAACTGGTAGGCGTAGTCGCCCTGCACCTTGAAGGAATGCCCGTTCAGGTAGAGGTTCAGGCCCGCGCCCACCTCGCGTCCCTGCTGGTCCACCTGGGCGAGGAGCGCGGGGTCACTGTCCGACTTCACCCGCTGCAGGTCGAAGCGGCCCGTGGCCTCCAGCTTCGAGGTGAGCATGTAGCCCGCCTGCACGAGGTAGCCCCAGCCGGAGCGGGACCACTCGCGGGCCGGCTGCCCGTTGACGGTGCCCTCGCGGAAGGAAGGGGACGCATCCCGGTAGAGGAACTCCGCGAGCACCGAGAGGCCGCGGTACTTGAACACCGTGTCCACAGCCGCGTGCGTGTAGTCGAAGGTGCCGAGCGCGAAGGTGGTGCCCGTGGTGCTGCGCTGCCGGTTCGTCTTCTGGTTGTACGCTCCGGCCACGCCCACCATCAGCCGGGGCTTCGGCAGCCGCTGCAGGTCTCCCTCCACGTCGTCATCGAAGGCACCGAAGGGGCGCAGCGCGAAGCGGGCGACATAGAGCAGCCCCGGCGTCGAAGCCCCGAAGCGGTTGCGGCCCTCGCCTCCGAAGAAACCCAGGTTGTAGCTGAGCAGGCCTCCCACCCCGAGGAAGTCGCTCGACGACAGCATCAGCCCCATGTCCCGGTCCAACGTCAGCTCGCCGACGATGAGGGGCCGGTCGACGAACTGAAGGCTCGACTCGCGGATGGTGCGCGCCCGGTCGAAAGGAACGAAGAACTGGCCCACGCGCACGTTCAAGTCGCGCAGCGCCGTGTACTCGACCCAGGCGTCGAACAGCGGGCTGGACGAGCCGGTCTCGAAGTCGTTGCCGCCCAGGGCCAGCTGCAGCGTGTACTTGAGGTCCGGGTTGAGGACGTTGCCCTGGAAGAAGAGCCGCACCGTGCGGACCTGCTGCTCCTGCGTCCACCGCCGGGGCGCCTCCTCCACGCCCTGGCCCGTCACCGTCTCTCGCATCTGGAAGCGGACCCGCACGGTGGTGGAGTACTTCCCGTCATCCGTCGCCACGGTGAAGCCCTTGCCGGGCGCGGCGGTGACGGTGATTCCTGGCGACGGGGGCGCCTTGGGCTTGGGCTCGGATGAGACGCTCGGGTCCGGTGGAGCCTGGGTGGCCGGAGCGGGCTCGGCGGGCGTGGCTTGCGCCCACGCACCCATGGAGAGCCACAGCGAAACGAAGAGGACGGCCTTCGTGGACACACGAGGGGCGGGATTGGACATGGAGGAACGCCAGTTCAGACGTGAAGGGACACGACACGTGCTACCGGGAGGACCGGCCAGCACAGGAGAACGACAAGGAGCCGCTGAGGGAAGGGGACCGCGGGGCGACGCTCAGCACGCGCGACAACAACAACAACACCCGGACCGGCCGAGGGCGCTGGCACTCAGGTGCCGAGCAAGGCCTTCGAGGCCGGAGGGGTGGGAACGACCTGGCGTGTAGACGGGATGGGTAGACATGGGGCGCTGACAAGCCAGGACGTCGCCCGCATTGTTAACCGCCGCTGACGCAACACGCAAGATACACGTGGCCTCGAACACGGGCCGGTGGCCACACGGCTCCGCGGATGCCACGCCCCGGACCGTCGCGATGACGGCCCGGGGCACACGTCCTGCTCAGTAACGGCAGGCCCGCCCACTGTCGCAGTAACCCTGGCGCCCGCTGCACACGCAGTCGGAGTCGTCGCTGCAACGGGTCAGCGGGCACGTCGGACCGCCGCCACCGCCACCGCCACCGCCGGGGAAGGTGTACCGGCAGCCATTGCTCACGCAGCTCACGCTGCTGGCGCTCGGACAGGCGGCCCAGCAATCACTCACGTTGGAACACCGGACGGCAAGGCAGACCAGGCCCGCCGCGTCCTGGGGCTCGCTCGTCTCCGCGCGCAGCTCCTCGCTGGAGTAGAGCGCGGGCTCGGACTGGCTGGCCTCCGTGGCGGAGGGCTCCGCCGAGACGGCGGCGGCGAACGACAGGATGAGGGCAAGGCTCCAGGGAAGGGAACGGCGCAAGGACATGGCGGACTCCTTCGAGGCCCCTGCAGGCCCCGCGAGGGTGCGGGGCCCGAGGGGCAGGGCAAGCGTAGCAGGGTTGCACTGGCAACGTGGAGGAGCCAATCCCTGTCACGCCTCACCGCGAAGGGCTGCTACGCCGGCACGTCCCAGGCGATGGGCAGGTGCTCGAAGCCGCGCAGCATGAGGTACGGCCGGCGCACCGGCGGCTCCTCCTGGCGCAGCCGCAGGTTGGGCAGCCGCTGCAGGAGCTGCTCGAAGGCAATCCGCCCCTCCAGCTTCGCCAGCGGGGCGCCGACACAGAAGTGGATGCCCCTGCCGAACGCCAGGTGCTTCTTCGCGTCGGTGCGGCGGATGTCGAAGCGGTCCGGGTCGGCGAACTGCGTCTCGTCGTGGTTGCCCGACTCGTACATGATGAAGATGCGCGCGCCCTTGGGAAGGGAGACTCCGCCGAGCGTCGTGTCCTCCTTGACCTGGCGGAAGAAGCCACGGATGGGCGGCTCCTTGCGCAGCATCTCCTCCATGGCGTTGGGCAGCAGGCTCAGGTCTTCCTTCACGGCCTTCAGCTGCTCGGGAGAGTTGAGCAGCAGCCACATGCCGCCGCCGATGAAGCTCGTCGTCGTCTCGTGGCCGGCGGACATCAGGTCCATGGCGTTGCAGACGGCCTCCTGCTCGCTCATGAGCGCGGTGCCGCCCATCGACTGCGGCACCAGGAGCGTGAGCAGGTCCTCGCGCGGCTTGCGGCTGCGCTCGTGGAGCTTCTCCTTGAAGTAGCGCTCCATGGCGATGAAGCCGTGCGCGCACTCCACCTGCTGCTCGAGGGGCGCCGTCGCCGACATCAACACCGTTTTGTCATCGGACCAGCCCTTGAGCTGCTGCATGTCCGAGCGCGGCACGCCGAGCAGGTCGCAGATGATGAAGCCGGGCAGCGCGTAGGCGAACTGCTGCACCAGGTCCCCCTGGCCGTCACGCACGAAGCCGTCGATGAGGCCGTTCGCCGTCGCCCGGATGGCGGGCTCCATCGCGGCGATGCGCTGGGGGCTCAAGGCCTTGCCGAACACGGCGCGCATGCGTGTGTGGTCCGGCGGGTCGCTCTGCACGAGCGACAGGAACTGCGAGTAGCCCTGCTTGAGGACGTTGCGCACCTCGGGATGCGGCTCCGCGCGGGCATCCAGCGCGCCCACCGAGGAGAAGCGCGAGGTGTCCCGCTCCACCTCGGCGATGTCCTCGTAGCGGGTGACGACCCACAGGTCGAACATCGGGCTGTGGAACACGGGCTGCTCGCGCCGCAGCCGCGCATACAGCGGATAGGGGTTCTCGATCTGCTCGGGGGCCAGCGGGTTGAATTCGGCGGCCACACCGTTCTCGGGGCGCGGGTTCTGGGAAGTCATCCCCTCCACCATAGAACGCCCGCCATGCAGCGGGGGCACCGTCGCGAGAGCCCCGGTGATGCCCTCTGGAAGTTTGTAGGTACACGCAACACGGGAGGAGGTGACCTGGCCGGCCCGGGCAGCCCGTTCCCATGCTCGGCTAGCATGGGGCCACATGCTCTTCGGACGGAAACCTCCCTCTCGCTCGGAGCTCATCGTCGCGGCGGACCGCGCCCGCGCCCGGGGCCACCTCCGGCGGGCCATTGCCGGCTACCGCAAGGCGCTGGAGCTGGAGCCGAAGGACCCCGCGGTGCTCGGGAAGCTGGCCCCCTTGCTGGCCCGGACGAACGAGGCCGAGGCTTCGCTCAAGAGCTTCCAGGAGGCGGCCCAGGTCCACCTGGACAAGGGCTTCGCCGACAAGGCGCTGGCCGTCTACACCCAGGCGGCGGAGACGTTTCCGACCCAGGTGGGACTGTGGCAGCAGGTGTCGCAGATGCACCTGGAGCGAGGGCGTCAGGCCGACGCGGTGCGGGTGCTCCTGCGCGGCCGCTTCTCCCTCCGGCGCCGGAAGGAGCGCGCGGCGGCCATCGTCCTGCTGAAGGACCTCCTGCGGCTGGAGCCCACGCTCTTCGCGCCGAGGCTGGACCTGGCGCGCCTGCTGGCCCGGCAGAAGCAACCCGAGGAGGCCCTGGCCCTGCTCGAGCCGATGCTGCACCTCACGGGCGCACAGCTCCGTCAGGTGCGGTGGACGCTGCTGTGCATCACCCCGGGGCCCGGCACCGGGTGGCGCTGGCTGCGGGCCGCGCTCCTGGGCCGCTGAGGGGCCCGGCCGGTTCTCGGGAAGAACTCCGGGCCACGGCGTTCCCCTGGGGAGTCAGGCAGAGCGCCCCCGTCTCGCCTGCTGGCAGAGGGGGGCGGCTCGGATTTCTGTCACGCTGGTTTCACACTCCGTCCTGCCCGCTGCTGGAGACACGATGAGCGCAAGCGCCGCCAGTACCGAAGTCGATTTGATGAGCGAGAGCTTCTTCGCCAACCCCTTTCCCACCTTCGAGCGGCTCCGCACCCAGGCCCCCGTCTATTTCTTCGAGCCCTATCAGGGCTACATCCTCACCCGCGCCGCCGAAATCGAGGCGCTCACCAAGAACCCGCGCTTCTCCTCGCGGCGCGCGAACGAGCTGCTGGGGAGCATGGGGCTGGTGGGCGATGACACGGCGTCGAAGGAGATGCTCGCGGCCTGGTCCCGGCTCGTCTTCTTCCAGGATGCGCCCCGGCACACGCTGCTGCGCCAGCTGGTCATGAAGGGCTTCACGCCCGCGGCGCTCGAGCGCTTCCGCCCCCAGCTCGCGTCGCTCGTGGAGCGGGCCATGGAGAAGGCACGGAGCCAGGCGGAAATCGACGTCGTCGCGGACTTCGCGGAGCCCATCGCCATCAATGCCATCGCCGAGCTGTTCGCGCTCCCCGAGGCGGACCGGCCGCGGTTCATGCGCTGGGCGAAGGATTTGCTCAAGCCCGCAGGCGTGGCGGTGGGCACGGACGAGGTGCGGAACTCCGTGCGGCGGACCTCCAATGACATGGTGGCGTACCTGAAGGACCTCGTCGACCAGCGCCGCGCGGCGCCCGGCGACGACCTGGTCAGCCAGTTCATCGCGGGGGAGGACGGCAACCCGCAGCTCGCGGGTGAGGCCGTCATCCAGTCCTTCCAGATGATTGGCGCGGGCTTCGTCACGTCGACGAACCAGCTCACCAACACCGTCCTCGCGCTGCTGAAGCACCCCGAGCAGCTGCAGGCCCTCAGGGCGGACCCGGGTCTCACCCGGGGCGCCATCGAAGAGGCCCTGCGCCATGAGCCGGCCGTGCTCTCCATCAACCGGCTGTGCGTGGAGGACACGGAGCTGGGTGGCACGCTCATTCCCAAGGGCCGGTTCGTCCACGCGATGGTCGCCGCGGCCAACCGGGACCCGGCGGTGTTCTCCGAGCCGGACCGCTTCGACATCACCCGCACGCCCAACCGGCAGGTGACGTTCGGCGTCGGCGCGCACTACTGCCCGGGGGCCTCGCTGGTCCGGCTCGAAGTCGAAGAGGCCCTGCGCGCCCTGCTCACCTTCCCTCGCTGGGAGCTGGTCGGCCGGCCCTACAACTACCAGGGCTCCAACTTCCAGGACCGCGGGCCCAGCTCGCTGTACGTGCGCTTCACGAAGAGCTGAGCGCGCTCCCGTGCACTGAAAACGAGACCCGCGGCGGCCAGGAGCAAGGGCGCCGCGGGCCGTGCTTCGGCGACCCCCATGCGACTTTTCCAGGCAGGGCGTGACATCCTGGAGGAACGCATCGCCTCCGGAGCCTCCGCCTCATGAAGAAGTTCCTCCTGCTGTCCTGTGTGGCCGCCGTGGTCGGGGCCGGCCTGTTCGGCCTGTTCGTCTACCGGAAGGCCACTCCCTCCAGCGCGGACCATCGGCTGCTGACGCTCGCGTCGGGCAGTGAGACGGTGTCCTCCGTCACGCTCAACCTCCGGCTCGTGAAGTCCGCCCGCTCCGTGGAGTCGCTGAAGGACCGGGTCGAGTCCGCCGAGAAGTACCTGCTGAAGTTCGGCGCCATCCCGCCAAGGCACAGGGACCTGTTCCTGGAGACGTTCTCCTCGGTCGCCTCGGGCACCATGAAGACCGCCGAGGGCACGTCGCCCTTCCGGTTGTTCGCCGCGCACGTCCCCGCCGAGCAGGCCCTGGAGGCGCTCAAGGGGGCGCACCTGGTCGAGGCGACGAGCGGGGACGACTACGTCCTCATCCACCCCGAGACGTGCGAGCGGGAAGGGCCGCTCCGGCTGGTCAGGGGAGAGCAGGTCCTCGCCTTCGTTCCCACCGAGCTCGCGGCGGGTATCACCACGCGCCTTGCCCAGACGCCGGCGCAGGAGATGGATGCGCTGTTGATTGCGAAGGCCGGCATCAACGTGGCGCCCTATCTCGAAGCGCAGGCGCCCGGCCTGGTGCGGATGGTCGCGGCGCAGACGGAGCTCGCCGACACGCTCCGGCACCTGGACGTCTCCCTTCGCGCGGACAAGGGCGGGGGACTGTGGGCGGACCTCGAGCTGGCCACCGACCAGCAGCAGCAGCTCCAGGAGTTCTGGGAGACGAAGACCCGGGGGGACGAGCCGCTGCGGGTTGCGGTGCGGGCGGCCGTGAAGCTGGTGTCAGGCAAGGAGGGCCTGCGCTTCACCTTCGACGTCAACGCGCTCCAGAAGCATGCGGACGCGCTCCTGCTGGAGGTGTTCCCCTCGTCGGGCGGGCCCCTGAAGGCCGAGGATGTGGAGGCCATCACCGAGGAGACGCTCCTCGAAGCAGGGGAGGTCTTCCCCTATGACGAGCCGTTGACGCCCGAGACCTTCTTCGCTCGCTCCGGTGAGGACTGCGAGGCCTCGGGCCGCGTGCGGCTGGGCGACACGAACAAGCTCGGCCTCGAGTTCGAAGCCCTGTCCTCCAACCCGGGGATGCCGGGAACGGACTTCCTCCGCCTGACGGCCCATGCCTGTCTGCCCGCGCACCATGTTCCGCTCCTGGGGCTGCGGCCGCTGCTGGACGTGGCCATCCAGAGTCCCAGGCCCGTCCGCCAGTTCTGTGGCCCGCTGGCCGCCGAGGAGGACGCCGTGGCCTCCGAGGAGACGTTCGACAGCAGCCTCTTCAGCGACCGGCACACGGCCCGGAACGAGGTCCAGTTCGCGCTGGAACCTGGCACGGACGCGCAGAAGCTGAAGGCGCTGGAAGGCTCGGTCACCGTCCACGTCCCGACGCGCGTCAAGAAGCTGGAGCTGGCCTTCGCGCCTCCCTATGCGAGGACGGAGCTCGCGCTTCCCGAGGGCCGGCTGTACGTGGAGGGCACCGAGAGCGGTGCGGAGGGACTGATGTTCAAGCTGGTGGGGGAGGGCGCCCACCCCACGGTCCTGGCCGTGCGGGCGCTGAACTCGGAAGGGAAGTACCTGAAGACCGAAGCGCGGCGTGGGCGTTCCGGGAACTTCTTCGACCTCCCGTTCCAGGACCTGCTTCCTGAGAGCCGGGACGTCGCCGTCACCGCGTACGGCAAGCCCGCGCGGCTGGAGGTGGTCGTGGTGGAGGCGTCCACGCCGCTGACGCGGCCCTTCACGCTCACGCCGCCGTTCCCGCTGGGGGAGGACGACGAAGGCGAAGACGCGGCGGAAGCTCCGCGGCCGGTCGCGGCGCTCGACCAGGGCACCTACGAGAAGACGTTCCTGAATCCCGAGCATGTCGCCAGGGAGGAGGCGGAGTTCAGGGAGCTTCTGGAGAACAACCAGGACGACCACGCAGGCAACGTGCTTCGCACGGACTCACCGTTCAAGGTGGCCCTCCGGACGGCGGGCATCTTCCGGGGAGACCTCTCCCTGTACTGGCTGGAAGACGTGGGAGCGGGCTTCCAGCAGCTGGACACGCCACTGGCGCTGGAGATTCACGAGGTGGACTTCGCTGACGGAACGCGGCTGCGCGCCACGGACATCGAGGCCGTCGAAGGGGAGGGGGAGGAGAAGCGGTACGTCTGGGATGACGGGATGGGCCGGCCGGTGGCGTGGCGGACGAACCTCTCGCTCCGGCAGACCAACGGTGGCTACAACGCCTTCACGCTGATTCTCTTCGATGACTACATCCCCGCCCGGCTGGAGGACGTTCCCGTGGCGAGGATCAAGGGACAGCTCTCGTTCTCCCTGCCCCAGTCCGTCTCGATGTCGTCTCCGGCGCCGCTGAGCCTGCACTCCCACGTCCAGGTCGGGGCGGACCGGTTCCGCGTCACGTCCATCGAGCAGGACGGCGTCTCGGTCGAGAGTGAGCGCACGAACACGCCCGGGTACTCGGTGCTGTTCACGGACGGGGCGGGACGGCGCGTGGACGCGTCCCTGCGGAAGCGGACGGACTTCGAGGACGGGACGTTCCGGCTCGCCTTCGACACCCGGGGCCCCATCCGCGAGTGGCGGATGCTCCAGCCCCAGGGCGGGTCCAAGACCTATACGTACCCGTTCGAGGTCGTCACCCAGGAGCTGAAGCCCGTCGCCGGGCGCGCGAAGAAGCGCGCCCGGGGCGCGGAGGCCTCGTCGACCGTGAGGTAGCCTTGTCCTCGGCGCCTCGGACTACGAGGCGTATGGCTTCAACAGCCAGGGAGAGGCGATTCAACGCGCGGGCGTGCATGCGCGTTCGTGGTTGTGCCTCAATCCCTGGCTTCAGGGTCGAGAATGGGGCCAACCTTGCAGCGACCATTCGGCGACTCGCAGTAGGGCGCGTAGTCGCCGCTGTAGCCCAGGCAGCACTTCCAGCCCGAGTCACATGCGCTGGGGTCGCTCGGACCCGCGCAGATACGGTGGCAGGTGCTGTTGACGCACGTCCACCCGGCCGAACAGGGCATGCTGCTGCTGCAATAGGGCAATGCGTCCTCTCGCGACGCGAGCTCGACTGGCTCCTCCAGGGCAACCTCGGCCCCGCCACACCCCGCAAACAGCAGTCCTGCGACGAGGAGCATTCCGCCGACGATCTTCTTCATCTGTTTGAACTCCTATGCTGGGCAGACCTTCGGACTGAAGACTTTCAGTCCCAGGGACTCCAGCATGGCGCGTTCCCGACGGGGGCCGTCAAGCACGCAGACACAGCTCGATTTCCGACGTGTTCGCCTGCGTGAAAAGGGGCGGGCGATTCTGACCCCTTGGCTTGCCCGCCGACTCGTCTTCGCGCTGCGTGATGATTCCTGGCTCCCGGGGATGCTGGTGGTGCCTTGGTGAGGAGCGAGATGGTCACGGCGCATGCCAGCCCCGGCTGGCTCGTCAGTCCATACTCGTATCTTCAGCCCCACATCGCCGCGCACCGTGAGCCTCCGGAAGGAAGCCCTCCGGGCACGCGGCGTTTCCACCATCGAGGAGCCCCCGTGTTGCGAAGAATCCCCCTGCTCATCCTGGCAATCCTGCTCGCTGCCTGCCCGTCCGATGTCGAAGACGAGGGTAGGGAAGAGCCGGAGCCCCGGTCTTGTGGCGACGGGCGCTGCGACAATGGTGAGACGTCCGCCAGCTGCGCGGCCGACTGCGCCTACTGCGGTGACGGGGCGTGCAATCGGGGAGAGCGTCCCGCGACCTGCCCGGCGGACTGTGTCGCGACAGAGGGCTGCGGTGACGGCCTCTGCAACAACGGTGAGACATCCACGAGCTGCCCGGGCGATTGCCCCAGACCTCCTGGCACCGTCCTGGGCCGCTTCGCTCGCTGGTGCGGCAAGGTCAACAGCCACACGTCGGCGGAGGGGGGCTGGCTGACCGACTCCGACTGCTCGTCCGGGTGCGACATCGGCGGCCTGGCGTATTGCCAGAAGTTCTGGCCGGACTCGACGGACATCCGTCAGGTGACTGTCTCGCCGAAGCCCGCGAGCAACGTCTGGGCAAGCGCCTTCTGCGAGCCCGTCGTCGACGACCATGACGGTGATGACGAGTTCGAGTGCGTCGACACCAGCGTCTGCGGCGACGGTGTCTGCAGTGGCGATGAGACGAGCGCAGGTTGCCCGGGCGACTGCGGTAGCACGCCCGGTACCGTGCTGGGCCGCTTCGCCCACTGGTGTGGCAAGGTGAATACCCACCAGTCCACAGGCGGCAATTGGCAGACGGACTCCGACTGCTCTTCCGGGTGCGACGTCGGAGGCCTGACGTATTGCCAGAAGTTCTGGCCGGCCGCTTCGACCATCCGCCAGGTGCCCGTCTCGTCGAAGCCCGCCACCCACGTGTGGACCAACGGCGGCTGCGGCCCCGTCGTTGACGAGCATGACGGCGACGACGAGTTCGAGTGCGTGGACTGACCGTCGCGCCGCAGGAGGGCGGGCTGAAGCCGTCCCAAGGTGCTGGCGCGACGAGGGCCGTGAACCCTGCTGGCTCACGGCCCTCGCCCGGCTTCACGCATGTGGCGTTCGCTGGGTGCCTGTCGTTACCTCACTCAGTTGACCGTGATGCGGCCACCCACGCGGGTGTTGTTGTCCTCGAGCAGTTCGTTGCCCGCGTTGCCGTAAGCATCCACGGAGGCGCCCAGGTTGAAAGCGCCCGTCAGGGACGTGCTCGACACGGCGTTCACCGTCATCGTCAGGCACGAGCCCGGCGCCAGGGGACCGGTGGGCCCGCTGCCCGCGAGGAAGTCCGGCCCCGGATGGGTCGGCGTGGCGGGGGTGATGACGGAGTCCTCGGAGAGATACACCGCCACGTCGGTGCCGCCAGCCATCGTCCCCTGGTTGCACACGCGCACCGAGGCACTGAAGGGCTGCCCTCGCTGCACGCTCGCGGGGCCGGTGATGGACGTCACCACGTAGTCCGGCCGGTTCCCGATGGCGACGCGGCTGCTCGCGCGGGAGTTGTTGTCCTCGAAGAACTCGGGGACGGTGTTGCCCACGTCCACCACCGCGCCCAGGTACCAGATGCCCTCCTGCGGGCTGTACGACACCGGCAGCGTCACCGTCTGGCAGCCCCCGGGAGCCAGCGCCCCGAGCGAGGCTGCGCCCACGGAGAGGTCCGGCCCCTGGCCCGGCGACGTGCTCGGGGTGATGACGGTGTCCTGCGACAGGTACAGCGCCAGGCCCGTGGACGGCGTGGCCTGGGTGCCCTGGTTGCACACCGTGGCCGTGGCGTTGAAGGTCTGTCCCGGCTGGCTGCTCGCGGGGCCGGTGACGGCCGTCACGACGAAGTCCGGCCGCTGGCCCACGCCGATACGGTTGCCCGCGCGGCATTGTTGTCCTCGAACAGCTCCACCAACCGCTGGCCCGGGTCCACGTAGGCGCCCAGGTAGTAGGCGCCCTCCACGGGCACGGAGGCCATGGTGGGAATGGACAGCGTCTGGCACTGGCCCGGAGCCAGGATGGTCGTGGACCCATAACCGATGTGCGTGTCGGGGCCCGGGCCGGACGGCGAGCCCGGAGTGATGACGGAGTCCGCCGACAGGAACAGCTCCACGTCACCGTGGTGGTGCACGGTGCCCTGGTTGCACACCGTCACGGACGCATTGAATCGCTGGCCGGGCAGCTGGCTCACCGGTCCGCTGACGGCCGTCACCGCGAGGTCCGGCCGGTGGCCAATGCCGATGCGGTTGCCCGCGCGGCTGTTGTTGTCCTCGAACAGCTCGGCCTCCAGCCCATGCGGGTCGACGATGGCGCCCAGGTGGTACGTGCCCTCCGCGGCGCTCCCCGCGGAGCCGGTGACCGTCACCGTGCGGCACTCGCTCGCACCGAGCAAGCCGACGTGCCCCATGCCCACGGGAAGGTCCTGGCCCGGAGCGCCTGGCGTCGTGGGCAGGGTGATGGTGGCGTCCTGGGACAGGTACATCTGCACGTCGGCCGAGCGCGGCTCCGTGCCCTGGTTGCACACCCGCACCTGGGCGCTGAGGGGGCCTCCTGGCTGCACGCCCGTGGCGCTGGTGACGGACGCCACCACGAAGTCGGGCCGCGAGCCGAAGCCGATGCGGTTGCCGCGCGGGCGTTGTTGTCGGCGAACAGCTCCGGGGTGCCCCCGAGCGAGCCCGCCACTGCGCCCACGTACCAGGCCCCCTCCAGGGCGCCCGACGGGGAGACGCTCTTCGTCAGCGTCTGACACTGCCCTGACTCGAGCACCACGGGGCCGGCATTGCCCAGCAGCAGGTCCGGCGGCGGCGTATTCGACGGGGACGGGGTGATGACCGTGTCCTGGGACAGGTACCAGTCCACGGAGGCGCTCCCCGGCTGCGTGCCCTGGTTGCACACCGTGGCCGTGACGTTGAGGGGGCTGCCTGGCAGCGCGCTGTTGGGAGCGGTGACGGCCGTCACCACGAAGTCCGGCCGCAGGCCCACGCCCATCCGCGCGCCCGCGCGGGTGTTGTTGTCATAGAGGAGCTCGGTCGTGTTGCGCTGGGGGTTCATCACCGCGCCCGGGTACCAGGTGCCCTCGGTGGGGACGTTGGCCGTGGCCTGCACCGACTCCGTCCGGCACTGCCCCGGCTCCAGCCACGAGACATTCACGTAGCCCGCGAACACGTCCGTGGACGTGCTGGGCGGGACGGGCGGGACGATGACGGTGTCCTGCGACAGGAACAGCTCGAGCGGCGCGCTTCCGGGCTGGGTGCCCTGGTTGCACATCGTCACGGAGGCGGTGAACGACTGGCCAGGCCGCACGTTGGCGGGCGCCGTGACGCCCGTCACCACGAAGTCAGGCCGGTTCCCGATGCTGATGCGGCTGCCCAGCTTGAGGTTGTTGTTCTCGTTCGACTCGGCCAGTTCCTTGAAGGGGTCCGCGGCGGCGCCCAGGTAGAACGTCCCCTCGAGACCGATGGACCCGGGCGGCAGCTGCTGCGTCTGGCACTCTCCGGGTTGGAGGGACGCGTAGACGGAGCCCATGGGAGAGTCCGAGGGCACCGTCGGGTCTGGCCCGGGTGGGGTGATGATGGCGTCCGGGGACAGGTACAGCTCCACGCGCGCCTGTCCCGGCGCCGTGCCCTGGTTGCAGGTGCGCACCGACGGCGAGAACGGCTGGCCGGGCTGCACACTCGTGGGCCCGGTCACCGCCGTCACGATGAAGTCCGGCCCCGTGGCCAGCTCCCGCGCGGAGGCTGCGAGTGGAACCGCCTCGGGAGTCTCCGGCGCCTCGGTGTTCGCACCACATGCGGCGAGCGTCACGCACGCCGCGAGCCCCAGGACAGGGCTCACGCCTGCACTGCGTTGCTTTCTCATTGGTTGTCCTCTTGCGGCGCCGCCGGCCCTGCAGGCGCCGCAAGAAGGCAGAAGAACGGGCGCACGCGCCGGAAATTCAACCGCGAGCACAAGAGAAACAAGATTGCTTCAACATCAGAGGTGCAGGAGCCGCGCACACATGACGGATTCTCAGCGTCTGCGAGTGTGCCGCAGGAGCCCTTGCTCGAAGACCGCGAGCGCCTGCTCCGCCACCGAGAGGGGATCCTCCCCGCCGAGCCCCATGCGCGCGAAATGGCCCTCCGCGTACATGCGTCCCAGCCCGTAGACGAAGGCCCGCGCCGCCAGATGCACGATGCGCTGGTCGCCTGGAGTGACCTCGCCCTGTTGCTGCCCTTCGCGAATCATCCCATCGAGCGCGTCCAGGGTCTCCTGGTTCTCCTTCTTGAAGAAGTCGCTGTCGAAGAACCCGAACTCCCCTGCACGCGCGAAGGCCCGGAAGTAGGCCGGCTCGCCGATGGCGAACCGCAGATACGCCACGGCCATCGCGTGGATCTGCGCGGCCGGAGCGGGGGGCGCCGCACCGAGCGCGCTGGTGACCTCGCGGCGGAAGCGCCGCATCGTCTCCTCGGCCACGGCCGCGAGCAACGCGGCCTTGTCGCGGAAGTGGCGGAACGGGGCCCCCGGGGACACGCCCACGAGCCGTGCCGCCTCGCGAAGGTTGACGTCCTCGCCGCCTCCAATGAGCCGGAGCGCGGCGGCGATCAGCGCCTCGCGCAGGTGACCATGGTGGTACGCGGACGGGGGCTTCTTCGGGAGGGGCCGTCGGCGCTCGGCGGACATGGGCGGCGAGCATAGGCCTCGCCCATCGGGCACCGCAACGAGAGCCCGATGTAATCAGTGCTTATTTTCAGTTGCGCGGGCCCCGGCCGCCGTCTATCCATCTGGATGTAATCAGTGATTACTTCCAACGCGGCTGAGGAACTTCCATGACGGCATCTCGAATCCCGTGGCTCGTTGTCCTTCTGGCGCTGTCAGGTTGTCCCAGCGGCGACACCGATGAAGGCCCCGGAGGGCCTCCCGCTGAGGGCACTCCCTCCACCCACGCGGGCACCATCTCCATCCAGGACCGCAGGCTCCTGGGCGCACCGCACCTGGGACACGGGCTGTCGGTGCTCGTCGACATGAGCACCGCCCCGAGGGCCCCCGACCTTGACGAGGAGCCGGGGCAGCTCACCGGCTGCAAGGTCTGGGTGTACGACATGGAGTCCGACCCGCCGCCTCGCAGCGCCGGTGACGTGGGCACCCTGAGCATCGAAGGGACGAGCGCGAGCCTGGGGCCGGGCTGCGTCTTCCAGGACGGCGCGGGGTACGTCTGTCCGACCGCGGCGGGGCAGGGCCAGGCCGCGCTGGAGCACGCGGCGACGGGGACGGGAGAGCCTCCCAACACCGCACGGGTCTCCATCTCCGGCGCGGCGTTCGGACCGGACGACTGGGGACGCTACCTGCAGCTCCGAAGTGGTGTGGGGGCGAGCGGCAGCTTTCCCATCGTCTCCGTGCTGAGCGCCACCGAGGTGCGCGTCGCCAAGGCCCCGGGGGCCGACTCGGCCTCCGCGGCGACGACGTACCAGGTGCTCGCTGGCGCCGGGCCCGTGCCGGGGACTCCCGAGGACGAGGCCCCTGGAGATCCGCTCCGCAACGCCGACCAGGTCCATGTCCGCCTCACCCCCGGCAACGACTCGCCCTTCCAGTTCCCGGAGACGACCGTGGCGGCCCCTGGCGCGCCCTTCACGCCCGACACGGCGACCGCGGGACTGCTCGGCCAGATTCCCCTCGACGGCCGCGCCTTCCGCCTCGGGTGTGCGGGCGAGGGAGGACGCTGCGGCCCGGCGGAGCTCACCATCATCCAGCTCCAGACGACGGATGCGCCGACGGCGGGCCTGTCGCCCTATGCGCTGCCTCCGGCGAAGTCGAAGCAGGTCGTCCTCACGTGCATCCAGCCGGGTGAGCGCGGCTTCGTGGACATCTCCGCCGAAGCGTCCGCCCTGCTTGCCAGGGCCCACGCCGCGAGCCGCATCACCCGCATCCGCACCGCGCTGATGCGCAATGGCGCCGCGCTCACGAAGAACCCGACGCCGCCGGACAACACCGTCCGCATCGTCGCGGGTCACCAGCTCATCGGGTTCACGAACCCGTGAGCGCTGCCGCGCTGGGCCGGGTTGCCCAGGCGCGGCGGGACTCCCGCCAAGCGGGGCAGGGTGGGCGGAACGGGACGAAGCCGCTCCGCCTACCTTCGTCGTACGGCCCGTCAGGCGGCTCGGCAGGTCAGTCCACGACCGCGGTCGCTTCAATCTCGACGAGGACGCCCGGCTCGAAGAGCATGGAGACTCCGATGAGCGACGCGGGCGCCGGTGCGATTTGCAGCTCCCTGGCGACCTGCTCGACGCCGGCAAGGAAGTCGGAAATCTTCTCGGGCTTCCAGTCGACCACATAGAACGTCAGCCGGACGACGTCGCTGAACTTCGCCCCGGCAGCCGCGAGGGCAATGGCGACGTTGCGGTAGGCCTGCGCCACCTGTCCCGCCAGGTCACCGCGCGCGACGAGCTGGCCATTCGCGTCGTACGCGACCTGCCCGGCGATGTGCACCTGCCGGGTGCCGGTGGCAATCGCCACCTGTCGGTAGCCGTACGCGTCGGTCTTCGGGATTCCATCGGGGTTGAGCAGGGTCACGGGCATGGGTGGGCTCCAGTCGGAGTGAAGGGTGGTTGCCCCACTCGTATTACCGAGCTCATTGACGAACGGCGTTCCCCTCTCCGGCGATGCGGCAGCTACAGTGGAACGCCGTCAATGAAACGCGCCTGGCTGGATGAGATCTTCGCCTTCATGGCCGTCGTGGACGCGGGCAGCTTCGTGGGCGGCGGCCGGGCCATCGGCCTGACGCGCTCGGCGGCTGGCAAGGCCCTGGCCCGGCTCGAGTCCCGACTCGGGGTGCGCCTGCTCAACCGCACAACGCGCCACATGAGCCTCACCGATGAGGGCCGAGTCTTCCATGAGCATTGCCTGCAGGTCCTCGCGGCCCTGGACGAAGCCGAAGCCAGCGTCGGGCAGCGCACGGGCACTCCCCGAGGCGTCCTGCGGCTCACCGTGCCCGACGCCTTCGGCAGACTGCATGTCCTTCCGTTGCTGAGGGACTATCTGCGGGCCTGGCCCGAGGTGCAGGTGGAGGTGAGCTTCACCGATAGCGTCGCGGACGTCATCGACGAAGGTTTCGACCTGGCCGTGCGAATCAATGCGTCCAGCACGGATACGCGCCTGGTGTCCCGGCTCGTGGCGCAACACCGCGTATACGTTTGCGCCGCGCCCTCCTACCTCGCGGCGCGCGGCGCACCCCAGACGCCGGAGGAACTGGCGGCGCATGACTGTCTGTTCTTCAGCAGCCGGACGCGACGACAGGCCTGGGAGCTGCGTCAGAAGGGCGGCGCCCGGGTGAAAGTGGAGGGGCGCAGCCGCCTGCGTCTCGACAGCGGCGAGGCGCTCCGGGACGCAGCCGTCGCGGGACTGGGCATCGCCTGGCTCCCCGGCTTTCTGGTCGACAAGGACCTGGCGAGTGGACGGCTCGTGGCGCTGCTGCCGTCCTGCGAGGAGGAGGAGGTCCGAATCCTGGCGCTCTACCCGAGCAAACGTCACCTGCCTGCGAAGGTGCGGCGCTTCATCGACCTGATGGTCGAGCGATGGAAGCCGAAGTCGCTCTGATGCCACTCCCTAGCGGACGGAGCCCGGCCCCGTCTCGGTCCGCAGCATCGCGTCGGACGCCGCCGCCTCGCGTCGCCCGCGCGCGCCCTGCTGGAACAGCCAGGCAGCGGCGAGGAACATCGCGATGAAGCCCGCGTTGAGCGTCAGGATTTCGAGCGGCGGGCTCCACGGCATGCCCCAACCGGCGAGCACCGCGAGCAAGGCGATGGCGGCTTGGGTGAAGGCCATCGCGACCAGCGTGCGGGCCATGCCAGCCGCGCGCAGGCGCACGATGAAGGCACCGGAGAGGCCGACGAGCACCACCCCGCCGTAGAGCATGTTGGTGCGGTCGCCGTCCGCGCCGATGATGCCGACACCGAGGCTCAGCCAGATGAGGCTGAGCGAAGCGAAGAGCGCGAGGCCAAGAGCGGCCCGGTAGGCGGTGGTGGGGGTGACGGTTCGCATGGGCGGTCTCCGGTATCAGGTGTGAGTCGGGGCGGACCCTCGGTTGGGTCGGGCCCCGGCTGAAGCACACGTAAGGTGGCATCTCCGCGCGGGGGTGGCGGTCCGGTCGGGGCCAGCGGTCGAAATCCGGCGCCAGGCGTCGCAGGGCGCAGGCGGCCGGCCGCCGCCTCGGCCATCAATGTCGGCCACCGGGTACTGAAGCTGGGGCAGCGCGGACGAGCCGTACCGCCTTGCGCTACGCGCCCGGATTCCAGCGCATCGCCAGCGTTCGCAACATGCGCAGGTGCCGCTCCTGGAAGTCGTCCGCGTGCCCGCCTTCGAACACCTGGTGCCGGAAGGGCATCCCGAAGGACTCGAGCGCGCGGTCGAACGCCTCCGCCCCGAGGAGCGTCTCCTGGCTGCCCCGGTCCATGTACAGCGTGTCGAGTGTGCCCAGCGCGGCATGGCGCCTGGACAGCAGCGTGAGCGGGTCCTCTGCCAGCCAGCGTTGCCACACCGGGTCATCCTCGCGTCCGCTCTGGAACGGCAGCTCGAGGAAGAGCGGGGGCCGCGCCGGGGCGGAAGAGAATGCAGCGGCCTTGGCGTAGATGGACGCCACCGTCCAGGCGTCACCGAACGGGTACAGCTCCGCGAGCTCCGCGGCGTTCCGCGCCACGGGCTTGCGCGCCAGTGCGTTCCGGTACAGCGACCTGCGCTGGTCGATGGCCAGCGGGCTCGCGCTCAAGGTGCCGACGCTGGCGAAGACGCCCGGGTACTTCATGGCCAGCTTGATGGCACCGTGCCCGCCCATCGAAAAGCCGGCAATCGCACGCCACGTCGCATCCGCGCGCGTCCGGTACCGCGCATCCACCGCACCCACGATTTCACGCACCACGTAGGTCTCGAAGTCACCAATCGTCGGCGAGCGCGCGTAGTAGCTCCCGCCCAGGGAGGTCGTCCCATCCACCGCGACGAGGATGAGCTCGGGCATCGCGCCCTCCTCCATCTGGCGAAACGCGGCACGCTGCACGCCCACGGCGCCCAGGTGCCCGTCCTTCCGCGGCCCCAGGCCATGGAGCAGGTACACCACGGGGTACCTGCGCTCGGGGGCTCTGAAATACGACGGCGGAAGCAGCACTCCCAGCTCCCGCGTCGGCGAGTCGCCCAACAGATTTCCGTCGAGGGCGCGGCTGTCGAGCCGCACATATTCGAGGTGCTGCGGCAGCTCGGCATCTCCCCGGATGTGGTCCAGGGCCAGTGCGCCCAGGTCAGAGCCCTGCGTCGAAAATGCCGTCGCGCCGAAGGCGCGGACCAGCGCGAAGGGCACCACCACGAGCGCCAGTCCGGTGGCGATGAGCGCAAGTGCGATGTGGCGTGACATGCAGACCTCCCTGCTTGGAGGTGTCGAATGCGAAGCGCGTGCCGCGAGCGTGCCCCTCTACCGACTCGCGCATGATGCGCCCTGGGCGCGGCGGAACGCCATGGGGGGCGCCGCATGTTGCGATGGTGGAGGAATGGCGTCGCCCCCCGCCAGCATGCCGAGCGCCTGCCTGTTCGCCTGCTGGTGTGGGCCGGAAGCCATTCCCTGCCCGCCGGGGTACTCCTGCGATGCGGTGGCTCCGGGCACCGGGTCGTGCAGGATTGCCCCGTCGACCCCTGACATCAGGCCCTGACTGGGGCCCCAGCGCGAGCGGGATGCGGCCCTGAAGTCATACCGCGCCCCTTCCGCGGGAGGGGCGCGGCTCACAGTGGCAAGTCGCTGACATGGGAAGAAGGGGAGGCTCACCCGCGACCTACGGTCAGGGATGCCGGTACAGGCGCAGGCTCTGGTACGTGCCTCCGAGCAGGATGAGGCCGTCCACCGCGTCCGGCTCGACCTGCATGACAGCGGCAGGGGCCGAGAGCAGCGGCTGCGCGCCCTCCGGCGTCCAGGTACCGCCCTCGAAGCGCTGGCAGTACATGCCTTGCGTGTAGGACTCCACGGGGCTCTTCTCCTTGGCCACGCATACGACAGGCCGTCCGCGCCTGTCGTGGAAGAGGCCGCGCACCGAAGCGAAGGCCTCACCCACGGGCGGCTCGGCCGGCGTGCCGAGCGGCTCCCACGTGTCGTCAGCCGCGTTGAACCGGTAGGTCCGCAGCCCCTGTCCTCGGCCCGGTTGGGCGACCCAGCTCACCACCGGGGCATCGTCCTGCCCGACGGACACGCGCGGATACCAGTTGACCCGTGGGGCCGCGCCGGCCTGGAAGGGAAGGCCCAGCTGCTTCCAGCCGCGCGAGCTCGCATCCCAGCGGGCCACGCGAATCTCGCTCACGAGCGTGTGGTGATTCGAGTCCAGCAGGTTCTCGTCCCAGGTGAGGACGGGATGGCCGGCCGCATCCAGCACGAATTCGGGGCAGGACCAGAACACCTGCCCTGACTGGGGACGCAGGGGCTCGCCCAGCGGCTCCCAGGTGCCGGTATCGGGATTCAGCAGGCCCACGTAGGTGGCGCCGTCGCGGTTGTACATGCCCTCACGCCATGCCAGCACCAGGCCCTCCTGGCCGCTCAGCAGCGTGACGCACGCGGGAGGCTGCCCCGGGGTGGTGCCGAAGCCCAGGCCCGAGAGGACTCGCTGCCAGGACTGGCCGTTCCATCGCTCCGCGGCGATGCCCTGCTGCTCCACATGGACGCGCCAGGGCGTGTTGGCGGCGCCGAACGCAACGAAGTTGCCTTCCCACTGCGCCGGCCACACGGGCGAGGACTCACCGAGCCGCGTCCAGCGCATGCCATCCCAGTGGAGCACGGACATCGCGTACTCGGTCTCCTCCATGGAGACAATGTGCTGGGTCATCATGCCCAGCAGGGCTTGATTGCCGGAGACGGCGAGCCGTGCCCTTTCGAGCATCCAGGGGCCGTCCGGGGAGACCGACTCGCTCTCGGTCCATTCCACGGGCGGGACTGGCACAGGGGGTTCTGTCGTTGGGGGAACAGGCGGCAGCGTCTCCTGCGGCGGCAGCGTCTCCTGCGGCGGCAACGTCTCCTGCGGCGGCAACGTCTCCTGCGGAGGCGGCTTCACCTGCGGCGGAGGTTCACCACACGCCGCGACCAGACAGCACAACGACACCCACCCGACCCACCCGCGCATCCCGCACTCCCAGTGACGATGAGAGGGGAATGTGCACGATGGCGAGGCGGGACAAGTTCCTCCGGGTTCTGGACAGACCGGAGCTCGCGAAGGGGCGCTCGGAATGCCAGTGATGATTGGGAAGTGCGTGCCCCAACCCCGCGGCTCCAAACGCCTTGAGAACTCTACAGTTATCGGTCGGTAGCTACTCGGGGTTCTCTCTACAGTGATTGATCGGGGCTAAGGTTCTTCCACCCTCATGCGCCCTCTGCACATCACCACACCCCTGCTCCCGCACGACGCGCTCTCGGCTGCGCTCGGCAAGGCCGTGCTCCTCAAGGTGGAGAGCTTGCAGCCCTCGGGCTCCTTCAAGCTGCGCGGCATCGGAAGGATGTGCCAGCGGGCGGTGGAGGCCGGTGCGCGCCAGCTCATCTGTCCCTCCGGTGGCAATGCCGGCTTCGCCGCGGCGGTTGCCGGGCGTTCCCTCGGCGTACCCACCACCATCCTGGTCCCCCAGTCGACACCGGAGTCAGTGCGGCGGCAGATTGCCGCACTCGGCGCGGAGGTGGTGGTGCACGGCACCGTCTGGGACGAGGCCAACGTGGAGGCCCTGCGCCGCTGCGGGACCGGGGAAGCGGCGTACGTGCCGCCGTTCGACCACCCGGACATCTGGGACGGCAACGCCACGCTCATCGACGAGGCGGTGGCCCAGGCCGAGAATGGTTTCGACGTGGTGGTCTGCGCGGTGGGAGGCGGCGGGCTGATGTGCGGGGTGCTGGAGGGGCTGCACCGCAACAAACTGGCGCACGTGCCAGTCATCGCCGTGGAGACCGAGGGTGCCGCTTCACTGCATGCGGCGGTGAAGGCCGGCAAGCTCGTCACCCTGCCGGCCATTACCTCTATCGCCACCACCCTGGGGGCCAGGCGCGTGGCGCAGGCGGCCTTCGACTGGACGCGCCGTCACCCGGTCCACAGCGTGACAGTGAGCGATACGCAGGCGCTCGATGCGTGCTTGCAGTTCGCCGATGACCTGCGCATCCTCGTCGAGCCTGCGTGCGGCGCCGCACTCGCGGTGGCGTACCAGGGGCTCGAAGTGCTGGCGCCCTACCATCGGCCACTCCTCGTGGTGTGTGGCGGGATTGCCGTGGACCTGGCGAAGCTCGTGGTTTGGCGCGAGGAGCAGGCCTCACGCCGCGCACTCGCCAGGGACGTGCCTGCGGGCCCCTGAACTGCCCGACGGGTAGCTGGGACGTCACTTTCCGCAACCGGGCACCGCTTCTGGGCTGGCCCCCCTCAACCCACAGGCTCAGTGCGTCGTCGCAGTCGCCTCGTCCTCCAGAAGGGAGGCGTAGAGCGTGACGGTTCTGCGGGCGATTGCATCCCAGCTGAAGTGCTCCTCCGCGCGTCGACGGCCGTTCGCACCCATGCGCTCGCGTTTGACGGGGTCGAGTGCGACTTCTTCGATTGCGTTCGCCAGGGCGCGCGCGAACGCCTTCGGATCTTCCGGCTCAAACGTGTTCGGCTTCAGCTGGGGGTTGATGAGCAGACCCGTCTCGTTCGGTACGACCACTTCGGGGATTCCGCCCACCGCGGACGCAACCACTGGCGTGCCGGTCGCCATGGCCTCGAGGTTGATGATTCCGAATGGCTCGTACACCGACGGGCAGCAGAACACGGCGGCGTGTGAGTAGAGTTGGATGACCTCGGCTTTCGGCAGCATCTGCTCGACCCAGATGACGCCGTCGCGCTCCTCCTTCAGGACGGAGATGCGCTTGCGCATCTCGTCGCCAATCTCGCGCGTGTCGGGTTGGCCCGCGCAGAGGACGACCTGAATGGCGCGGTCGAGGTGACGTGCCGCCTCAACGAGATGGATGATGCCCTTCTGGCGCGTAATGCGGCCGACGAAGAGCACGTACGGACGCGACGGGTCGACGCCATGTTTGATGAGCGCATCGTTCGCTGCCGTCTTGCGGTACGCGGTCAGGTCAATGCCGTTGTGGATGACGTGCACTTTCTCGGCAGCTACCTCGAAGTGGCTCAGCACGTCCTTCTTCGTCCCCTCGGATACGGCTATCACCGCGTCCGCATTCTCAATCGCGGTCTTCTCCATCCATGAGCTCGCGTCGTAGGCGCGCCCGAGCTGCTCACGCTTCCACGGGCGCAGCGGCTCGAGCGAGTGGATGGTCACCACGAGCTTGGAGCCCCACAGCTTCTTTGCCAGGAACCCCGCGAAGTCGGCGTACCACGTGTGCGCATGCACGATAGGACCCGGAGAGTCCCTGGCCATGAGCAGGTTCTGCGACAGGCACTCGAGCACCGGTCGCAGCTCCTTGGGGGTGCCGTCCGCGACCTCGGCCCACGGGGTGTAGCCTCTGGCGTGGAGCCCCTCCTCGGAGCGCTGCAGCTCACCGAATGCGCGGACCTCCACGGCGACATAGCGCCGGAGCGCGCGGCTCAGCTCGTCGACGTGAACTCCGGCCCCGCCGTAGACGTAGGGCGGGTATTCCTTCGAAAGCAGCGTGACGGGCCGGCCTTTGAAGGCCTCGACGAGCCGCGCCCTCGCTTCCTCCGCGTGCGCGGACGTCTCCGCCGCTTGGACGGTCGTCCCTCCGCGGCCCAGACGTTCTTCATGGTTCGCAGGGGTGCTCGTCTCGTCCACGTGTCCTCCTGGTGCCCGCGCTCCAGCAAGCAGGATGAAGTTAGGGCTGCCCCCGACATCGGTTGCAGCCCGCGTGCTGGTGCGGTCGGAGGCAGTGGCGACGAGCGCCGGCCGGGCCGCTCGCTCTCTGTCGGGCGCACGCAGCCTCTCCGATGGCGAGGCCAATCCTTCAACACGCTTTCGGCTCTGGTGCCGCAGGAGGAAGACGCACCTCGACGAGCTGAAGTGGCGAGCGCGCCGCCGGTGAGCTGCCAGCTTGTTGAGCACGATGGCGGTGGGCCCGGCACCCACTCGGCGAGCACGTGACAATGACCCGACGCGCGTACATGCCCGTGCATCCACGCTGGCGGCTGTGCTGGTGGGGATGAGGGGCCGCACCCGACACCCGACACCCGAGGACCTCGTGGTGCCCATGCCCCGGCCCACAACATGGCGGGGGGGGTGCCCACCTCCCGCCGTAGACGTCCCGGGTTATGTGGCTCACCGAGCCAGTGTGTAGAGCGACAGCAAAATTGCCCCCCTGGCGACACTAAGACTGCCCCCCTCCGGGGCCTCCACACCAAGGAGGTCATCTCGATGGGAGAGACGGCAGCAGTTGTGGCCACCCTGCGCGGCGGCCAAGCGTAGGCCGCGCCAAGAAGCGGGCGGGAGAGTACCCCTGTCCGCTTCTGACTTTGGTGCCCTCTACTTGGCAGTCCGCCTCACAAGCGGGGAAGCACACCAGCGTCCTCCCTCCATGGCCCATGCATGCATAGGCGGTTTCTATGGGTTTGCCTAACAGTAGCATTAAACCTGAAAGGGACCAGCCAATGAGACTGATGACTGGCGTGCTGTCTGCGGTTCTCTCAATGACCGTTGCTGTGACGGGTTGCGGTGGCGGCGCGGAGGCGCCGGACGATACGGAACAACGGGACGTCGTAGTTCTTGATACTGCGACACCCTCTCAGCCGCAGGAGCAATTCATTGAAGCCGAAGCCGAAGCCGAAGCCGGTTGCTCGCGTTCGCAGTGGGACACCGTCATGAACCACTGCGAAGACAACCATGCGTCAGCCTACACATGCTGTCGCATCAGATCGTGCCAGCCGCTCAGCGATGGGCGCATCGCGTACAGTTGGAGCGGCTACTACGCCTGCTGATTCGTCAGCGCATGAGGGCGGGGAGTAGCTTCCCCTGTCCTCCTACTCGGTGAAGACATGAGTGGTGCGCCTCGTAACGGTACGTCCCTGTGGAGTCGGCGCCGGAGCTGGGGCAGGTGCTGCAAGGGAGGGTGACCTAGGCTGGCGTGTACCCCAAGTGGGCTGCGCAGCCTGTCCACTTGCTGGGCGCACCTCAGGCTGCACCTGTCAGCAACCCTCCTCGGCCCCTTCGCGCCTACCCCCCCCCTCAACAGCTCTTCCATCCTTCCTATCCGCTGGAGGATTTGGTCCTTTATTGGTCCGACAAGAACCGACTTGGTCCCTTTGATGCGAGCCGTGCCACCGATTTTGGGAGGAATTCGACTCAAGGCGGCGGACAACCTCGATTGGAAACGGCGGGAATCAAACCCGCTACAAGGCGGAAGCAAAACCCCAAGCAGGTCGCGCTGTTATGGCTAACGCATTGATCTCACACCGGATCGTTCCTCCGCCCCGTCCCGTCTCGTCCCGTTCAATTCCCCGTTGGAGGGTCACACTGGGGCACATGCGTCCCAACAGGGGCAATCCGCTTGGACGCAAGCGGCCTGAGTTCCCCGGTCTCCCAGGGTTCACGAGAACACCTTGGGAGGCGGAGAGGAGCGTGTGCCCTGGAAAGGTGTAGCAGGGGAGGAGCGGGTGGAGGAGCGCGGGTAGGCGTACCGGCAGAGGCAGCCGGAGGGAACGGTGCTTTACGAGCCGATGAAGGACAACTTGGCCACGCTGCTGGCGGAGGCGAGCGAGGTGGGGCGCGGCCTGCCCCGGTACGTGGAGCGGCACGTAAGCGCGGTACCTGGAGTGCGGAGTGCTGGCGTACGGCTTCGCGCGGGTGCGCTGCGAGAGTTGCAAGGACGAGCTTCTCGTCGCCTTCTCGTGCAAGGGACGAGGGTGTGTCCCGCCTGCAACGCGAAGCGAGCGCATGTGACGGCAGTGCACTTGGTGGAGCAGGTGCTGCCGCATGTGCCCTACCGGCAGTGGACGCTGTCACTTCCGCATCGGGTGCGGTGGGTGCTGCCCAAGGACGTGGGACTCCTCTCGGACGCATTGGCCCAAACTCCCTGCCGTACCCCAGCGAGAAGCGCGGCCTGCGCCGACGTGTGCCCCCAGGGGCTGCACGGACACTCCACAGGCCCCATGCACAGCCTCAGAGACCCCGTCCGCGCCCCTCCTCGTCACCGCTGCACCTGCTCACCACCCTAAACAGCGACCCTATTCTTACTGACATCCACCATCCGGCGGTTGTAGGCAGCCTAGAGGTATGATTTGCGTATGCCGACAGTAGCAAGAGTGGTCGCCGCTAGTCTTTATCGAACAGGTTTCCGAGGGGAACTCATCAATGATCTTTGAGGCTGATACGGACCAGATATCAAGGCTGGACAGCCTTCAGTTGGTCCAACTCATGAAGCGCCTAATACAGGCGGAGTGCCGGCTCGTGGACATCCCTCTACGCAATGCAACGGTGCCGCTTCAGATCACAGTTGCCGATGGCGGTGAGGACGGTCGGGTTAAGTGGGAGGGGGGAGCCGATAGTACTGATTACTTCCCGGCACGCTTCTGCGTATTTCAGTCTAAAGCACAGAATCTGACGGAAGCATTGGTAAAGAAAGAGGTTCTTAAGGCTCCCAAGAAGGATTACAAGCCCAAGGCGGGTCACAAGTCTAAAAAAGATACCCGCGCACTCAGCACGGCTATCTCCGATGTCCTGTCTCAGCGCGGTGCCTACATTATTTTTTGCTCTCGGGAATTTACCGGGCAAAAGATCGAAAAGCTTCGAAAGGCAATTGAATCGACTATACGCGTATGCCGTAGAAACCTCTGCTCTGCTGCCGCAATTGAAATATATGACGCAAATCGCATCGCCGACTGGGTTAACACTCATCCTCCCGTTGCACTGTGGCTTGCAGCACTTCATCGCCGACGACCACTCGCTGGCTTTTTGACGCATGAAGCGTGGGGGCGGGGATCTGAAATAGCAGATGTTCCTTGGGTTCCCAGTGACGTGCCTCGGTTCATTCCAGTCAACCGGTTCATTCATGATGATGAGCACAAGCACGGCAGGCAGCTCGCTTGGACCTTTGAGCAGGCTGCTCAGGCCGCGCTGAAGCATCTGGCCGAGGACAAGGCAGCATTGCGAATCACAGGGCCGTCTGGGTTCGGCAAGTCCCGCTTTGCTTTCCAACTGTTCAATCGGGATAAGACAGCATCAGAAGGGATCGAGGGCGTGTCGCTAATTTATGCGGACGCGACAATTGCTGGCGACGAATCGATCAAGCAACTTGCCCTTGATATTGCCGATGCTGGAGCTCCTACTATCCTTGTCGTGGATGAGTGCCCCGACGAGACACATCAGAAGTTGGCCGCGATTTCCCAGCGCAGCGGTTCGCGCTTGCGCCTCGTCACCATCGACGTTGAGACCAGGATAAACCAAGCAAAAGACACACTCGTCGTACGCCTAGAATCTGCGGGAGATCAGATGATCCGCGAGATTGCGCGCGCGATAGCGCCCAGCCTAGGCGACTCTGTTACGCGTTTCATTGCAGAACTCGCAAAGGGGTTCCCGCGGATGGCCGTTCTTGCGGCACAGCAGGATGGTGCCGGAAGACAGACGATACGTTCTGCTGAGCAGGTGCTGGATCGAATTATCTGGGGTCGTCGGCAGCGCAACGATGAAGCGCAGAGGTCTCTCGAAGTCTTAAGTCTCTTTGAGTGGGTCGGCTTGAGGGGGCGCGTCGCCGAAGAGTGCTTCCTTGTCGCACGGAAGCTCGCTGGAATTGCTGATGATGTATTTATTGAGCACATTAAGTCTTTCGAATCTCGCGGCATCGTCACTCAGCGTGGTGATTTCGCGCAGGTAACGCTCATTCCGCTTGCAGCTCACTTGGGAGCGCATCGGTTGTCTTGCTTTCCTCATGGCCGACTTGAGGCTTTCTTCGTGGAGGCACCGCATCGGTTGAAAGTGAGCCTTCTACGACGCCTGCGCTGGCTAGATACCTCGGCTGACGCGAAAGCATTCGCGCGAAAACTCCTTGGTAATGATGAGCTAGGCAATCTTAGCGTGCTCAACACCGACTCGGGCGCAGAGTGTCTCGATCATCTCGTCCATGTCGATCCCGATCTCGCGATGACAACGATCCAACAGGTTTTTGGGGGGCTCAGCGATCAGGACCTGCGAGGTGTAGATGAGGGGCGCCGACATTTAATCTGGGCGCTTGAGAAACTCGCTTTCCGGAAAAGCAGCTTTAATAGTGCGGCTACCCTCTTGCGCCGTCTTGCCGCTGCGGAAGTTGAGGAACACTTCTCCAACAATGCAACTGGGCAATTTAAGAAACTTTACCAACTATATCTCAGTGGTACTGAGGCCCCGCCTTTGGCGCGCCTTCTTGTGCTCGATGATGGGTTGCGTTCAGATAATCTGAAAGAGCGTGAAGTCTGTGTCGAGGCGCTAGGGGCCATGCTAGCCACCCATCACTTTTCTCGCAGTGGTGGGGCCGAGGAAATAGGGAGCGGCGAACCCCGCAGAGACTGGGCACCCACAACCTATGGGGAGATATGGGAATTTCATCGAGCAGCAATAAAGCGGCTGACGGATATCGCTACTAGCGCCGAGTCATTGAGCGCTAGGGCGAAGAGCATTCTAGGTTCCCACATTCGCGGCCTTATAAGCCAGGGCTTGCTCGATGACCTCAAGGTTATGGTGTCCCGAGTTGGCGCATACATTGGTTTCTGGCCCGAGGCAGTGAAAGGGGTGAACGAATGGCTTTACTTCGACCGTAGAAAAGCTCCGGCGGATCTCGGAAAAGCTGTCCGGACCTACTTCGATGAGTTGATGCCATCAGACCCCGTGGAACTTGCCGTCCTTTACACGTACGGCTGGCGGACAGATTTTCACGATCCCAATGCGTCTTATGACGAGGAAGATCCGTCGCTTCTTGATGCTGAGTATGTTGTCCGGAAGGCAACCGAGGTTGCAGAGGTAATTGCAGGTGATCCTGTGCTGCTTGGCCGTGCGCTCGACAGGTTTGTTAGTAGCGATGCCAAGACAGTTTTCTCCTTCGCGCATCGGCTCGCGGAACTGGTCCCCAGTCCATGGGAGTTGTTTGTCGTGGCACTCGCCAAGGCAGAAGCGAAGGAAGGTACACCCAATCGCCAGTTCTTTGGTGGGCTGATCTCTGGTACGGATGGTCGCGACCCAAAGATGGCACGTGATTGTATTCGGGCAGCCCTTCGCTCTGAGAAATTCAAGAAGGATGCGATCTCGCTAATCGGTGCTAGCAAACTCCAACCAAGCGATATTCAGCTTGTCGTGTCACTTCTCCAAGCGCACGAAGTGCAGCCTTGGCAGTGCGCGTCTCTGTCCTACGGGCGTGGAATGGAGCATCTCCCTGGGGAAGTAATCGTCCCGCTGCTGGAAGAGCTAACAGTGCACGGGCCTGAAGGACTCTGGGCCTGTCTTGACATCATATCCATGGTGCTCCATGGCGGCAAGGAGCTGACGAGCCCTCTTGTCATGACACTCAGGGCGGCACTTGTAGCGCCTGAGTTGTTTGAAAAGCCATTGCGTGGCCATGGCGATGGACACCACTTGAAGGAGATGGTTAAAGTCCTGGCGAAGCATGGCCGCATTGATAGAAAGTTCGCACAGGCTCTCGTGCGACAGTTTCTTGGCATTTGCGATAGGCGTAAATCCGATGTATTTCACTCACTTAAGAATGACGTGCAATCCGCACTCAAAACAGTGATGGGTGTGCATCCAAAGGAAGTCTGGGCTAATGTTGCCCGTCTCCTTCAGAATAAAAGCGCAACGGTGCGCCATCGATTGGAGAGCCTGCTAGGTCTGGACAATGATAAGCATTTGGAAGCAGGCCTGCTTTATAACCTTCCCCGCGACTTGTATCTTGACTGGGCTCGTAGAAACCCATCTGAGCGTGCTTCTGTTGTCATGAAGTGGCTGCCAATAGTGACGAAGTCCGAGGATGGCACCTTGTCTTGGCATTCGGCGCTCGAAGAGTTTGTTGCTGAGTTTGGCAACCAGAAGTACGTGCTTGATGAACTGTCGTCCAGGCTTCATCCTCGAGTGTATTGGGGTTCGGCGGTGCCTCAACTGGAGCCGTTGCTGCCGCTGCTCAGATCATGGTCCGCACATTCTCGTGCCGAAGTTCGGCACTGGGCAAGCGGTCGGATCACTTGGATCCGGGAGCTGATCCAGCAGAACGAACAGGAAAGAGATGAGGACGTCGTCAGGTTCTCTTAAGGGATGTGAGCTTGCATCTCACGTTACTCGTGCACATGAGGGGGCTCTTCCTTCCAGCAGCGAAGACTCCATGGAGTTAACGTAAATGCCCACGCTCCCTCAAGCAGGGGCGGAGCCGGGGCAGGAGGAGGAGAGCCCCGCCTTTGCCGCGACGGTGGAGGAGCCGAGGAAGGAGCGCACACCCCGTTTGGACTGGGCCGGGCTGCTGCGCAGGCCGTTCACCCTGGATGTGTTGGCGTGCTTGAGGTGTGGAGGCAGGCTTAAGTGTGTTGGCGTCCGTGAAGGGAGCAGGAGGGGTGAGAGCGATTGTGGAGCACCTGGGGTTGCCCACGGCGAGTGCGCAACTGGCCCTTGCGCAAGGGCCGCCCCAGAGCGCGGGGTGTTGAGGCTCAAGCCGCCACAGCCAGCCAAGAGAGCCAGGCCCCTGCCGCGCCCCTCCTTGGAAAGCGGCTGGGCTGGGCAGGCGCGTGTCTGCTGGAGATGAAAGGCTTCTGCGCCGGCTCGGCGTGCGGCTCATGGGCAGTGGGCGCCCACCGGCCCGGGCGCCCTACCGCTCCGTCACGGCTGGCGGAGGATGAGCAGGCCGCGCGTCACGTCCACCACGTACACATACCCATCGCCCGGAACGCGAATGCCAATGGCGCCCACGAAGAGGCCCTCGGTGCGACCCGGGTCCGAGTCGCGGAAGCTGTTGTAGTGGGCGATCTGCTTCGGCTGGGTGGGGTTGGCGACGTCGAAGACGCGCACGCCGTCGGCGTACCACGCGACGTAGAGGCGCTTGCCCACCAGCACCATGTTGTGGATGGACGTCTGGGTGCGCATCCGCGCCTCGCCAATCTTCACGATTTTCGCGGGGTCGGTGACGTCGAGCACGCGCAGGTGGGCGCCGTTGGCCTCACCGCCCTCGAAGGCGATGGTGCGGCCGGCGAAGGTGCCCACCGCGTTGGCGTGGCTCCAGTTGTTGAAGACGGCGTACTCGTACGCGCCGAGCGGCCTGGGGCTGGCGGGGTCCGCCACGTCCACCACGAAGTAACCCTGGCCCATCTGGTTGATGTAGAGCCGGTTCTGATAGGCGAAGGCGTCGTGCGGGATGCCGGAGGCGAGTTCGGTGCCGGGCACCGAGTGGCTCCCAACCAGCACGGGCTGGAGCGGCGCCTTCACGTCGTAGATGAGCACCCGGTTGTCGGCGGTGTGCATGGCGTAGAGCCGCTCGCCGTCCACGAACACGGTGTGCACGCTCGCCGCCCCGCCCGGCAGGCTGCGGACGAACTGCGGATCGCCGGGGTTGGAGATGTCGTAGACGAGTACGCCCCGCTGGGTGCTGGTGACGTAGAGGGCGTCGTCCTTGGCCCACACGCCGTTCCAGGAGCTGTCGCCCGTGAGGGTGACCGTCTTGCGCAAGACGGGGTGGGCCCGGTCCGTGACGTCGAAGACGGAGAGGCCGCCGGTGAGGCCGGTGTCGCTTTCGTCCTGGGACACCACGTAGGCGTGATTCTTCGCGACGTAGATGTCCGAGGGAAAGCCCAGCTCCACCCGGTGCTCCGAGGCGAGGGTGAGGCCACCGGAGGACTCGGGCTCGCCGAGCCGCTGGAGGCGCTCGGCCTCGAAGGTGCCCTGGAAGCGCCGGGCCCCGCCGTTGATGCACCGCTGGAAGCAGCCGGTGAAGCGCTGGACGCTCTCGGCCTTGCACCCGGCGTAGGCGGTGAGCGTGGTGCCTCCGTCAGCCAGAGTGCGCAGGCTGGAGAGGTAGAAGCCCTGGCTGTCCACCTGCTTTTGGACGATGGGGTCGCCGTTGTGGCTCTCCGGGCCGCCGACGGCGGAAATCATGAAGTTGTTCGTGACGAAAAGGAGGCTGTTGACGTCGTTGCGCGTGGACGCCGCGTAGATGCCGGTGGGCGAGAGCTGGCCGAGGGTGGCGGTCTCGCACGAGGTGAGGTCGAAGGACTCGCGGCTGCCGCAGGCGGGGCCGGTGCCCCCGTCGCCGGGGAGGACGAAGCCACAGGAGGCGAGGCGGCCCGGGTCGATGTAGTCGAACTCGCCGCCCATCTCCTCGAGGGGGACGTAGGTGCCGTCCCACTCGGGGATGGAGGCGTCCGGCACGGAGGCGTCCGGCACGGAGGCGTCCGGCACGGAGGCGTCTGGTGGGGTGCCCGCGTCTGGGGTTTCCGGGGTGTTGGACTCGCAGCCCAGCCAGGTGGCGCACACGGTCAGCACTGCGAGCAGGCGGAGGGTTCGATGCATCGTCATGGGTCGAGGCGCTCCTGGTGATGAGACGGGCGGATGCGGCGCCGGGCCCGGGTCGGGGCCGCGGATGCCAGGAGAACGACAACGTCGCGCGGCGAAATGCATATCGAGAATCGCGGCCAAATCCCCTGCGCATGGATGGGCTGCGCCGGCGGGCGTGCCAACGTCTTTGCCTCCGTGGAAGTCAATTCGGAGGGCCCACTCCAGCCGCGGCGCTCGCTTCTGCTTTGCCACCGCAGCGCCAGCCGGGGGTTCAACTCCAAATGATGTCGTGCGACTTTGTCACGGACTTTTCGTTCCCTTCAAGCCGGCCGTGTTTCAGGCCGTGTTCGCCGGGAGAGCGAATGCGTCTTCGCAATGCAGTAGCTGTTCTCGTCACCTTCTCAAGTGCGGGGTTCGCCGTACCCGCTTCGAGCGATGAGCTCGCGGAGGTTCTGTCCTTCCCGAGAAGCCATGACAGTGCTCCCAGTTGAAGGCCGGGAGCAGCGGAAATCCCTGGACCCTGATGAGGAGGCCCCCACGATGAAGCACTTCATGAATCTCACGCCTTTCCGCCTCCGAACCCTTCTCTCCCCGGCGGTTCTGCTGACCCTCATCGCTTGCGGCTCGGGAGAGCCCAGTGGCCCGGGAGCTGACGCGGGGGCTGACGCGGGGGCTGACGCGGGAGTGAAGCCGGTTCTTCCCGGCGAGTGGAAAGCCCACGCGCCCATGAAGGATCCTCGTCGCTCGGAGCTGGGCGCGGGAGTCATCGATGGGAAGATCTACGTGGCCGGCGGTAGATTGGACAACGACTTCCCGCTGGATCTCCTCGAGATCTATGATCCCGCTACGGACAGCTGGACGCCAGGGCCTCCGATGCCGGCCCCACGGGATCACGCGGGCGTCGCCGCAGTGAACGGTAAGCTTTATGTGATCGGCGGCTATGGCCCCACCACCACTGCGACGGTGTTCGAGTTCGATCCACGCTCATCCACCTGGTCTAGCAAAGCGCCGATGGCCTCACCTCGCGCCGCATTCGCTGTCGCCGTGGTCGGAACCAAAATCCACTGCATGGGCGGTCTCCCGGGAGACGCCCACGAAGCCTACGACGTCTCAACGGATACCTGGGAGATGTTGCCCGAGATGCCTAGGGGCCGAGAGCACCTGGCGGCCGCGAGCATCGGCACGACGATCTATGTCGTCGGCGGTCGTGTCGCACCCTTTCCTTACGAAAACTACGCTGCCTTGGATGCGTATGACGCCGTGACCAGGACCTGGACGCAGCTGCCCGAAATGCCCACCGCGCGCGGGGGGCTCGGCGTTGCGGCGCTGGACGGCAAGCTCTATGCGATAGGCGGCGAGTTCCCAGGCGTCTATGCCCATGTCGAGGAGTACGACCCAACCACCCAGGCCTGGCGAAGAATGAAGAACATGCTCACGCCGCGGCACGGCGTCGCCGCAGTCACGGTGAACGAGTGGATTCACGTGGTCGGAGGCGGTCGAAAGCTTGGCACTGCTGGCACGACTGCCAACGAAGCTTTCAAGCCGGACTAGGGGGCGTCCCTGGTTTTGCAGCCCCATGGTGAGGCAGGCGATGTGAATGACGGCCAGGAAGTTTCTGGCCGTCTTCTTCTCCGGCGGCTCCGGAGGGCGGGGTGGCGGAATGGGTCATCAGCGCGTGCATGTCGGTATTCAAGCGCCGTGCGGATCGGGATTGCCGTGAACTCGGTCGGCCCTCTCGCCTGGCGCACGACGCGCGCTTACACTAGCGTCCGGCCATGCGCGTCATCTGCGAAGCCGAGAATTGGCTCGACGGGCATCTCGTGAAAGGTCTCGAGGACGCGTCGGCCGACGATGCGGCCGCCTGCGACGAAGGAGAAGACTGATGCGCGTCCGCCGCCGCAAGGCTTGCGTGGTGCAGGTCGTCGATCGCGATGAGCCCGATTTCGCGGCCTTGCTCGCGGGGAACATGGTCTGGCGCGAAGCCACGGCCGTCGAGTTGATCTGCCCGTTTTCGTCGCAGCCGATCGCCGTGCCGCTCGACGCACTGCCGCTGCTCGGCCGGCTGTCGGCGAGCGAGTGGGCCGAGATTCCTGCCGAGCAGGTGACCACGCTGGTCGACGCGCGCATCCTGATCGCCGAGGGTAGCGAGCTCGACGCGGCGGACGAGCGCCTCGACCGACTCGGCTGGCATCCGTTCGCGGCCGCATACCACGCCGCCACGCGCTGGAGTGGTGTCGTCGGCGACGAGACCAGGCGCGAGCACAGCGACGAAGCGCATCGTGCACGCCTCACGGCTGCGGTCGAAAAGCACGGCTCGGTCCCGCCGCACTTCAGCCGCCGCGACGACGCGATCGACCGCGTCGAGCTGCCGCTGCCGCCGTTCGACGATTCGTTTGCGCAGGTGCTGAAGGCGCGGCGCACGACGCGCCACTACGACATGCGCGCGACGCTGAAACTCGACGACTTCAATCGCGTGCTGTTCGGCACCTACGGCACGCACGGCGTGAAGGAGCTCGCGCCCGGCGTCGTCGCGGTGAAGCGCACGAGCGCGTCGGGCGGCTCGCTGCATCCGATCGACGCCTACCCGCTCGTGATCCGCGTCGACGGCCTCTCGCCCGGCCTCTACCACTACGACGCCGGCGCGCACGCGCTGAACCTTCTGCGCGCGATGGGCGAAGACGAAGCGCGGCGATTCGCGACCGACGCGTCGATCGGACAGGCGTACTTCGCGGAAAGCCACGCGTGCGTGTTCCAGGTCGCGCGGTTCGACCGCAACAGCTGGAAATACCGGCGTCATGCGAAGGCGTACAAGGCCGTGCTGCTCGACGCCGGCCACCTGTCGCAGACGTTCTATCTGTTGGCGGCCGAACGCGGGCTCGGTGCGTTCTACACTGCCGCGATCAACGACGCCGACATTGCCGCGACGCTCGAGCTCGACGCGCTCGCGTCGGGCGTGATCGGCATGCACGGCGTCGGCATCGTCGACCCCGCGCGCGACACGCTGCATTTTCGCCCGGAGCCCTATATTCCGTCGCGCTGATGCGCTACAAACACGGCGGAAATCACGACCCAAAAAGGGGTTCGCCATGGCAGGGCAGGGCACCTGGCGTTTCATCGAGAAGCTCGCGAGCGACGACGCGCTCCGCGCGGAAGTCGAGCGCGATCCGGTCGGTACCTTGAAAGCGCACGGCATCCACGTCGATCCGTCGAAAGTGCCTGCGGGGGGCGTCACGCTGCCGAGCAAGGAGACCTTGCAAGGTGACCTCGACGAACACGTGGCGCGCATGCAGGCGCCGATGGGCATCGTCATCTTCATGGCCTGACGATTCGCTTCCCGCAGCGGCGGCCTCGGCCGAGGAGGAGGCACCCTCCGCAGGGGCGGCAACTGTGGGCAGCCGCGGGAGGCGTCAGCGCGCTCCGAGGCTGGACCGGGCCGGATTGCTGCGCAGGACGTTCGCAGTAGATGTCTTCTCGTGCCCAAGGTGCGGAGGCCCGCGACGGGTGCTGGCATACCTGCCGCAGGGCGCCGTCATCCGGCGCATTCTCCGTCACCTTCAGCTGCTCGAGCAGCCGCCGCGCCTGGCTCCGGCGCTGGGGCCACCGCAGCAGGCGCTCTAGGAGTAACTCTCGGCTGAGGGTCGCACCCTCTCGAGCAGCTCGCGGCAACCGGTCACATCTCGCGGCTGATTGTCGAGGCGCTGGGCGGCACGGTGAAGGCCGAGAGCACGCTCGGCCAGGGCGCCACGTTCACCGTCGAGCTGCCGCTGCGGGGCGGCGAGGCCCGCAGCGCCTGAGGCCTTCGTCAGGGCCTCAGGCGCCGCTCACGGGCCTCGGGCTGCTTACTGAATGCCCAGGAAGACGGGCACCGGGCGGAAGAACTTCCCCGGATAGCCGCCCAGCGAATCACTCGGAAGCGAGGAGACGGTCTGTCCGTGGCCCCGGTACAGGAGCTGGGCCGAGCCCGAGCCGTCCAGGGTCACCGCGTTCTCCACGCCCAGGTGGATGAGGTAGTCGGCGAGCCCCTTCAGCGTGGTGTTGCCGTTGGCGTTGCACCCGTCATCGTTGCCCCCGTTGACGACGATGACGACAAGCTCGTGTTTGTCCCGCGTGAGCCCGGCGGCCGCCCGCGGGCGCGCGCAGTCGGGGTCGATGGCAGGGGGCTGCGGCACGTACTTCTTGTCCTTCACCAGGCGGTAGCCCGAGACGGCGTTCTGGTACTTCGTCGAGTCCGGGGCGGTGATGCCCGTCAGGATGTCCGCGTGGTGCCCCTTCTTGCTGGCGTACGACGGCGTGTAGAACACCAGCGTCTCCGTGGCGTAGCCGTGGACGGTGCCCGCGTTCGAGACGAGCGCCGTGTTGCTGATGCTGGTCCCCAGCGCGTTGGTGCAGCGGTCGCGGTAGGGATGCACGCCGTTCACGTCGAAGAAGTTGGCGTTGATCATCAGCCGGACGTTCGGGTACGTGCGGCTCCAGCTGTCGGAGATGAGGTTGCCCATGACCGCCGGGTCATTGGGCCCCACGGACATGACCTGGTTCAGGTAGGTGCCCGAGCAGACCGCCGGGTTGCGCGGAGGGATGACCAGGGTGGCGCTGGCCAGATGCACCCGCGCGGAGTACCCCTTGCTGACGGTGTACCGGCTGGCGCCGACCCAGTCGGAGTAGTTCACCTGCTTGCAGCAGTCGATGGAGTTGGCCCGGCAGACGGCGCCCTCGAGCACATTGCCCTTGTTGCACTTCTTCTCGGTGTCCATGGTGAAGGGGCAGATGAAGTTGCCGAGGATGGGGACGTAGCACCAGTTGGAGTAGGTCTGCTCGTCGCAAGGGGCCTGCCCGTCCCCACCGCAGCTGGAGGCCTTCTGCGCGGTCAGGGACGCCGTGGACGCCGGCTCCACCGAGCGCTGCTGCTCCCGGTGGGGCGCGTGCGGGCTCAGGTCGTGCACTCCCAGGTATGCGCCGTCAAGGTAGGCGCCGTAGTGCGCCCCCCACCCCTCGGCGTCCTTGCCGCCGTCCTCCCAGCGCACGTACCGCACGCCGGGCCCGTAGTCGGTGAAGACGTGCGTGAGCGTGTCCCACTGCTCTCCGCCCCACTCGCACGCCCCGGAGTTGGTCCTCACGCCGGAGTTCCAGGACGTCAGGACGGCCATGTTCGCGTCCAGCAGCTCCACCTTCATGTAGTACTGGTCCGGGCAATACTCGCGGCGGAACTGCTCCGCCACGTAGATGGCGGGCGCGGTGTCGAGCGTGCCCTCGGGGATTCCACGGGCCCGCAGGTCGACGAGCTGGGAGCGGCGGAGCCAATCGTAGGATGTCCGCAGCGCGCGGTTGCCGGGGATGCCATCCCGTGCCGACACGTCCACCCGCCAGCCCGCCCCGCCGTTGGCGGTGACGGTCCACCCCGACAGGTCGCCCGTCTCCACGCCAGGGTTGTCCAGCAGGTTCTCGCTCAGGATGAGGAGGGTGGCGTTGTCGAGCATCACGCCGTAGTGCCCGGACCACCCCTCGGCGTCCTTGCCGCCGTCCTCCCAGCGTACGTACCGCACGTTCGGGCCGTAGTCGGTGAAGACATGGTGGAGCTCGTCCCACTGCTCCCCGCCCCACTGGCACGCGCCGGTGTTCGTCTTCACCCCGGAGTTCCAGGACGCCACCACGGCCATGCTCGCGTCCAGCAGCTCCACCTTCAGGTAGTACGAGTCCGGGCAGTAGTGCCGCTGGAACTGCTCGCTGGCGAGGATGAGGGGGGCCTTCGCCATGGCCGCCGGAGAGAAGCCGTGCTCCCACAGGTCCACCACCTGGACGCGGCGGTTCCAATCGAAGGAGGTGCGGAAGACGCGGCTGCCCGCGGCGTTGGAGACGGCCCAGCCCTCCGCGCCGTTGGCGGTGAGGGTCCACCCGGACAGGTCTCCTGTCTCCGCACCGGGGTTCTTCAGCAGGTTCGAGTAGTAGGCCGGGTGGTTGTCATCGAGCACCTCGAGGGAGGCCTTGTCGAGCATCACGCCGTAGTGCCCGGACCACCCCTCGGAGCCCTTGCCGCCGTCCTCCCAGCGTACGTACCGCACGCCCGGGTCGTAGTCGCGGAACTCGTGCGCCAGCGTGTCCCACTGCTCTCCGCCCCACTGGCAGGCGCCGGTGTTCGTCCTCACGCCGGAGTCCCAGGACTCCACCACGGCCATGTTCGCGTCCAGCAGCTCCACCTTCAGGTAGTACTGGTCCGGGCAGTAGTGCCGCTGGAACTGCTCGCTGACGAGGATGACGGGAGCCTTCGCCAGGGCCTGGGGAGAGAAGCCTTGCTCGTGCAGGTCCACCACCTGGACGCGGCGGTTCCAGGCGAAGGAGGTGCGGAAGACGCGGCTGCCCGCGGCGCTGGAGACCGCCCAGCCCTCCCCTCCATTGGCGGTGAGGGTCCACCCGGACAGGTCTCCTGTCTCGGCGTCGGGGTTCTTCAGCAGGTTCGTCCGGTAGGGCGCGGCCTCGGCCGCGGTGCTGGTGACGAGCAGGGCCAGCAGGACGAGACAGGACCAGGGGCCACGCGCTGGGGGGCGCGCGCGGCCTGCGACGTGCAATGACATCCGGGCTTCTCCGTGAGGTGTGCCGCGCCACAAAGGCGCGACGCGGGGGCCCGGAGCACTTGCGAGGGCTGTGCCAGGGAACTCCTCCGGCGCAGGACCACGGGCCGTACGTGCGCGGGGGACCGGGCACGCACGGCGCGTCCTTTGGATTGCGCTGAAACCCAGACGCTACAGCACCGATGTAGCTTCCGTAACAGAATTCTGATTACAGGCCACGGGAAACTGGCGCCGGGTTACTTGCCCTTCCGCTCGAGCTCGGCGCGCAGCCGGTCCTCCTGGGCGCGCAGCTCCGGGGTGAACTCGGCGCCGAAGTCCCCGGCCTCGAAGATGGGACGGAGCTCGATCTCCGACTCCTCGCCGGGCATGGGGTCCGGGCAGCGGCGCACCCGTTGCGGCAGGGAGAGCTGATTGGCCTCCAGTGGAGCGACGTGGACTTGCAGCGCGGCAAGCTGCACGTGCGGCGCACCATCTGGCGCGGGGTGACGGGCTCACCGAAGGGCGGACGCGAGCGGACGGTGGACCTGCCAGCCTCGGTGGTGGACGCAATCAAGGGACACCGGCGCCTGCGCGGGCCCTACGTGTTCTGCCAGCAGGACGGCCAGCCGCTCACCGATGGCCTGATGAAACTGCCGCTCCAGCGTGCGCTGCGGGCGGCAGACATCAGACGTGAGCAAGGGCGCATCGGCTGGCACGACCTGCGCCACACCTACGGCAGCCACCTCGCCATGAGGGGCGTTCCGCTCAAGGTCATCCAGGAGCTGATGGGGCACGCGACCATCGAGATGACCATGCGGTACGCCCACCTCGCACCGGAAGCCCGGGAGAGCGCGGTGCAGCAGCTCGACCGGCCCGTGCCCCAGTTCCACGCCGCACCGGGCAGAGACGCCGGAGGGGCACACTGCGGGCACATGAGGCCACGAGGCCAAAGAAAAAGCCCAGCAACCCGGTGAGATTGCTGGGCTTCTGAATGTGGAGGCGGCGGGAATCGAAGCCGCACAGGCGGATTTGGTCCCTACTCGGACCACAGGCCGCCCGCCCGGTTTCCCCTCTGAAAACGGGGGTGGCTTTCCGTCCAGGTGCGTCCAAATGCGTCCACTCGGCTTGGTCCTTTTTTGGTCCCCAGGCCCGCCAACAAATCCGCGCCGGAGCCGTCCAAACCGGAACGGTGGAGCGCGGGACCTATACACCCCGCATGATGCAGAGCGCCCACATCATCCCGCAGGCGCTCGGATTAACCTACTGAGCGTTAACCTTTTCTCCAGCGTCGCACTACATCCGAGAATGCGACCTCTGCCCAGTCCTTCCTCCATTCTTGATGGAAAGGAACGCCTTGCGACTGAGGCTCAGGATTTGGCTTGCTTACCTGGATTACTGCCGGCAACAGGGTGGCATCACCAACAACCACGCACTCTCCAGGCGAGAGAATAGGCAGAACATCCGTAATAGAACTGGAGTTATCGGGAAGCAATCGCTTTATGTAGGCTTGGTCCGCATCATTCGTCAGCCGGAGTGCGACGAAATTGCTACACTGGGCCATGATTGTTTCCGACACTTCCGATGGGCGCTGACTAACTACCATTAGACTGAGCCCATACTTACGCCCCTCCTTAGCAATGCGCTCAATCGATTTTTTCGATGCTCGATACTCAGCGCTTGCCTTCTGGGGGACATAGTTGTGCGCCTCTTCGCAAACAATCATAACGGGCGCATCATTGGACTGCCCAAGCGAGTGGCGCAACTTGGAATAATGGAAGCAGAAGTCGAATGCCAGCCGAGCAATCAAGCTAACCGTGATGCTGAGTACCTCAAAAGGAACTCCACTCAAGTCAACAATGGTCACATTTGATCGATTTAGGTAGCCAAGAAACTGCCTCACCAAGTCATCAAAGTCGTCTGTGCGATACTCGCGCTCATCGCTCTTTCTGGGGTCCAGAAGAAACTTCAGCCTGCTGTCGTTTAGCCTGGTCTCCAGCCTTGAGACAAAGCGATTAAATTGACCATAAAAAGGCCCATTTGACGCCGCTGAATCGCTGGAGCGAGATGTTGCTATAAACTCGTGCTCTTTTTCGAAGTAGACCTTCTCCCTCTGAGTGACAAGAGTTTTATCAGCGAGCTTGGGACAGTCGTCTACCTTGCTAACCACCTCGCGATTCACATTTTTTATGTACCAGAGAACTTCTCGAATGGAGAAGTAGATCGGAGAATCATATGTAATCTCCTTTAACGTCGGATTATGCTTGCGCTTATTCTCAATGACCGCATGCTTGAACTGAGAGACCTGATTGTGCGAATTTTCCTCATTGCTCTCGATAAATATGCTCTCCAACTCCTCCGAATTCATAAGCCAATACGGAAGGGCAAGCTTGTCGACATTGAGCGTATTGAGCGAAAACTTCTGTTCAGGGTCAAGTCTGAATGCGACGTGGTACTCTGAATGAATGTCGAAGATTATAATATGTGAATTCTTCTGTGCGGAGACATGCTTGTTGGTCCGAGCAGAAATGCCAACCGCCTGATGTAGAATCTGAGCCACCGTGCAGGACTTGCCCGACCCAGTGGAGCCGACGACTGCAATGTGCTTTCCGAAGAAGCGGTCGCCATTAACCTTGAATGGTATTTGCTTGTTCACGGAGAGCGAGCCAAGAGGAAAGCTAAACTCATCCTTTTCAGAAAAGATTAGCTCGAAGATATTATCCTCGACTACGAAGGCAGGCTCTGTGGGTACAGGGAGAAGCACGCTTCCACGCACGAAGTGTTCGCCATCACTGAGTGCCCCTATGGCTTGACACTCAAGGTTGAATCTCCAACTCGGAGTGCCATCCCTTGTGTCATTGATTCCCGTGATATTTCGAATTACCGCCAGAACGTAGTCTCGATTGCCGTCGGCAATCTGGATGTACTTCCCGACCTGAAGCCTCTGCTTATGCTCCTCGAAAATCTGGAGATCGGAAATCTCCACAATGATGGAGTTGGGTGCGCAAGAGACGACTCTGCCGATTTTATTCGCTGGCATTTCGTAGACCCAATAGGAATTCGAGTTCTTGAATGTTGTTGACTGCGAGTTTTTCTATATTCGTGCCTGGAGCGACAATTTCCGTGTAGTCAGTGTCACTCACAATAAATAGATCATCGCACTGCGGGTCTTGAAGAAGCGTTTGGTCCAACCCTAGCCTAGTCACACGGACATCGCGCTTTGCTATGCTAGGCCTAAAAAACTGCTCTTTGTAAAAGGTTGGCCCGGCAAAACCCGTCTGCATGAACAGGCGCTTCTCCATCATTCTTCTTGTAAAGTCGCTGAATTCTTCCTCGGAGCAGTCCAGCAGAAAGACAGGGGGCTTTGTGTGAGCGTCTTTGTAGTGATAGGTGTCGAAGTATTTTTGGATGAAAACCACAATATCATCCTTGAATCTTTCGATCTTGCTGGAGATTACGAAATATCGCGCCCGAACATTCCTATTCAGCCCCATCCTGAGTTCTGCGCGCTTTGCTTTAAGAATGGCACTTCTTGCTTGCAACTCTCTCGTCCACCGCGAAAGCGTAACCCGCTTGATGGACTTGATAAGAGAGAGAAGCTTTCGCTTGGTTGTTTTTCGATGTTCCGGAACGTGAGCGATGCTTAGTTTGGCGATTTCGTTTATCGCGTTCGGATAGGCCAGCGCTTCGATATCGTCCTTCGACACGCCATTCTGCTCGAAAGCCTGACAAGTCCGCTTGACAAGCTCTTCATATCTGCAGCCGAATTCGCACAAAAAGACACTGATAAACCTGTCTAGATTGACTTTCCCTCGCAGGGCCTGCGCCAAGCCCGAAAGCTTCTTGTCTTCAGTAGAGAGTATTTCCTCAAGCTCTTCCTGACTAGGCACCCAGACTTCGCCGCTTTGCTTGCTCGGGAAAAACGCATACAGCCTATACTGGATGCCGGCTTCCATGTTTTTATGGAAGTGGTCCATCATCTGCAGCAGCGGCTTGTACATGAGACTTGGCCTGAACTGAGCTTGGGCCTCGTGATATTTGCACTGGATGGCTTGGCGTCTATTGGGGCCGAAGATATCTATGTCTTCCACGATTCCTTCGACAGTCACTTCTTCATCGAGATCAGACTTGAGGATTTCTTCTATCGTCTTGTTGAACTGATAGAGGAATCCCTTGATGGTGTAGTCGGCAGACCGTTGGGATGCGTTCGCTGCAGACAGCACGTTGGATGTGAGCAGGTTGGGATATGAGGCTGCGGTGCTATTTTGCATGTTAGTCGCAGTTCACCTGTGGATCCCCTGGACGCCTTTGCTCACACTGGGGATGTCGGTCTCACGCTCTAACCCTACTCCCCCAGTAATATTGGTGGCAAGTTGGGCAGGCAGGCGTAGTTGAGTGGGGCCGCAGCGACCCAGGCGTGAATGGCTCTAGCGAGGAATGGCAAGCAAGAATCAAGAAAGCCGTATTTTTAGACTAATCCCATTTAGCCGCTACCTAGTTCCTCTTCTCCTCTTTTCCTCTTTGTATGGCTGTCCGGCGCAGGGGCAGCACACCACGCTCCCGCAAGCAGCGGCATCATGCTCGACACTGTTGCCGAGCACGGTGGTTGAGGGAGACCGCCTCGTTTTCGAACCGACAGGATGATGGGGAGCGGCGGTAGCAGGGCTCGCCGTCCATCAGCGAGACGGTTTCTTGCGTGTTGCCATTGAGGGTGTCCGCTCGGCGCCAAGAGAGGACGGGATGCGGCGCAGTGCTGCTACTGGGAGCCGGAGCCGTGCGCTGGAGCGAGTAGGCAGTGGGAGGGGGGCCCTCTCCTCACCAATGCCCCGTGGAAGTGGGTGAGAGGACCGCAGGACACACGAGGAGTTATCCGAAGCCAGGTGGGCGTCAAGTCTTGGGCGGCGCAGGTGCCGTGCGTCGAGCAGGTGCGGCCTACGCGCTGCCCGGGGTGCGGTGCGGCCAGTCGCCCGGTGAGGGCGACCCTGGTGCTGCACGGACACGGGGGCGTGAGCGGCAGGTGCTCGGACCGGTGGAATAGGGCGAGGTGCCGCTGGCGCCCGTGGTCGGAGTGCGCCGCTACCTGTGCACCGCGTGCCAAGTCACCTGCGCGGTGTGTCCCCGGGAGGTACTGACGCAGCGGCTGTACTCGGCACCTGCCATTACCCTGACCGTGGCGCTCTTCGGCCTGCTGGAGCGGTCGGCGGCCCAGGTGTGCGTCCAGGTGAGTCCCTGGCGGGTAGTGGGCCTGGCCGCGTGGGTACGGACGTTGCCACGCGGCGGGCTGTTCGGCGCGCTGCCCCCTTGCCCCTCCCCGAGGGCTGGAGTGCCCGTCGCGTCGCCGCACGGGCGGCGGCCGCGCTCGTGGCTCGGGCACCGGCGACAAAGACCAAGCGCAGCAGGTGCCGGGCCCGCTGCGGCAGCTGCTGTGCGACATCCGCCGGGAGTGGCCGTCCGCCTCCGCTTCGCTCATCCTGCGCACGCTGGTGACCGATGGGCGCATGCAGCCAGGACCGTCTCCGCTTCCACCGTCCGCCGCCTCTTCCGGCAGGAGGGGCTGGACCGAGTGTGGCGCTGCGCGACTCGGCCGGCAGCCGCACCCGCTTGAGGTGGCAGGCCGAACGGCCCATGGCGCTATGGCAAGGGGACGTCTGCCACGGCCCCGCCCTTGAGGTGGGCGGCAAGGCGCGGCCCCTGCGCGTGCACACCCTGCGCGGCAATAGCAACACCCGGTCGCTACGGCTAGCAACGACTCTAAACCGACGCTCACGATTCTCGCTCGCGGCTGGAGAGCAGGCGGGCACGGAGCCGACGGGAAGAAGTGGCAGGTGCACTTCCCGTTCGGCTCTGTGTGCGCAGAAACCTGAGTGCGGGAAGGCCCTGCCCGAGGGGAAGGGTAGGCTTCGTCTGTCGCGGCGGCAGCTCCGCTCGTTGATTCGCTGGGGCGAGAGGAGCGGTTGCCCGCTCACCCTGCGGCGGTGCATGGCCGTGGTGGCTGTCGCTCGCGGGGAGACGTGCCATGGCGCCGCGCGGGCGCTGGCGTGCGCTGCCTCCACGGTGGCCTCCGCGGTGCGCCGCTTCCGAGAGGAGGGCTGTCAGGGGCTGGAGGATAGACGCGCGGGCAATGGCGAGGCCAAGGTGGATGAGGGCTTCCTGGCGGCGCTGGCGCGCGCCCTGGAGGGCACACCCGAGGACTGGGGCTGGTGCCGCCCGACCTGGACGCGTGAATTGCTCGTGCTGGAGTTGGAGCGGCGCGGGCGGCAGCGCGTTTCTGTGGCCACCATGGGCCGTGCGCTCGCGCGGCTCGGGGCAGGCCTCAAGGCGGCCAAGCCCACCATCGGGTGTCCCTGGCCTAGAGGTCTGAACCCTTGTGTTGCTTCAAAAGCGCAACCTCCAAGCGCTCCAGGATGTCAACAAGGGGGGCGTGTTCGGCATCCACCCCTATGAGCACAATGATGTCGAAGAGGGAAAGGGCGACTGATCGCCAAATGGCCTTGATATCCCCCTCGATACGGACGCCATTGGCCATTGGCCAGACAAAGACGATCCCATCGAGAAGATGGCGCACCCGCCCAACCTCGTCACGGCTGACCGTTTCGCACTCCACGCTCTGAGGTTGCATCGGCATCCATCTTGTCGCGCCGCGCGAGATAGGCCAGCGGAAGTTCATCAACCGGTTCGCGCGGTGCGCAAAGTCGCCGGGTCCTCGGGGTGCTGCAGCTTGATGGGGACGCTTACCATCGGTGGGACCTAGGTGCCGTCGTAGTAGAGGCTGGTGGTTCGCGTGCTCTGGTCCCCAAGGACGGCGGCGATGGCCTCTAAACCAACGTTCGCGATCTTCGATCGCGGTTGGGGAGCGAGCAGGCGCGGAGCGGGCGGGAAGAGGCGGCAGGGACGCTTCCCGTTCGGCTCTGTGTGCGCAGGAAACCTGAGAGCGAGAAGGCCCTGCCCAAGGGCAAGGGTAGGTTCTGGTTGAGTCGTCGGCAGCGCCAGTCGCTGCTGCGATGGGGCGAGAAGAGCGGCTGCCTGCCCACCCTGCGGCGGTGCATGGCGGTGGCCGCCGTGGCACGCGGAGCGTCGTGCAACGCCGCCGCCCAGGTGCTGGGCTGCGCCACCTCCACCGTCGTGTGCGCCGTGCGTCGCTACCGCGAGGGCGGACGCGAAGCCCTGCGAGACAGGCGGGAGGGCAACGGCCGTCCCAAGGTCGACGAGCGATTCCGAGAGAAACTCTCGCGCGTCCTGGAGGGCACGCCCGCGCAGTGGGGCTGGTGCCGGCCCACATGGACGCGAGAGTTGCTCTGTTTGGAACTTCAGCGTCGGGGCTTGCCGCAGGTGTCAGTGGCCATCATGAGCCGGACACTGGCCTCGCTCGGCGCCCGGATCAAGGCGGCCCGGCCCATCGTTCTCTGTCCCTGGCCCGGGTGGAAGCGCCGCCGCCGGCTCTACGAATTGAAGTGCCTGGAGATATACACGCCGCCCTCGGAGCCGGTGCTCTACGTGGACGAGGTGGACATCCACCTCAATCCCAAGGTGGGACGCGACTGGTGCCTGCCCGGGCAGCGTCGCGTGGTGGTAACGCCCGGCAACAACCAGAAGCGCTACCTGGCCGGAGCGCTGAATGCCCGGACGGGGAAGCTGACGTGGGTAGAGGGCAAGTCCAAGGCCAGTGACCTCTTCATCCAACTGCTCTGGCGCCTGGCGGGCGAGTACCGACGGGCTCGCCGCATCCACCTCATCTTGGACAACGCCTCGGTCCACAGCAGCAAGAAGACCCAGAAGGCCCTCGCGCAGCTCGGTGGGCGCATCGTGCTCCACTTCCTGCCGCCGTACTGCCCGGAGGGCAATCGCATCGAGCGCGTGTGGCTGGACCTGCACGCCAACGTCACCCGCAATCACCGCTGCCGCACCATGGCCCGGCTCATGGACCGGGTGCATGCCTACCTCGCCGGACGCAACGCCCAGCGCTCTGCCAGTCCAAGCCTGCGCCGAGGTGACCTCAGGCGTACCGCCTGAGGTCGTGCGAACATCACGATCGGCCGTTTAGCCGCACGGGCTTACGCAGTACGAACTGCGCGCCGTGGGGCATGGGGCGCCTCGGGCTGTGGTGCCTACCCGTTACGCGGTGGAAGCCATCCACGCCGAGCGTCATCTCGGAGCGCCGTGGACTTTGCATGGTGCGCGATGGAAGCAAGTTCCGAGCATCATCCCGGGCGCCTGGGATGCCCACCCGCACACCGCGCTTCCGCACGGTATGGAGTCTCCTCCGCCCTGCGTACGGCCCTCCTCAGCGCAAACCGGTTACTCGGCCCCCTGGCAAGAGGTCCCGCGCGGGAACTGTGTCCCCGCGCGGCGGCCCATCTCTTCTACTTCTGATTCTCAAAGACCCTCAACGTCAGTGCGAGGAGAGCGAACCCCGCCGCCACCCTGAACGCCTGCTTGCTCGACGTAGGCAGCCTGATCAGCAGCATCTTCCTAGGCGTCTTTTCGTTGAACTGCACCATTCTCTTCATTGGTGTACCCTCCATGAGACTTCTGATTTCGCTGCTCTGACCTCGCGAGAGTCACGACCAAAGTACGCCCTGCCGGGCTTATGGGATGGAGACATATTCGCCCACCCTAGGAAAGGCCATGAAGCACCGACCGGCGCCACAAGAAACCATGCCATCTAGAACCAGGCTCCCTCGATGGATCCGAAGCCTCGGAAAGCAACTCGGCCTAGATGCAGAGCACCTGCTCATGGACATTCGAACGCTGCCATCCCCTAACGAAAAGCCACAACATGTAGAGTTCGTCGATGCGCTCGTGGCATATGCCATGGAGGCTTTCAGCCGTAGGCAACCCGTTGTGCTGCTTGAGCTATTAGTGGCATTCCCTGAAGTCTTGCTTCACTCAAGACACGGACCATGGATTCTTGAGCAACTTCGCAGCCTCTTCGTCACTCGTGCGTACTACGCATTCGCGCCACTCATCGGGCAGCGGTTGCGCCCCGAGCGCCGCAAGAACTCGGGCTCCCTACTTAGAGACGACAGCTTCAGCACCATATCAAGAGCAGGGCTATTGCGCGCAAGCGATATCCCTATCTGGATGCGCAGATTCAGCACTCCAGGCGGAACTCCCATTCATGTTCTTTCAAACCAAGCGCGCTGGCAGCCAGTCATAATTGGAATCGCCCCATATCTTCCCTTCTTCCGATCCGTTTCGGAGTGCGCCTGCGAGCGCGCCTCGAAGGGAAATGCAGCTTCCATTGTAGAGATGCTTGACGTATTCCCCCACTATCTTCATCACATTGACAAATTTCCGTGGTTGCCGAAGCGCCTTGCGGGAGTATTTGCTGGAGATTTCCGCACAACATTTGTTGCAATGCGAAAGCGCTTGGGCAGAAAAATCGCCACTGACTCAGACCTCATCACGCTCCGCGTTCTGGATCACTTGCTAGTAAAAATCGATTTCTCTGCAGAGGAGGGAGCCAGTCGCATTGTCCCCAGTGGACTATCGCGCCAAGAGGCAGTTGACCGACTCGCTGGAATAGAGCGCAAACGCAAGAATGGACATTTGACCCAGCAAGAACGCAGCAGGCGCAAGAAGATCGACAAGCAAATCCAGCGTGCACGTGCGAAACTAAAGGACTATTACGGCGAATGAGGGCGCCGCGACCAATGAGGTTCGCCCGCCCAGGCAACGTAGCCCACATCAGACACCGGGCGCCAAGCTCGCTGGAGCGTGCCAAGACGGCGGAGACTGAGAGTATATTGAGGTAGGCTCCATTCTTGGCAGGCTGCTCCTCGGGCGTGGAACCGGCAAGGCCGCATACCAAAACAGACTATGAGCAGTGGACCTTACCCGGTGCGGAGGATGCCACCCGCGCCGAGCATTTCCTTGGGGCGGTTGAGGCCCCACGCGCGCGCTGGGCGCCACGTTGGCCGCAGGTGCCTACCGAGTGCACGGTGGGCACCACTGCCGAGAGTCGCTGTGGCTCCAGGTGGTTAGCGCCTCGTAGCCAGTCGGAGCCCACAGTCATGAGGAGAATTCTGTTTCCCGGTACAGGTCGGAACCCGAGCGAGCGGGCGGCCTCTCGTGAGTAGTTATTCGAGAATCACGATTGGCCGCTTAGCGGATTTTGAACAGGAGCAAGGAGGCAGGCGTTTCGGAGCGAAGAGGCAGCCTACTTCGCCGCACTGGATTCGACCCGCGCAAGACTGTTCGAGAATGTCGGGGCCTTTCAGGCCGCCCCCGACATTCCGTAACAATGAGCCCGCGAGTGATGCCGACCAGGACGGGCTGCGCCTACTCTTCTCGGTTGCATGCTGCGGCTCAATACCCTCTATTGAATTTTCGAGACAAACTTGTGAATATCCGCGACCGCCTGCCTGTAGTTGTCGGGCGGCACATTAACCGCAGTTCCGTCAGGCATTGTATAGTTTTGCCGTTGCGGCAAAAGATGGAGAGGAATCCCAAGAGTCGCCGACACCTTCCCGGCTGTATGAAAATCCTTCACATCGGACACGAATACATCGCTCCAGTGGCTGAGATCTGTGACAGGCGAATCGGTCGTGGCGAAAAGATCAGGAAAGTTGACGAACTGCTCATAGCAAAAATCGGCTAGTTCGCTCCGGAGCGCCTGGAACGCCGTTGCGATTCCGGCCTTGACTGTGTAGTTGTTGAATGCGAACTCGAATATTTTTGGCAGAGTGAGCTTGAAGTTATCAACCTGCTTTGTAAATGTAATCACGTTCTCTGCGTATTTTTGCATTGCCTGCGACGGGTATTTACCATAGAGCATTGCGAAAATGCCCTTGATGCCTTCAATGGATGTGAAGTCCGCCATCATGGGGATCACGAGCCGATCAGAAGACAGCAGCGCCATCTGCGTGTAAACAGAAAAACTGGGGTTGCAGTCGATGAAGACGACGGTTTTCTTGAAGCCAGATATCGAGTGCTCGTACTCGCACAATCTGCGGATTGCCGTCATGTACTCTTCCCAAGCTCGGATGTTGGCTGGGTTGATGACAGCGTAGTTCAGCGCTAACGACAACGACTCAAGAAAGTTGTCCCCCGCGATGAGATACAAGTTTTCAGGCACGCTGGAGTTGTGCTTGGAAACCTGAGTGGTATAGGTGCTCTTTGTTGCGGAAAACCCAGAATTTCCCTTGAGTAGCCAATCTACAAACCCAACTACGTTCTTTCGTGAGGCTGCGGTTTGGAGTGCTTGGTTTACTTGGTAGCCCTTATGCCCTCCCCCTAGCAGGAACTGCGAGATGTTCGCCTGAGGGCACATGTCAATAACTAGAACGTGAGTCTTGGGATGACTCTCGGCGTAGAGAGCGGCTGCATTTTGGCAGAGTGTGGTTTTACCTACGCCACCCTTATTGTTGTAGAAACAGTAGATTGTGACGCTCATGTTGGTTCCTCGGAGCCCAGTTTACGTAGATCAACGCAAGTCAAACAGGCAGTGCGCTAATGATCTTGCACATTGTACGTCTGGGCGCAAGCTCGCTGGGGCTGTGCGGCATGCCCGCGCCGGGCACCACGTCGGAGCCGTGACGCCCTCCCGGTGCGCAGCGGCGGCCACGGCCCGCGCCAAGCACCACCGGCTTGCCTGCGGCTTGCCCGCGCCGAGCAACATCTCGGGACTGTAGTGCCCACTCGGTGCCCAGTACGTCCACCGTATAGGTCGCGCCCATGTCCAGAATCGGGTCGTACGCTTCGCAGACCCCAGGCTGCAGTCTGACGCTGATAAAGAACATGCCCTTTTGAGTGTTCGATGATGCAGGTGCCTCGTAGGACTCGCGCCGGTAGAGGCATACGTCCTTCAGGGTGGCGCGTTGGTAGGGCTTTGCCTTTAGGGACATGAAGTCTTCTAAGCAAAGCTGCATGGCCGTCACTATGCCCCCTGAAACCACGGCCCGAGTGTCCGCTGACAGGTCAAGTGGAAACCGCACCTGCGCCGCTTCTTCGGGTGGAGCATGCGCAGGGCGCGTCATCCGCGTGCAGAGTGTGCAGCCTGTCATTAGCAGGCACAGGGTGGGCCATCCGCGATGCATGAGGGCTCCAAGTCGTGGGTGATGCTACGTGCTCCAGCCCGGAGACAGCGCGCGGGACAGGCGGAATCCCAGCTCCCGGCGCAGTGCTGCACTCCGGACTACCGCGCTCGCTTCTTCCTCGCGCCGGGCTCCACCTTGGCAGCAACCAACGTCAGCGTGCGCAGCGAACGCTGACCAAGGATGGACGCACGCCGCAGGAGGCGGCAAGTCCATGCGTCTTGCGGCTGCACGGGTTGAAGCGTGATGCCAGGCACCCCGAAGAATACCAGGCCGCAAGTCTCGTCAGCTGTTGGCGGTCGCGAGAAGGCGCAGGTTCCTGGTCATCAGGTCGACCAGTTTTCCAGGGGTCCGGCCATCGGCCAGTGATTGGTGTGCACTGGCTCGAAGTCAAGCCCTCAAAACGACGTGACCAGATTCCCGCGCTTTCTGAAGAACATCAACATCAGCAAGAACGCCGAGCGCCACGCACAGGCGGCGCAGCGTGCCGATGCTCTGATCCATCGCGCCACGCTCCCAGGCTCCGTCATGGAGGACTCGGCTCCGTCGTAATGGTGTCCTCGCAGAACGCGCTCTGCGCTCCTTCTTCTTCATCGGCTCGCGCTTCGCCCGCCCGCCGCATTGCCGCCTGGATTTCGTCTGCCGCATGCTTGGCGCTGTACCCCCCGCGCTCCCGGAGCACGTTGGACAACTTCTCTTGCAGCGCGAGTGCGGACGGGTAGCGCTCTGCCGGTTCCCGGCGCAGCAACTTGCGGAACACGGCCCGAGTGGGCTCGGACAGTCGTTGCGTTGCCGCGTCCACGTCCGCCGTAGTGAAGGTAGCCGCCCGCAGAATGGTTTCCTCCGGGTCCACCCCGTCCCATTCATCCTGCACCCGGGCAATCGCGCTACCCAGCCGCTCCCGCTCCGCTTCGGGGACCAGCGCCCACAAGCCATCCAACAGCATGTCGGGCGCACTGAGCAGGTGCCTCCCGGTGGCGAACTCCACCAGCACCATGCCCAGCGTGAACAGGTCCGAGCGCGCATCCTCGGCCAGCCCGAGGAGCGCCTCGGGCGAGGCCCAATAGACTTCTCCCCTTGCGCCGGGTCGGCGGGTGCTTCGCTGACCCGGAAGCCGCGCGGATGCGAGGCCAAAATCCATCAGCTTCACCTCCCCGGCCAGCGTCACGCGAATGCGCACCGGGTCAATCGCGCGGTGGACGATGTTCAGCGGCTCGCCCTTCTCACTCCGGCAGGCGTGCGCGTGCGCCAGGGCCCCGGCCACTTGGGCGCCCACGTACAGCATGAAGGATTCGGGAAAGTAGCGCTCATGCGTCAGCGCTACCTCCACCAGGGTATTGAGCGAGCACCCGGTGACGGACTCCGTAATCACATACAGGGCGCCCTGCACTTTGTGCATGCCGTAGACGCGCCCGATGTTCGGGTGGCGCAGATAGCTGGCGAGCCGTACCTCTTCCTCCAGCCGCTTGCGCGCCAGCTTCAACTCGGACGTGACGGCGGGCAGCGGCAATGCCTTGAGGATGACCCTCCCGCGTGCGTCGCCCTTGACGCGATGGCGCGCCACCAGCACGCGCTCGCCATGGTGGCCGGGCCCCAAGTCCTCCACCATTTCGTAGGTGGATTTTCCACGCGAGAAGAGGATTGTCCCCGGGGGAAACCACGGTGAACCGGCGTAAGCCATGAGGGCGTTTCCTTCCTGGAAGCGCGGCGACGGACACCGCGCGAATGCAGGGAGGAAACTACGGGTGAGTCGTCCCAGAAGGGAACGACTCCCCAGGTTTGAGGCCCGAGTTATCGCAACATTGTTGCTAAAGCGATTGGGGCCGCTTTCTGCAAAGAGCCTTTACGCCATGCCCTCAGGGCCACTGCCCAAAAATGGCGCGCGCCTCCGGCTTTGCGCTGATTATCGCGGCACCGGGTTTGGAGCCGGGCAACGTCTTCTCACCTCCGTTCTGGCTGAGCGCAATGCAGACGGGGAAGTCGCGCTCCCAACCTGAATTTCCAACGTCGAATCCGGGGGGATACACGGCGCGGGTGTAGCGGCCCACCACCTCGTCCCCACTCGTCCACAGTTGGCCGTAGAGCCGCGTGCCCCCGGGCAATCCGTAGATACCCTCTTCCGCCACGACGCTTACGATTTGCCCATCGCCCACAATGGCGAAGCACCCGATGTCGGCGCGCCAGTTGCCCCGGTCCTTGCACTCCTTGGTGTTCTTCACGGCATCGGGCTGCTTCGGGTCAACGGTGATGGGGAAACTACTCGCCCGCCCTAGCGCTCTTTCTTCCATGGCTCGCACGGCTGCTGCGGGGCACGCCTCCCGCGTGGGCGTCACCTGGGAAGCGGGGCAGCCCATCAACGCGGCGGCACTCGCACCCACCAGGGCGCATTGCTTGAGGAATTCGGGGCTGACGACGGGCGCGGCCTTCTTCGGCTTCTTCACGGCAGTCGGGCTCGGGGGCGGATTCGTGGGGGCACTCACAGAGGGACTTTCCTTCGCAACGAGGGGCACCTGGGACGGGGACGGTACTGCACTGGTAGACGGCGTAGGCCGGGAGGGTGGCGGTTCCGGGGCCGCCGCACGCGGGCCGCTGGAAGCTTCCGGCGCGGGCCGGGACGGCGGCGCTTCCGGTGAGAGGGCCACGCGCAGCCACGCGAACATCGCTACAGCGGCCAGCACAGCGGCGGCCACGGCCCATGCCCGAACGCGCCGCCGTTTCCCGGTTTGGGTGCGCTCGGGGACCGTGCCCCCCTCTTCCGAAAGGGGCTGCACGGTGTCCAGCCACTCCGCGCCGCCCTGCCTGCCCAGCTCTTCCAGCGCGCTGGGCATGGCAGCCAACGCGGGCCGCCGCTTCTCCAAGTCACGCACCAACCACCGCTCCACCCATGCGCTCACCGGCTCCGGCACGCGCGAGTTGACGCGGCGGGCGGGCAGCGGCGCCATGGTGGGGCTGTTGACGTTGAGGCGGGGCGCCTTGCGTGCGTCCGCCCGGCGCGCGGGCTCCGCGTCCGTCAGCGCGTCATAGAGGCACACCGCCAGCGAGTAGAAGTCATCTTCTGGCGGGAAGTCGTACCGGGCGCTCGGGTCATTCTGGTGCTTCTTGAGGAAGACAGCCGCCTCGGGCGAGCGGTAGCGGTGCGTGCCCGGTGGCAAGGGCGCATCCGTCAACTCGTGCGCCCCGGAGTATTCCCCCGCCCCCAGGTCGATGATGATGGGCTCGCCGTCCGCCTTGCGCACCATGACGTTGGACAGCGAAAGGTCCCGGTGCCGCACGCCCTGGCGGTGCATATACGCCAGCGCATCGGCCAGCCTGGCGAAAACGCGCAGGACTTGCTGGAAGGTGGGGCGCTCTTCCTGGAGCCATTCGGCCAGCGTCCAGCCGTCCACGTACTCCAACACCAGATAACCGTAACCCGCCTCGGTGCGCGTCCAGCCGAGCACCTTGGCGATGTTGGGGTGATCCAGTTGGACAAGGCACACCAACTCGCGCAGTTGGCGCTGGTACGTCTTGCCCGGGTCGTCGCTGGTGTGGCGGTGCTTGGACAGCTTGAGGGCATAGGGCTTGCCCTTCTTCTCGCCCTCGTAGACGTCGCCATAGGCGCCACCGCCCTTCCACCTGACAATCCGGTAGGTATCGAGGTGGGCGCCGGGCTTGAGGAAGTTGGGGGGGTCCGCGTTCATCATGGGCCGCTCTTCTCCTGCGGTTTGTCCTCAATCACCACGCCCGTACCGGACAGGGGCCGGGCGCCGTCCGCGTCCTGCACCACCAACCCGAAGACTTCTCCCGGGCGCCCAGGCTTCTCGTCGAACTCCACCACCACGCGGCCCAGTTCGCCGGGCGCCAGCACTTCCGGCGCCATGCTCACCATGCGCGCCTGCACGCGGCTGCCGGTGGCACTCTCCAGCCATGCCCGCCCAGGCCGCCATGGCTGCCCGGACTCGTTCCGCACGTCCACGGCGAGCACCACCCACGCATCCGCTTGGAAACGGCGGACGCTTGGAGCCTTCACACCCGCCGTGCCCGAGTCGAACCACCGCTTGAGTTTAGCGACGCTAACGCCCGTCTTCCCTGCCTGACCCGACAGGACCCAACCAGCGGGGCCCATGGCCTTGCCGCGCTCGCGTTGCGTGGAGAGTTCCGCCTCGCACGCGGCGCTGCGGGCCTCCAAATCGGTCAACCGCGCTTGCATCAACTCCGGCGCATTGGCGCTGCGGTAAACCATTACCTGCGAGTCCATCACGTCCGCATCGGTGACGAGCTTAAAGGCGGGCTCTGCGAGGGTGGGCTCATTCAGGAAGGGCACGCGCAGCATCACCCCTTCGCCCAACTCGCCCTCGGCCACCAGCGTGACGGAGCGATCCCCACTGCTCAGCAGTCTGACGCGAGCCGGGGCATCCCTCCTTACGGCCTGTTGGTTGATCTCCGCGTCGAAAGTGAGCGTGGTGGGGATACCCGGTGCGACGCGCACCACCTCGGTTTTGGTTGTGAGGGGCACGCGGCGAAATTGAAGGGAGGGGCGGGGGGATGTCTCTGAGTCCGCCGCCCCTGCCGCCATGGACAGGAGCGCTAGCAAGAGCCCGGGAAGTTGTGGCAAGGGGCGTAACCGCATGGGTTGAGCCTAACACGCGTCAGCCCTCCCCGAGCGCACTCCCGGCGCGGCAGTGGGCAACGCGAGGGTACGAGGGCCAGGTCTGAAGACCCGAGCCTGTGCGCGCGATTGCGCATCCCGGGGCGCCCCGAGGTGGTGCTCGGCTCGGGCCCTGGCCGCCAGCGCGCACCGGGCGGGCGCCACGGCTCCAAGGTGGTGCGCAGCGCGAAACGCAGAGC